>CBRAFL010000428.1:0-4361 GCA_967755055.1 uncultured bacterium
CGTGGCCGATACCGATCCAGAAGACGAAGTTGACGATGTCCCACGCCCAGTTGACGGGATTCGCGTGACCCCACACACCGACGCCGGTCGAGACCAGGTAGGTGATTCCGGCGACCGTGAAGGACGCAACGAAGCACGCGAGGATGAAGCAAACCCACCACCACGCGGGCGTCTTGCCCTCGATTATCCCGCAGATCTTCTCCGTAATCCACGAGAAGCTGCGGTGATGATGAACCAAGGTGGCGCGCGGAAGCGCGACGGGCTTGACCTCGTTGAGAATCGCCGGGCGGGCGACGGCATTTTCGGCGTGGGCCATTAGCTAAGTCCTCCGATGCGCTTGAAAGCTTCGATCACACCATGCTTCTCCGCTTCGGGTACGGCGTGGCCGTGCTCCGGAGCGTGTTCCCCTGCCCCGTGTTCACCGTGGCCGGCCGGATGATTCTTGGTGTTATATTCAACGCGGCTCAAAGGCAGATCGCGGTAGTCCGGCATCTTGGGATTTGGATTGCGCAACTTGCCGAGATACGTGGTGCGAGGGCGCGTGTTGAGATAACCGAGAACGGCGTAATCCTGGCCAAGTGCTTTCGCTTTCGAAACAGCGCTGCCCTTGTCGAGGATGTTGCCGAACACGATCGCATCGACCGGACACACCTGCTGACAGGCGGTCTTGATCGTGCCGTCTGGGACGGAGACATCGACGGGCTGACCGTCTTTCGGAGTGGACCAGCCGGCTTTCGCCATCGCCACCTTGTGCTGGATTTTTCCGTTCTGAATGCGTTGCACGCAATAGGTGCACTTTTCCATCACACCGCGCATGCGGACGGTGACTTCCGGATTCTTCACCATCTTCACGAGCTCCGGCATGCCCTGTGGACCCGTTGGTCCGAGGTAAAGGCTGTCGAGGTGACGTTGATTGAAGTCGAAGAAGTTAAATCGACGAACCTTGTACGGACAATTGTTCGCGCAATACCGCGTGCCGATGCAGCGGTTGTAGGCCATCGCGTTGATGCCTTCTTCGTCGTGAACGGTCGCATTGACGGGGCACACCGTTTCGCACGGAGCGAGCTCGCAATGGACGCACGTCATCGGCTGCAAAGAGACCTGCGGATCCTCAGGCAACTTACGGTTACCTTCGCCGCCGAATACGGAAGCGTCCGCCTCACCATTTGAGTAGTAACGATCGAGACGAATCCAGTGCATCTCACGACCGCGGAGCACCTGATCCTTGCCGACGATCGGAATATTGTTTTCCGCCTGGCAGGCGATGACGCAGGAATTGCAACCGATGCACGTATTCAGATCGATCGACATGCCCCACTGGTGCACGCCATCGAACGTCGGAGTCTTATAGAGCGAATTGCCGCGTGGGATGGCCGTCGCGCGTTCTCCCGGCGTCATTGCTTCGCCAGGTGCGCCGAGAATCGACGGACTGTGCGACTCCATGCCGAACGTGCGCACGAAGCCCAAGCCTGCGCCGTTTTCAGCCAGCACTTCAGTCGTATTGGCCTCGCGAATGATATCGCGACCTTCCATCGACCAGTGCTCTTGCGTGTTTGCCAACAGGATACGCTCACCGGTATCCGTCAGCTTCGCGCCGGTGACAAAATGTGGGGCCGAACTCGTGCGCAGCGGATAGGCGCTAAAGCCTGCGTTCGTTCCGATGTGACCCGATTTCGTGCGTCCGTAACCGAGCGGCAGCACGATCGTGTAGTTGGACAAGCCGGGCTGAATGTGGACCGGTCCTCTCACCTTCAGACTGCCAATCGTCACCTCGAAAATACGGCCGTTTTCCTTCCCGATGAAAAAATCGTTTTCCTCTTTGCGGGCAACCTGGAGCACCGAATTCTTCGGCGTGATACCGAGTTCATCACCCAAACGCGGACTGATGAGAATCGCGTTGTCCCATGAAATCTTGGTGATGGGATCGGGGCACTCTTGCAGCCAGCCGTTGTTCGCGAACCGGCCATCGTCCATCTTGTAGTCCGCCACAAAGCGAACTTCCAAATTATTGATCGAGAGCGGAGCGAGTTTCGGAACGTCGTTGAACAGCCGTGCAACCGCGCCAGTGTTGTAGGTGACCGACACCACGGGATACTCGGATTTCGCGAGGATGCCGTCGTGAAGAAATTGGCGGAATGCTTTTTCTGCGTCGCCACCGGCGATGCCTGTGATGGTTTCGAAAACCAACGCGTAAGGATCGGCATTCGGCAGACCCGCGATGCGTGCGATGACTTCGATGTCCGTCAATCCGCCGAACAGCGGGAGAATCATCGGCTGAATCGGAACAATCGTGCCGTCTACCGTGCGCGCATCGCCCCACGATTCGAGGTAGTGCGCACCCGCAAGTTGGATACCGCTGGAGGAAACTTCGGAGGTTTCGTCCACGTAGTAGCCGAGACGAACGACGCTTGAAACCGACTTCTGTAAGGGAACCCAGTTGAGGTCCGCCGGCGCGTTGTAGGCTGGATTGCCGCCGAGAATGACGAGCGTCTTGACCGACTTCGAAGTGATCGCGCTCGCGAGATCCTGAATCGTCGCCGCGCCGGACGGTGACACCGCCACGAAATCAACCGTGGTGCCGATGTTGCCGAGGTGAGCGTTGATCGCATACGCGATCGCGTGGACTTGCTCGGGCAAATGTACGCCAGCGACCACCAGACTGCTTCCGCGATGCGCGAGCAAATCCGCCGCACATTCGTCGACCCATTTCTGGTTGAGATCGAGACCCTGCGCGAGCGAAGCAAATGTGCTCGCTCCGGTAATCTTGACGGCCAGCGCCGCCGCGAGTCCGAGCATATGACTGCTCGCCAGACGCAGCCGATGATCCGCCATGCTGCCGGTGAGCGTGAAACCACTCTCCGCGACATAGAGACGATTCATCGCCTCGGCATCTTCCTTCGACGTAACGCGACGACCTTTCGAAAACTCGCGCGTGTAGTAGAGATTTTCAGCATCCGCGCGGAGGAAATCCGCATCGAGCGACACGATGCGCTTCGCTTTGGCGAAACGATAGAGCGGCTTAACGTTTTGACCGAAGGCCGCGGTCGCAGCCAACGCCGACGTGTTATCAATAATGGGATCGTACTCCGCCCAAATCGCGGCGGGGAAACGGCGCTTCAAGGCCGCGACCAATCGCGCGCGGGTCGGCGACGAAGATTCTTCAGCGAGAAACGCGAGGCCGGCGCCACCGTCAGCGGCGTGACCTGCGCCGAGCTTCGCCAGCAGATCATTGACGTCGGCGACGTTGAGCTTGCGACCGTTTTGCGTGTGCTCTATCGCGCGTTCTGGATCGTAGAGATCGAGGACCGAAGCCTGGGCCAACAACGAACTGGCGCCACCGTGCGGCGTGTACGTTGGATTGCCTTCGAGTTTCGTCGGACGCCCTTGATGAGTCTCGGCGAGAAGCGGAATCGCGGATTTGCGCAGCGGCATCGCTGTCGCGAAATAAAGCGGCAGCCCCTGAATAATTCCTTCGACGGATTTTCCGTAAGGCAGAACATTTTTCTCCGGGCGGCGGCAGCCGGCGAGCCCGAGTCCGCCCAAAGCGAACGAGGCTGCCATGATCTTCAAAAAGTGTCGGCGATCGACACCATCGAGTTCCGCGGCTCCCTGAGGAAATTCGCGCTCCAGTTGCGCCTTGAAGCCGGGCGTGTCGGCGAGTTCGTCGAGGCTGCGCCAGTACTTGGGACCGGTCAGCTCGCGTTCAGACGGAGCGGGATGTTCAAATTTGCGTTTCATCGGTGGCAACCGGTGCAGCTTTGCGGAGGCTTGATATTCCAGTCGTGCACGAATTTTTCGCCCGCAACGACGCCGGAGGTCGCGGCGATCGTCGGTGAGTCTAGATTATAGACATCAGACGGCTGGCGAACCCGGGTGGCGGGATTGCGATGGCACTCGAGGCAGAAACCCATGCTCAACGGCTGAGCGTGCGTGACGACTTCCATCTCGTTAATCTTTCCGTGGCACTCCACGCAGCTGACGCCGCGGTTCACGTGAATGGAGTGATTGAAATAAGCGAAGTCTGGCAGCTCGTGAACTTTTACCCACGGCACGGGATCACCGGTTTCGTAGCTGTTGCGCACGACGGCGAGAAGCGGGCTGTCTTTCTTCACCTGATTGTGGCAGTTCATGCACGTCTGCGCCGTCGGCAGATTCGCGTAGCCGGATTTGTCGACGTTGCTGTGACAGTAACGGCAATCCAAACCGAGCTGACCCACGTGCAGCGCGTGGCTGTAGGGAACCGGCTGGACCGGAGCGTAACCGACGCGCGTGTACTTCGGCGTCATGTAATACGTCACCCCTGCCGTGGCGATACCGCCGAGCACGCAGAGATAAATGATGAGCGGGAGCGGAAGCCGATT
>CBRAFL010000429.1:0-4287 GCA_967755055.1 uncultured bacterium
GGAGCGCGTGCGCTTCCTCTCACGGCCGCTGCTGCTCTCCCTGCGCAACACTTTCCGCCGCAAGGGCCGCCTGGCACTCACACTCACCACGCTCACACTTGGCGGATCGATCTTCATCGGCGTGTTGATCGGAACGACGATTCCTCGCGCGTAATTGGTGGCCAAATGTTCTCCGTCTTCGAAGTGCAGCGTGGAGCGCAGAAAATATTCCTGCCCGGCGACCGGGTTGATCAATGCTGGCGCGATGGAAGGAAAATTCTGGTCCGCGTACCTCGGCCCAGGTGGCGGCTCCACGGGCTTCGGCTCAGGAGGCGGAGGAGTCGTATCGCCAGCGGCAGGGGGCTGGGTCGCGACGATCTTTTGAATCACCGCCTCCGTTACACCCGCTTTTTTGAGTTCGATGAGCGCGTCCGGACTCGTGTCGTAATTCGCTGGCTCGCGGCCGATCGCCATCAAGATGGTCCCTTCTGAAAAATCCGCCTCCTTCATCCTGATGACGTCGGCATTGTTCATCGCCTGAAGTGGCGCCAGAACGCCGACAGCGAGGGCGGCTAACAAGAATGAGCGTAAGATATTCATGGGTGGAAGTTGTTGAAAAACGGTCTGCCCGGCTAGTTACGCGGGGGAAGCGACTCCGCAAGTGAGATTGTAAACATTTGCCATTGCTGCGACTGATCCGCGTCCTTTGATGACACCAATTCCCATGGAAGATTCCCCACCCGCTCACTGGGATGTGATTATTGTTGGTGGTGCACTTTCCGGCTCGGCCACGGCCTGCCTGTTGTTGCGCCGAAATCCGAAATTGCGGCTGCTCATCCTGGAGCGCTCGGAGAAACTGAAGCGCCGCGTCGGTGAATCCACGGTGGAGATCAGCGCTTATTTTCTGGGCCGGGTGCTGGGTCTGACGGATCACCTGCTGGAGAAACATATTCCAAAACAAGGCATGCGGTTCTGGTTCGCCAACGACCAAACGCGCGCGCTCGACCAGTGCAGCGAAACCGGCCCGCGCTACAATGTTCGCCTGCCCGGCTATCAGGTTGATCGCGCCGTGTTGGACGAACATGTGCTGGCCAACGCCGTCGCCGACGGCGCCGTCCTTCATCGCCAGGTTCGCGTCAAAAAGGTCACGCTTTCCAGCGGCGGCAATCAACTCGTCGAATGGGACGCCGCAGACGGATCGCTCGAAACGGCCACCGCTCGCTGGGTCGTTGACGCCTCGGGAGTTGCAACGCTGCTCGCGCGCCAGGAGGGGTGGTTGAAACCGAATACCGCGCATCCGACCGCCACCTGCTGGTCGCGCTGGTCCGGCGTGCACTCGTTGGACGATCGCAAGTTCAGCACGATTTATCCGACGTGGTCGAACCGCGTCAAAGCACTGCGATCGACCGCGACCAACCACATCACCGGCTACGGCTGGTGGGCCTGGTTTATTCCGCTCAAAGGCGGAGACGTGAGCGTCGGCGTGGTCTACGATCAGCGCATCACCGAACTGCCTCCGGGACCAAATCTCGCCGAGCGGCTTCGGACAATGCTCAATACCCACCCGACCGCACGGGAGCTACTGGCGGATGCCACCTGGCACGAAGGCGACGTTCATTTCCGGCGCAATCTCGCGTACTCTTCCACGACGTTTGCCACCGATGGCGCTGTGCTGGTCGGAGACGCCGCGGGATTTATTGATCCCTTCTATTCGCCCGGTATGGACTGGATTTCGTTTACCACCAGCGCTGCCGCCGCGTTGATCGACGCCAGCTTCCGCGGCAAGCCGGTCGCTCCGCGCGTCGCTCAGCACAATACGAATTTTGTCCTCAGTTATGACCGCTGGTTCGAAGCGCTTTACCGCGACAAGTACTATTACATGGGCGACTTCGAACTCATGACTTTGGCGTTTCGCCTCGACCTCGGCCTCTACTATTTGGGCATCGTGACGCAGCCGTTCAAACACGGGAATCACGTGCTTGAATCTCCGCCCTTCACGCACGCGAAGTCGAAATGGCCCTACCGACTGATGGCGCTCTACAACCGACGCCTTGTCGCGATCGCTCACTCGCGTCAAAAACGCGGGGTTTGGGGTCGGCACAATGACCGCCACAATTTCGGCTTTATCAGCTACGAATTCAATCGCCGCCTGCCGGTTCGCGTGTTCGGCCTGCTGCTTCTCTGGGCGCGGCTCGAATTGCGCGAGGGCTGGCGCTCTTGGTTTTCCGCGGTGCCAAGCCCGGCAATTCTTCAACCTAAAGTTGTCTCCGCCTCCGCCTAGCACCTTTTTTAATGGAGCCGCCCACCTCTTCTCCCGCCGAGTCCGGTACACCCGATGCCGCCACCGCGCTCATGCATCATTTTCCTTTGGAAGTGCGCGAGGCGTTCGCGCGCTTTCGTGCCGCCCATTCCCCGGCAGATGCTGATATCGTTGTCCTCGCGGTCGTACTGGATCACCTGCCCGATAAAAAACTTCGCGCCGCCGGCTCCCCTGCAGATGCGTGCAAGCTCGTCGAAGATCTCGGGTTCGACTCGATCGCGATCACCGAGATGGTATTTTTTCTCGAAGATCTTTTTCGGGTGCGCATTGCGAACGAGGAAATTCTACGAGTGAGAACGGTGGGCGACCTGCGCGCGTTCATCCGGGAAAAACTCGCCGCCGCCGCAACGTCTCCGCGCGCATGATACGCCGCGCGGTTGTCACGGGCCTGGGCTTCATCACCAGTATCGGCAATGATCGCACCGCCGTTACGAATGCGCTGCGTACCCTTCGCTCCGGCATTGAACCAATCGAGTTTCTCCGGAATCCCGCACTCACCGTAAAAGTAGCCGGAACGATCAAGGACTTCATCACCGATTCTCCGAGCTGGCGCGACTGGCGCTATCCCGGCGGCTACGAATTTCCTCGTGAGGTGCTGCGGAGTCTTCCGCCCCACGGTCTCTACGCGCTCTGCGCAACCGAGCAGGCGCTGGTCGATGCGGGACTTTCAGCCGGCGATCTGACCGACGGCACGACCGGACTCTATTGTGCGTCCGCCGGTTCGGCGTTTATGCTGCATCACCACATTTCGCAAATGATGGCGGTGCGCGGCGAGCGCGGAAATCCGATGGGCGTGGTTTCGTCGATCGCGGGAACATTGAATTTCAATCTCGCTGCGCATTACGGCATTCGCGGAGCCGTGAGTGGATTCGTCGCCGCGTGCGCCTCGTCGAGTCACGCCCTCGGTTGCGCGCTCGACGATATTCGGCTGGGCCGGCAAACCCGAATGCTCGTCGTCGGCGCCGAAGATCTCAACGCGGAGTCCGTCCTCCCCTTCGCCGCGATGCGTGCACTCTCAACCAATCCAGATCCGTCGACCGCGTCCCGTCCCTTCGACCAGCAACGCGATGGCTTCGTCGCATCGGGCGGCGCGGTGTGCCTCATCCTCGAAGAGCTGGAATCCGCGCGCCGTCGCGCCGTACCAATTTATGCCGAGCTCGCTGGTTGGGGTCAGGCTGCGGACGGTCACAACGTCGCCGTCTCTCATCCTGAGGGCTTGGGTCTGGCCGAAGCGATGCGTCGCACGCTCGCCGACGCACAGCTCGGGCCCGCCGACATCGGCTACGTCAACGCGCACGCGACCTCGACCACGGCTGGCGATCGTTCCGAAGCGCTCGCGCTCCGCAGCATTTTTACCGCTGCCGGTGCGCGACCGCCCGTCAGCAGCACGAAAAGCCTGACCGGTCATCCGCTATCGATGGCCGGCGTCATGGAGGCCGCATTCTGTTCGATCGCGTTACGCGACGGTTTTATCCCGGGCACGGCAAATCTCACCGCGCCCGATGACGCCTGTGAAGGTCTCGACCTTCCGCGCGCGACGATCGCGTCTGCTCCCGGCATCGTGCTAAACAACACGAGCGGCTTCGGCGGGAGTAACGTCTGTCACGTTCTGCGGCAGCTCGAATCATAGCAGTTTCGCCGATCGCTTGCATGCAGAGCGCTGAGGTCTGTCTTCGAAATACTCGGCGGGAGGAAACCGCTAATGGGATCTGCCAATGGGCAGATCCTTATGTCACCCCTCCGCCTGATCGGCTCCAGAATAGGTAATGGGGTCTGCTGATCGCAGACCGCGATCAGCGGGCTCCAATCACCTCAAGGCGCAGGCGACGGAGCGCGGCAGCGCGGAGATGGTCGCACCTGGTGCGGCCCCGAAGCGGAGCGAAGGGGTGACCGTTGCGGGTGCCCTTTGGGCGTAGCGGTCACGTTAGCCAAAAGCCACTGGATCAAGATTTCCCCATTGGGAAAATCCTATTAGCGGTTCCCCTCTG
>CBRAFL010000430.1:0-4245 GCA_967755055.1 uncultured bacterium
TTACTCGCCCGTTTTGGCGATGCAGGAGGCGGTGGTTGCGGCGTTATGTGGGAAAGCGGACTTTGTTGGCCGAAGCCCGTCTGTTTAGTCCACCGGCGATCTGGAAATAAGGCGCAGGAGTTCGGTCGACGTCCCGGTGAGGCGCCGCACTCCATAATTTCCGGAGCACATTCGCGGCTTACAGACGCGGAGAAAGCCTTGCCGCGACTGCCGATGAAGGATCGTTTTATCGGCATGGCGAATCAGACCCCTCTCGCTGCGGCCACCTTTGGATTGCTGTGCGGCTTGGCCGCGACGGTTTCGGCGGCAACGTCACCCGCGCGTCTCAACAATCCCCTGTCGTTGCCCGACTATCCCGTCGGCCGCCTCGTGCGCGATGTCACACCGGGAAAGCCCAACGAACCCGCCGGCTTGTGGCTCGCGGAGACGACGCAGCAGTACCGCGAACTCGCCGATCCGTCTGCGCTTTGGCACGAGGGCAAATGGTACCTTTATCCCTCCGTCGACATGGCGTGGGTCAGCGCCGATGAAGGTCGCACGTGGGAGCACCATCCGCTCAACGTCCGCGACCTCGGCTACGCGCCGACGATCGTGCAGCACCGCGGGCGGTTTCTGCTGATGGCGTCCGACTCCGATATTTACGCCGGACCCACTCCGCTCGGGCCGTTCACGTCGATCGGCAAGATGCAGATGCCGGCAGGCAAAGGACCGCAGGCGCAGATCGATCCCATGCTGTTTTCCGACGGCGGACGGTTGTTTTATTTTTGGGGCTGCACGCCGAACTCCGGCCTCTGGGGCGTCGAGCTCGATGCGGAAAATCCGACGACACTGATCGGCGAACCGAAAGAGGTGATCCCATTTAAGCCTGACACCTATGCGTTCGAGCGTGTCGGCAGTTCCAACCAAAACCCGAACACCGGCTGGATGGAAGGTTCATGGATGATCAAGGAAGGCGGTCGTTACTATCTCACCTACTCTGCCGGCGGGACACAGTATCGCACCTATACGATGGGTGCCTACGTGAGCGATTCGCCACTCGGGCCGTTCCGACCACAGCAACGCAATCCGATTTTCCGCTCTACGGAAGGGCTGGTGACCGGCACCGGTCATGGCTGCTTGGTGCGCGGTTCGCGTGATCGTATTTGGGTTTTCTATACAGTGTTCGCGTGCGTGGCGCACGGGTTCGAGCGCCGGCTCGGTCTCGACCTCGCCGAAGTCGACGCCAACGGCGAACTCTATGTGCCGCACGCCACGTCAACGCCGCAGGTGCTGCCCGGGACGGGCGCTGCCGAGGCCTGGCTGCCGCTTAACGAAAGCGAACCGAACTTCGGGAGCTCGAGCGCGCCCAACACCTCAGGCCGGCTCGCGGCGGACAATTCTCTCACGACGTGGTGGCTCCCAGCGGCGGACGACGCCCAGCCGACGCTGACTGCGCATTTCTCCTCCCGCGCGACGATTCACGCGGCTCGCGTGGTCTGGCGCGACGTCGGACTCGATACGACCTCCGGAAAAAATCCTGGTCCTTTCCGTTATCGGATTGAGGCGGAAACGGCGCCCGGCAAGTGGACGACGATCATCGATCGCAGCAAAAGCACGGAGGATTTTCTCATCGACTACCGCGAATGCGAACCACTTCAGGCCACGCGAGCGAGGCTCGTTATTTTAGGCCATCCGCCGGGCATTCAAGCCGGTGTCGCGGAGTTTACCGTGTTCGGCGTCACCGAGCGCACGGGCCGGTAGCCGGAAAAGCAGATGCAACCCACGTCGAGCAATCCTCCGTGACCTCTGATGTGACCTCCCTCCCCGCTCTGTGACAAGGGTCCGCTTTCATGTCGTTCGTCTGGGTCGTTCCGAAGGAGCGGACCGCCCCGCGACCATCAGTTAATACAGGGGGCCGTTCGGCTAGGTCCACGGAGGGGCGTACGGCTAATTGCACGTAATCGGTAATTTGCTATAGTGAGGTCGTCGCTAATCGACACATTGATACTAAAAAAAAGGTCCCTTCCGCTCATATGAATGCCCTCCATACCGCTCTCGCTGCTTTTCAACCAGTCCCCCTTTCCAGCCTTCGCCGCTTGGCTCTGGCTTCTGCTGCCGTTCTCCTGACGATGGCAGGCGCTGCCCGGCTCTCGGCCGCAGGCTCCGCTACGCCCCAGCTGGTTGAGGTCACAAATCCAGTCGAGGTGCTGGGCTCCGTCGAAATCGTCGGGGAGCCATTTAAGCAACGGTTCATGGTTCGCATGAACGGCACCATTGCATCCGATTTCCAGAATGGGTCGGTCCTTATCCCGCTGCCCGCCGGGAAGCGAATTGTGATCGAATCCATCGCGCTTTATACCAAGGTTCCGGATGGTTCAGAGCCCATGGCCTTCATTGATGCACAGTCGAAGATCGTTGGGCTCAGTAACAGCAGCATGCTGTTGCCGATGGCGAAACAGGGACTATTGAGCGGGCAGAGGCTATTTACAGCCGTTGCGCCAGTGACAATGCGGTTAAGCACCACCGAACATGACCTACGCGCCAATGTATATAGGGGCTCTGCCTCCGGCGCCGCTTCGTTCAGTGTCTCAGTTTACGGATACATTGAATCTTTGTAGCCCGCTCTTGCTCGAATCGCATTGAACAGCGAATTCGTGCTAAATTAACAACCTGGTTTCTCGGATGCGCGCTTCTGCAGCGCGCATTCGCCATTTAGTTTTGGCGCATCACGCGGAGAGACATTCGAGAAAGGCAGGCTGCGAAACTGCGCCGCATTCGCGCGGTGATGCCATTGCACGAAACAATGAAGGGCGGCTTCGCCGCCTCGCGATGAAAAACAGGGCTTGAAAACACGCCCTAACCGAAGGGGATCCCGGGCGTTCAGGCCCGCAGGATCTGGTCCATCGCTTTTCCCTTGGCCAGTTCGTCGACCAACTTGTCCAGGTAACGGATCTCCCGCATCGTGGGTTCCTGGATGTCCTCCACGCGCACACCGCAGATGACGCCTTTGATCAATTTCCGAGCCGGGTTCATCTTCGGCGCTTCCGCGAAAAAGGTTTCGAAGTCCTTCTGTTGCTTCAGCTGCTTTTCCAACTGCCGCTGCGTGTAGCCCGTGAGCCAGCAGATGACAGCATCCACTTCCGGTTTCGTCCGCCCCTTCTTCTCCGCCTTGGCCACGTAGTACGGATAAACATTCGCGAACGGCGTCGTGAAGATGCGGTGTTGAGTGGGCATGGAATGGCGGACCTATGCTTACCGCAAATTTTGACCCGTTCGCGCCGCCTGCGGTTACTCTTTCGGTGCGCGCTTCGCGTTCCAATCGAGCTTGAGCGGCTCGCCACCGCCGGGATTGGGCGCTTCGAGTATGCCCTTGATGGTGTCGCCCTCGAGCTTGCCGCGATACTTCACGATAAACTCGTTGCCATCGAGGCTACGCACCACCTCGAACGCGATCATGTCGTCTTTGAGCGAGGCATTCTTGATCGTGGTGTCGCCGAATTGATTCGAGTAAGCGCCGGCAATTTTGCCGTCCTTCATCTCGACCTTGAGTGTCGTTGCGATTTCGCCATTCGGCGATTGAACGGACCATTTCCAAATGCCCGTGAGGTCAGCA
This sequence comes from uncultured bacterium, assembly GCA_967755055.1. Taxonomy (GTDB): domain Bacteria; phylum Verrucomicrobiota; class Verrucomicrobiia; order Opitutales; family Opitutaceae; genus Opitutus. The sequence goes on from CBRAFL010000430.1 coordinate 3,593, forward strand.
GCGAACGCCGCGACCGTCAACGCGCAGAGAGCTAAGAGCGAGCCAGTGATACGAAGTAGTTTCATGGGAGGTATTTGTTCTGAGGAGGCGCGGAAACAAAACCATGATGCGCCGCGGCGCGAGCGATTTGCTCCGATAGCGCCTATTTTAAACACCACCGCCCCTCCGGCGGTCGACGATAGCTGGAACAAGCCGTCGCCTGATGTCCACCGGGCCCTCCGATCTACTCGATGCTCGCTACGGCTCGCAGGCGGTAAGCAATAAGCAATAAGCGATAGGCGATAAGCGATAAGCGATCGATCCTAGGGCGGCTAGGCAATCGGATCGATCTCCGTGACCTCGGATCGACACTCCCGCTCCCCCTCGGTGACGTTCTTCATCAGACATTCCTTCCGATCCGTTTAACCACTGATGGACACTCATGGACACTGATCCGAATCTAAAAAGCTATAAGCTGTAGGCTATAGGCTGTAGGCGGTAAGCAATCGAGGCCTTCCGATCTACTCACTACCCGCTACTCGATGCCCGCTACTGCTCGGCGATCGGCGGACTCAGCCCTCAACCCTCACCTGAATCGCTCCGGCTCAGAACTCAGCGTAAAACGGGACGAACCCGGACGACACGGAGGTCGTCCCTCCGCCTAGGTGAAAGAC
>CBRAFL010000431.1:0-4216 GCA_967755055.1 uncultured bacterium
ATCCGTCGAGCTCGGAGGAAATCAACCGGCTGCACGAGGAGGCAGTCAGGTTGAGCGTTGCGTCGCGTGATTCGTTACATGCGGCGCTGGTCGCGGCGTGGAGAGCAGGGCAACTGCTGGCGGTGGAGAAAAATCATGTCCGGCGTACGATGGGACCTGGCGCCTGGAGCCTTTGGTTGAAACGATATTTCCGTGGCTCAACACGCACCGCACAGCGGTACATGCTACTGGCGAAAAATGTTTCGGGTGCGTCGTTCCTCACCGGGATGAGTCTCCGGCAGATTTATTTTCGACTGGGCATTGCCACCGAGCCGAAATCGCCCGGCCACGCCGCGGTACTTCGCCCACTTCCTAAGCACGTCGTTTTCGCGGGACGATTGCTGGGCCTCCTTAAGTCCCGATCGAACATGTTGCCGTCGGAAGTGCAGAAGGCCTACCGGCAGGATTTGCGATCGCTTTACGAGCGTCTGCGCATGTTGTTTGAACCCCATTCTGGACAATCGAAGTGAGGAGCCGGACTTGACTCATTCGCTATTCGCGAATAGCGTATTTCAATGTTAACTAAGCCTCAAGATGTAGTGGTCGCGCTCAAGCTCTGTCTAGATGGAGCTAAGCAGAGCTATGCGGAACTAGGTCAATCATTAGGGATGAGTGCTTCGGAAGTTCATGCTGCGGTGCGCCGTTTGGGAGAGGCGCGCCTCATTGATCCTGAAACCAAGGATGTGCGGCGCGAGACGCTGCGCAACTTCCTCGTTCACGGAGTTCCCTACGCTTTTCCCGCCAGCCTCAAGGAGGTGACGCGCGGGATGCCCACCGCGTGGGCCGCTCCCGCGATGGTCGGGAAACTCGGTTCTATCGAACAACTCCCGCCCGTGTGGCCTGATCCGGACGGGCGCGTACAGGGCACGTCCGTGCAACCGCTCTATCCGAGCGTCCCGCATGCGGCGCGAAACGATCCCGAACTTTACGACCTGCTCTCGCTCGTCGATGCCCTTCGCGTCGGTCGCGCACGGGAGCGCAACCTGGCGGAAAAGGAAATCTCCCAACGCCTGAACGCTCATACCGCAGCCTAACGTTGGCGCACTGCGCGCGGTGGCGATGCGAGATGTGTCCCAGCTTTTCGTCCGCTTCGCGCACCGCAAGGTAGAGCTTCGCAGCCTCGGTGAGCGACATGTCGTTCACCGGGTCCCGATAGTTCGAAAGGGCATAATCGAGATAGAATGCAAGCGACCGGGTGCGGCCCTCCAAACGGTGAAAAGCTGCCTCCGCCTCCCGCAACTGATCATCGGCGAGGCGCGTGGTGGCGACTCGCATGCCGCTCCCGCTTTGGAGAGCTGCAATTTCGAGGACTTGCCGTTCGGCTTGGGCCTCCACGCGGGTCGCCAGATTCTTGCGGACGCGTTTGCCATCAAGCCAACCGGAAACGCGGAAAACGATCTCCCCGGAGGGATTCGTGAATTCTGAAATGCTGAATTTGACCGCTGTGTTTTTGAAGAACCTCATGACCGATTTGCCGCGTCAACTGGCAAATCTTCGGTCGAGGAATTCCAAATGTTGATGATCAACATCTAAAATGGGGCGGCCAACGGGACTCGAACCCGCGACCCCAAGATTCATTCTGCTGGCCAGCAGAATGCTCTAACCAACTGAGCTATTGAACCAAAGCTCGCGTAGCGCGGCCGCCGCGATCTCGCATTTCACTCGGTGGCCTGATCCGGATTTGTAGTAACGTTCTCGGTGAATGGCCAGCGATCGAGTTGAAAACTGTTCCCAATGCACGATGACAGGGGCAACGAGCTTGTCCCGAGTGGTTCGTGTCGAACCGTCACAATGAAGTCGGAACCGCCGAATTAAATGGTCCGTATGCCCAACGTAAGTCCGCTGCGTTTGCAGGCAAACAAGGATATAGACAAAATACACGCTGGGAAATGGGGCGGCCAACGGGACTCGAACCCGCGACCCCAAGATTCACAATCTTGTGCTCTAACCAACTGAGCTATGACCGCCGTATGGGTCGGCGAAATTCACGGGCGCCTTCCTCTCTGTCAACCTCTAGTTCTCGACGACACCGAAAGCCCATTCCGGCAGCGCCAATAATTTACCGCAGTCTCGTTTCCGTCTCTTTCGAACCTCCAATCCGGGGTTGATCCGCGCCAAGTTCGTCCCTCGGATGCTCGTTCAAGCACTTCATCCACGAAATGACTGACGCTTCCTATGACGTTTTAATAATTGGCGGAGGTCCAGGCGGCAGTTGCGCGGCGGCGTTCGCGCGCAAGAAAGGCCTCCGCACCTTGCTCGTGGAAAAATGCTCGTTTCCGCGTTTCCGCATCGGCGAATCTCTTCTGCCCATGGGCAACGAGATCCTCCGCGAGACGGGAGCTTGGGAAAAAGTTCAAGCCGCCGGCTTCATGCCGAAATTCGGAGCCGAGTTCCATTCTGCTGACGGCTTGGGAGTGAAGTACGTCGATTTCAGCAAAGGACTTATTCCCGGTTTGGAGAGTACGTTTCAGGTCGAACGCGCCCGCTTTGACTCTTTGCTGCTGGATCACGCGCGCGAACTCGGAACCGAGGTTCGGATGGAAACATCCGTGAGTTCGGTCGAGAGCACAGCCGACGGGAATCGTGTCACGCTCGTCGGCCAATCCGGCGAGCACACCGTGGCGGTCCCTTGGGTGATCGATTCCACCGGGCGCGAGAGTTCGCTGACGAGCGAACAGAAACGCGCACTCGATCCATCGCCGTTTCCCAAGCGCATGGCGATCTACAGCCATTTTCGCCGCGTGGCTCGTGGCACAGGACGCAACGCCGGTAACATTATCATTGTTCGACTCGCCGACGGCTGGTTCTGGCTCATTCCGCTCGATGAAGAGCGCACCTCGGTAGGTCTGGTCACGACGGTCGAGTCGTTTCGTGAAAACCGCCGGACGCCCGAGGACTGTTTTCATCATGCGATCGCCAGTTCTCCGAGACTTCGGCAGCTCATGACCGGCGCCACACCCGCCATGGAGTTTCGCGTGACGACGGATTACAGTTATTTCCGCACAGCGCTCGCGCGAGAGCGGCTCTTGTTGGTCGGCGACGCGGCCGGCTTTTTCGATCCAATTTTTTCCTCCGGCGTGTACATGGCGATGCTGTCCGCCAAAAACGCGATCGAGCTTGTGGCCAACGCACACGCGTCAAAGCGCGCTTTGAAACTTCGCGAACAGCATCGCTACACGGCTGAAATCAAGCGTCACGCGGCCGTGTTTCAAAAACTGATCACCGCATTTTACGACGACGATTCTTTCGGAGTCTTCATGGCTCAGAAAATCCCGTGGAATCTGTCGCCCGGACTCACGAGCATTGTCGCCGGTCATGCCAAACTCACGTGGCCGTTGTGGTGGCGCTTCCAAATATTTCTCTTCGTGTGTCGTCTGCAACGACACTGGAAAATCGTGAAACCCGAGCATCAGAGGACGCCCGAACTGGCCGAGGCGTAATCGCACGATCTTGGAAGGGGATTTTGAGGACGGGGAGGATCACGATTACGATCAGGAGCACGAGACTGAGGTCGGGAGTAAAAGATCGAGTCGTTCTCGTTCTCTTTATCGTTCTCGTTCTCGATTTGTTATTGGATCGGCGGTGGCGGTTTTCGGAAAAGGGAGAACGAGAAAGAGAACGAAGAACGAGAACGGTTTCGGAGGGGCGGCGCGCGTTTATGTGTAAAATTTAAGCCCCGTCTGATTTACTGTGACACCATAGCACGATACACGGACGACACAGAGGTCGTCCCTCCTCCACGGCTCACGCGGAGAGTTCGCCCTACCCTTCAGACCGCCGCTTCAATCCTTCAATCAATTCCGCGGCCTTCGACCAAGCGGCCGTTACTAAACACGATCGTCTGATGCACGAAGCGGCTGCTCCAGTACACCCAGCGGTCGGACTCGACCGACGACGTTTCATGCCCCGGAGGATAGCCGCGCGCCAACAGCACTTGCTCCTTCGTCATGCCTTTCCGCATCTCACCTCTCCGAATCCAATCGGCCAGATCGGCCGGCAGACGATCCAACGGCGTCGGCGCATCCGAAAAATAGAGACGCGCGAGTTCGCCGACCGTCTTGCGCGTGTATTTCTCCACGTTCTTGATCTCCATTTTGTCGCCGGTATCAACGCGATGCAGTGAGATCGAGTTCGCCTTGATCATATCGATCTTCACCGGCGTGTTGATCGGAACGAC
>CBRAFL010000432.1:0-4174 GCA_967755055.1 uncultured bacterium
CCGTGCCTGCTGCGTTTTTAGCGGAGGGGCGACCTCCGTGTGGTCCGCGTCTGCAATCACAGCAGGCACGGAGGCCTGCCGCTACGTTGTAATTTCGAAGCTGTCGAAATCGCACGGGGTGAAAGTTCCACCGAGATCTTGCGCGCACAGCCCCACGAACGCTCCCGTGAAGCGTAGCGTCTGGCCGTAATCATCCGAAAGCTTCGTGGCATCGAGCACCGGTCCGATCGAACTCCACGCTTTACCATCGGAAGATGCGAAGAATTGAAGTTGCTCGCGATCAATCACCACTCGGAGCCAAATACGTTTCCAGTCTCCGATCGCAATTTGCGTGTCGCCCAGCTCGTCGTAAACGCCGTCATCCGTCAGAACCAAACCCAACACTCGGCCCAATTTTTCATCGTGAGTGACGCGCAGATAATAGTGCATCCTCGTATCGTACCAACAGATCAGCCCCGCCATCTGCGTGAAGTGCGTCGGTGAAAATTCCAGACACGTTTCCACTGTCGTGCGAAGCTCAGTCAGACGGCGCGCCACGAGACTTTGCGAGAAGAGCGAATGCAGACTTTCCTGGCCCCGTAACCGCAGCCAACCCGGTCGTTCGGTCAACGTGAGCCAACTACTCTCGATGGGACGGCGCAAGGTGCTCCATCCTAGCTCCAGACGGGTCGCGTCAAAGTCATCGCGCTCCCGCATCACCGGCCACGGTTGGCTGGCAACGCCAGCTGGCGCGGGCACTTCTACTTGAGGAACGATTCCACCCGTTGCGAGTCGCAGCCATCCATCGGCGGACCACACCACGCGCTGCAGACACGTTTCCCGCCCCAAAATACAACGACGTGCCCTGCCCTCCCCCACCGGCCGACTCGCCAGATGCACGAGCCACCACTCGCCCGACGGGGTCTGCATCAACTCGCCGTGACCCGCTTTTTGCAGCGGCCATTCCGGCGTATGTCGTGTGGTGAGCACCGACTCCTGCGTATCCAACTCGTAGGGACCGGTGACCGAACGCGACCGCGCCATCGAAATCCCGTGATTCCAGCCGGTGCCGCCCTCCGCAAGCATCAGATAATACCAGCCATCCCGTTTATAAAGATTCGGCCCTTCAGTAAGCACCGGCTTGCTCAAGATGTTGGTCATCGGCCCGATCAATTTCTGCCGCGCGTGATCGTACTCCTGCACCACGATGCCCGCGAAACGAGAGCGCCCTTTGCGAAAATCCCACATCATGTTCACGAGCCATTTTTGCCCATCGTCATCATGGAAGAGCGACGGATCGAAGCCGATCGAGTTCAGTGCGATTGGCTCGGACCACGGCCCCAGAATATCCGTCGCCGTGGTGAGAAAAATTCCCACGTCTTTGAACGGCCGTCCCATTCCGCAAGTGCGGACGTTGGTGTAGATCAGCCAGAATTTTCCGTCGTGGTGACTCAACGACGGAGCCCACACGCCGCCGGAATCCGCGATGCCGCGAAGGTCAACTTGCGACGTGCGCGTGAGCGCGTGGCCAATCAGCCGCCAGTGCACGAGATCGCGCGAATGATGAAGCTGAACTCCCGGCCACCACTCGAATGTGCTCGTTGCGATGTAGTAATCTTCGCCGACGCGAACGATCGACGGATCCGGGTTGAAGCCGCGGATGATGGGATTGCGAATGAGCGATGACATCAGAGAGGGTCCAGCCTGCCGTGTTTTGAGAGGAGGGACGACCTCCGTGTCGTCCGCGTGCGATTTAAATTTTTTCCAACAAAAGAACCTGTGCACTGAAGTCACCTTCCAGCGCGAGCTTCAGCGTTCCGGCAGCGACCGTCGCAGCGGCAGGCAACGGCCCGATCAAGCGTTCGGCCATCCGCCATTTTCCATTCGGCAGCGCGATCTCCGCATGTGTCGGCGCGGTCGCGAATGCATGCAACACGACGAGCGCGGCGCGTCCGTCGTCCGCAACGCGCACCACCGCCTGCCAGCCTTGCGGGTGCCGCCAGCTCGCGCCCAAGTTGCCAAAATGACGGCTCGTCCCGTGTTTGATGATGGAAGCCGCGCGCCGATACAGCTGCTGGGCTTCAACAACGAGGGACCATTGCTCGCTCGAAAGCGCATCGATTTCTCCCGACAAACACATGCGTCCAAGAAATGTTGCCGCGAGGCTGTAGAGCAGCCGGCGGTCACTGTCCGTCCGGTGCAACACCGCCCAGATCTGGGACTGACGCGGCAGCATCAGCCGGTGGAGATTCGCCGCGATGATCGGAATCTCGACCAGCTCATGCGCGTCCGAAAACGATGACATCGCGGTGCGCGCGAGCATCGACGGCTCAAGCCGATGGCCGCCCGACGAACAGTTTTCAATCACCAGATCCGGCAGCCGCTCGCGGATGAGTTCAAAAAATCGATACACGCCCAGAATCTGTTGTCGCAGGCCTTCGCCGAGTGATTCAGCTCCGCCGTTTTCACAACCGAGCCCAATCGTTTCGTTGTAATCAACTTTGAGATAACCTAACCCGCACCGCGCCAGCAGATCGATCACGCGCTCTGCCAAGTGCTCGACCGCAGCCGGATTATTAAGATCCCAAAACCGACGTTGCCGCACGGTCACCGGAATGCCGTCGCGCTGTAACAGCCAGTCCACGAGTGAAAACGCGACCGACGCTTCACCGACTGTCTCCATCTCAAACCACAATCCAGGAATCAATCCCTGCTCACGAATCGCCCCCGCCATTGCCGCGAGGCCATCCGGAAAAAGTTTTTCACTCGGGATCCAGTCGCCGTGCGCGTTGCCCCAGTCTCCGCGTTCGCCTTTGTACCAGCCTGCATCGATCACGAGAAAACGCGTATCCGTTCCTTTGAGTCGCTGAGCTATCCCGAGCATTTTCGCGTGGCTCGGATCGCCCCACGTCGTGCACCACTCGTTGAACACGATCGGCAGATCACGCTCGACCGCAGGTTGCGTGTCAGCCGCGCGATGTTGCACCGCGGTCAAGCGATCGCTGATCGCGTCGAGGTCGCCCTGCACACACGCAATCACGGCGGGCGGCGCACTGAGTGATTCACCGGGCGAAAGTGTTTTCATCCAGTGGCCGAACTCGCGATCGGCGAGTCCGCCGGAGAGACACACGTCGTCGTGCTGTCGGAAAATTTCCATCTGCCACGATCCGGCCCACGCGAGTTGTGCGCCCCACATCACGCCTGCAGTCGTGTCCTCGACCGCGACAAACGGAAACCAGCGCCGCACTGGCATCGAGCCGACCTGCCCAAATCGTTCACTAAATGCGCCCGCCCCGCTCCACGAACGCTCGAGATGCAGGTCCTCCATCGTTCGTGTTTCGAGCCGCCCTTCCGCGCTCCACGCCGAGCGAAAACGATGCACGCGCAATCGCCCTGACGCGTCGTCGCTCGCGAACGGTGTGATGCCGCTCAATGAAAAACTGCTCAACATTTCGAGCGTCACCGGCGCAGGCGAAGCATTGATGAATGTGGTCGCGACTTCGAACGCGCTTTCGCCGTCGCGCGCCGTGGTCCGATGCTCAACGCGGCAGCCATCCGCGCGAGCGAGCGTGGTGACGACCGTTTTCCTTCCGGCCATTTCCTCAACGATCTGACCGGCGAATTTAAACGCATCCATCCCCGGCGACTGCCGCATCGTGTGCCCCTGCGCGAACGCCCCTGGATAAACGTCACCGACCAATTTGAACTGCACCAGCGAATCAACGACCGACGCGGGGATGGGATCGTTGCCGGGCATAGCGTCGATGAACGGCAAACCCCGCAGCGTCGACCGCCGCGGAACCGCGCGGTTGAGCAACGCGGTCGGTAATACGTCCAGCCCCACGCGTCCAGTCGCGGGGTCTTGAGAGAATCGCAGCGTGGTGTCACCGAAGTCGAATGAGGCAAGGTAAGGCATCGAAAATATGAGCGATGACCCGTAGCCCGCGTCGCGCGGTGCCGCCAGCATCATTGCGGTTTCACTGGAAAAATTTACGTCATCCGGGCGCTGTGCGACGCGCGCGCTTCTCTGCCTGCCGGTCTGCGTAGCGGCAGGCCTCCGTGCCTACCGGGATCGAAGATTGAAGTCCGGAGTCCGGAGAAATCGAAATTCAGCACTCGAAAATCCAAATTCGAAAATCGGAAATGCCAGCAGGCGCGGAGGCCTGCCGCTACGACGGCCGCCGGTGCGCCCGCG
>CBRAFL010000433.1:0-4166 GCA_967755055.1 uncultured bacterium
GGCGAGCGTGCCGACGTAGGCATCAAACGCTGGATGGGCTCCAGGAGTGGCTCCGCGCAGCAGCGCGGCGGGTAAAAGGCCGCTAAAGAAACCGGCACAGGCGAGACGGAGATCATGCAGGGTCATGGTGAGATACTGCGTGGTCGTGGTGTGGAAAGGGGGTGGAACGGGTGGTCGTGTGGCTTGGGGATTGGTCTCTGCGTTCTTTTCGCCCTTTGCGGTTAAAATGGTTTGGGATCGGAGGCTCGGAGGGGATTAACCACGAAGACACGAAGGACGATCCCCGGAAGCTCTCCTCCTGACTTCGTACCTTTGTGGTTCATTTTCTGCCACTGCCGCGCTTCACAGGGCGAGGGCGCGGTTTTGCTCGAGTGTGTCGGCTACTTGCCGTGGGTCTAAAATGGGACGTGTCAATGGTATGCGGTGGCGGGGGCGTGCTTGGCGTTCATGGTTGGGCGGGCACGGGCGGGGTGCATTTGCCAGCAAAGCGCGAGCCAGTCATTGTCGTAGTCATATCAAAGATTTCTGGGATTATGCACCGAGCCGGGGGGCGCGCGGAGAAATGCACAACCGCGTGCGGCGAGCAGGTTGACACTGGCGATAAGGCGCGTGCAGACGGAGTTCAAATCTCGGTAAGCCGCTACCGTGCGGCAGCCTTCCCGACCAGTCTGCCGTGACGAAACGGGCCTTTTTGTGACGAAACGGCAGCGCATCCGCAATGCGCCGCGCCACCGCCGCGTCTTGCGACGCGCAGCTAGGGAACACAGCTTCGGTTTCCACCACGCTCACTTTTTCGCCTCCGGTTTTTCCGGCGGATGAGATGTGCGCCGCGTCTGCGCCCGTGTTGTCCTCCGGCGCGCTCATCTTGGTGCACCGCGATCAGCCAACCCCCACTTCGGCATCTGCCTCGCTCGTGTCGTCGATCACGACCGGCACGAGAAACGCCCGGCTCGCCGCGATGTCGTGCGTGCGCTCGACCGCGAGCTTCCACTCGCGCCGGAAATAATCTTTGCCGCGCGCCTGCGTCGTCGCCGAGATGAGTGCGACGAACAGCGCGCATTCGCGAATCTGCTTCCGAATCTTCGCATCCCACGCGTCGCCGCCACGCAGCTCGTTTTGATCGAACCACACCTCCACACCTGCCGCGCGCAACGCCTCGCAAACTTTCTTCGCCGCCTCCGCGTCCTGCGAGGCGTAACTGAGAAAAACGGCTTTGCTGGTGTCGCTCATTTTGTTGCCTCTGGTTTTTCCGGCGGGTTGGCGGCCCGCCAAGCTTGGGCGCGAGCGTGGGCCTCATCCAACCCTAGCTGCGTGAGCATCGCGATAAACCGCGGCTCGGAACGGATCGGATCGAAGAGCGCAAGATAGCTCATCCATTCGCAAGCAGCGTAGTTGGCTCCGTCGGCTTCGAGAAGAGCCACGGCTTCTTTCGTCCGGCCGAAGATCAGATGTTCGCGAACGGCCGCGTAGAACGAGGCCGTCTTATCAAGCGGTTGGTATTCGCGCTTCGCCTCCTCACCACAGCCAGCGAGAGCGAGATAGCTGACCAATACTCTACTCCAACTTGGTGTAGCAGTCGCCCGTTCGGCGCGCACCGCTGCGGCCACGTCCTCACCCCGGCCAAGTGCCAGCAAAGCCTCGAATTTCCAAATGCGCGCTTGCTCGGAGCCCGGCTGAAGGACGAGCGCTCGCTCGGCGAGCTCCAAACCACGCTTCGGACGACCCGCCATCACGTAAATCATCGCTGCGTTGCTCACAATCCTCGGTGCAAACGGGTCAGCCAGCATGGCGGCGTCGATTCGTTGCAGGGCTTCGTCCATCCGGCCCTGCTGCGTCAGGAATCGCGCGTACCATTGTAGTGCGGTGGCATAATTCGGATTCAACTCCCACGCGCGGCGGAAATGGCCCTCCACCTCCGGAAATTTCCAACGCATATTTGCCAGGTTGCCCTGTGCGGTGTGGTATTCGGCCGAATCAGGATCCAGCCGAGCGGCCTCGGCCAATCGGTTGACGATGCGATCCCATTCAGGTGAGCGACGATTCCGAAATTCCAGGAGTTTCCCGGCACCCGATTCAGCCATCATCAACCACACATCGGCTAACCCCACGTGTGCGCGCGCGAAATCCGGCTGCAGCGCGATCGCCTGTTCCATTAGCCGCTCTGCCTCGCGAAGGCTTGCGGGCGTCCGAAGTGCCCACGCCTGGCGTCCACGAAGATAAAGTTCCATGGCGTCGGGATCGACCGCACGTCCTCCACGGCTCCCGGCTGCCAAGGTCAGCTTAAGCTCTTTGGCGATCAGCCCCGCGATTTCGTCCTGCACCGCGAACACATCCTTCAACTCCCGCGTGAACGTGTCGGACCACACGTGGAAACCGTCCGCCGCTTTGATGAGCTGCGCGGTGATGCGGACCTTGTCGCCGCTTTTGCGCACGCTGCCCTCGACCACATAGGCGACGCCGAGTTGCCGGGCGATTTCGGGGATGGGCGTGTCCTTGCCCTTGAAGTGAAACGACGACGTGCGCGCCGTCACTTTCAGTCCGGGAACCTTCGCGAGCACGTTGAGCAGCTCCTCGCTGATCCCATCCGAAAAATATTCGTTCGCCTTTTCGTCGGAAAGATTCGCGAAGGCCAGGACGGCGACGGATTTCGCATCAGGTGCGGCGCTCACCACCACCGCTTCCTTTTTCTCCGCTGGGCCCAAGGCCGCATCGATCACGGCCTGAAAGCGCAGGTCGTCGCGCAAGGAGTCAAAGAGGGGATTCAGCCGCAGGTCGGTCTTGGTGATCGCGCGGGTGCGCGGGGGATTCTGCGCGATTTGCGCCAAGGCCAGATCGGTGCGTCCCACCGTGAGCGCCAAGCCGCCCAATCGTCCGACGACCTGCCCCATGGCTGAGAAGGAAATATTTTTTTCAAGCAGTTGCTGCAAGATGTTCGCGGCGGCCGGCGTGTCGCCAAGACGGGCCAACGCCCATGCCTTCCAATGCAGCGAGTAGGGATCGTCTGGAGCCACCCGCAATTCCCGTTCTGCCACCTGCTGCACGATCCGCCAGTCTGCATGCGCCGACTCCACATTACCGGCTTGTTCATTCGCCCAAGCACTCAGCACCGCGCTGGGTCCCGTGAAAAGAAAATCGCGAATGTAGTCGCGCGGAAACTTCTGCACGACGGCCAAGGCGCTGCCCGGGTCTCGATTCCAGAGCGCCACGAGTGCCGCATGCCCGACTCCACGATCTTCGAGCAAGAACCAAGCGGGCCAGGACCGAACCGCGGCAGCCGCTCCGGCCAGATCTCCGTCCCACATGAGCTTCAGGTAAACGTGATGGGCGAGGAGCCGCGCCCCGGTTCGCCCTTGCAGCATGGTTACAATCGAGGTTTCCGCCTCGGCCCAAAGTCCGGAAAATACCAAGGAATTGATCCGATTGCTTTTGAGCCGGGGATTGTCGGGCGACAGCTGCAGTGCCCGGCCGCTGGCGACCACCGCCTCGTCCAGTTTTCCAACCACACCATAGCACCGGCTCAATTGATCCGGCACGCGCCAGTCGTTGGGATAGCTGGCGGCCAGCGCCTGCAGCCGGGCGATCACGCCGGGAACATCCTGCTCAAAGACGCTGAAGGCTTCACACTCCGCCAGTTGCGCGTCGAGCGACCCAGGGGCGAGCTGGATGGCGCGACCCGTCTGCGTGTGTAAGGCCTCACGGCGCGCGGCCGAACGATCCAGACCGAATCCGATTCGCGAAGCCGACACACTCGCATGCAACGTCCATGCGGAAGCTTCAGTGACATCGAGCGCCTCGGCCTTGAGCAACAATTCCTCCGCGAGTGCATAAGTCTCGCGGTTCAGCTCGTCCCCCTGGTCGAGAATCGTTCGGGCCTTCGCGACCAACTGCTGGGCGGGAGTCAGGGTGGCAGCCGTGGCCTTCTCAATCGCTTTCGCGGGTACGGTCGGCGAAGCACCTTTTTCCCCCAACCGCGGGATCAACAGCGCCAGTAGGGCAACGACGACCCCCGCGATCACCGGCGCGAGCCAGCGCAGGCGCTTCGAAACAGCTGCTCCCGGTTCGCGGTTCTCCGTCCTGACCTCTGTCCTTTGACCTCCATCCTCTGGCCCCCCGCTCAAAAGTCTCTTCACCCGCGCACCAAACGCCGCCGGCACCTCGCCACCGAG
>CBRAFL010000434.1:0-4134 GCA_967755055.1 uncultured bacterium
CGCGCCCGCATTGCCCAGGACATCCATGACGACGTCGGCACCAGCCTGATTCGCATCGCCATGTTCAGCCAGCCGGAGCGTAACGAGCTCGATCATCCGCAGCAAACGGCCGCGGTGCTGTCGCGGATCTACTCAACCGCGCGCGAGATGACGCGTGCGCTCGATGAGATCGTGTGGGCGATCGATCCGCGGCACGACACGCTGGACAGTCTCATCGGCTACATGGGCCGCTTCGCGCAGGAATTGCTCGGTGCCGCCAATATCCGCTGCCGTCTCGACGTTCCGGTCGATGTCCCTGCGTGGCCGCTCACGGCTGAAATCCGCCACAATCTGTTCCTCGCCTTCAAGGAAGCCCTCAACAACGTCGTCAAACACGCGGCCGCCACGGAGGTTCGCATTTCACTCGAGGTACGAGAGCACGATTTCCTTTTGGCGCTGCGCGACAACGGCCGTGGTTTCGATCGCAATCAGCCGCCCTCGAGCGCGGATGGACGAATCGCGTCGGGCAATGGCTTGCGCAATATCGAACGCCGGGTCGCGCGAATCGGGGGGCGAAGCGAGATCTCAAGCCAGTTCGGCAAAGGCACCGCTCTATCCTTCGTTATTCCTATTCCAGCTTCAGCCGCAGCTTCCTTTCGGCGACATTTCTAAATCTTTCAACCCTCTCTTTACGTGGAAACTTCTTCCCAGCCTCCGAACCCCGCTCATTCAGCCACGATCACCGTCGCCGTCGTCGAGGACGATGTATCCATCCGCGAAGTACTCGTCACCTGGCTCCGAAAAGCCGAGGGCTTTGCTTTTGTCGGAGCATTCCCCGACGCCGAGAGCGCCATGGCGAATCTCGCTCGCGTGAAGCCAAACGTCGTTTTGGCGGACATCAATCTCCCCGGCCAGAGCGGCATCGAGTGCGTTCGCACGCTCAAGCCGCTGCTGCCGGAAACTCAGTTCGTGATGCTGACGATCTATGAGGACGCCACTCACATTTTTGATGCTCTGGCAGCCGGCGCCACGGGTTATCTCCTGAAGCACACGCCGCGAGAAGCGCTCATCGAGGCGCTGCTCGCGGTGCACGCTGGTGGCTCGCCGATGACGAGCAATATCGCCCGAAAGGTGGTCCAGGCCTTTCAGCAATCGAAACAGAAATCGAAGTCGGTCGATCAGCTTTCAAAACGCGAAAACGAGGTTCTTTCGCTGCTGGCACAGGGCTATCTTTACAAGGAGATCGCCGACACATTGGGTATCACTTCGGCGACGGTGAATTCATACATCAGGCGAATCTACGAAAAGCTCCAGGTGCAATCCCGCGGCCAGGCCGTGGCAGTTTACGCCGACCTGTACGATAAAAAAGAATGACCGGGGCCGCCGCGCCGGTCGCGCAGCATGTAATTGAATCTTGAGTACGGTCAGCGAAACCGAGCTCGTCCGCGGTCGCCGGCCTTCTTCTGCGACGCTCCACCCGAAAGCGCATTGATCGCTCAAAGACATACTCGTGAGCAAGTGGAGATTAGACCGGCGCGCGCGACTGCGCGAGAACTCTAAATCACACACTCCGCCCTTCGGGCACCCCTCGCTAGCCGGAACGATGCATTCGGAAACCACGGATAACTCAGATTCACACGGATGTTCAGAGGAATGAGCCGAGCAAAGGCCCTAAGGAAATTCGGACACTACGCGGTGGTTTCGTTGAATTGGATTTTCCGTTCACAATGCATTGATCCGTGCCTGTCCGTGATATCCGTGGTAAAATTCTGACTGGATCGGTCACTGCGTTACATCGCTCTCTCGTGCTTGTGATCGCTCTCCTCCACGTTTTTGGGGTTCCGTCTTAGTTCCTCAGGTTTCCCCTGTAGTGCGAATTGACGGCAGGCGTCCGACCGAGATCGGTGTTAGCATGCCTTCTACCCCGGCTTCGCCACCACTGGCAGCTTCGGACACCCAAATCGCCTACTCCATTTTCCGGACAACCCAGGCAGAGCGTTTATTTTTGCCAATTATTTTCGGCAGATAAACCCAACCACCTCAGAAATGATAAAACATTCGCATACCTCGTCTCGCATCACGAGAGAAGATATTGAAATGAACCAGCACAGACGCACGAGATCGCGATTCTTGAGCGGGATCATTCTTTCGTGCGCGTGTCTTCTGATGCTTCCGCTGTCGACCCGCGCCCAATTACCCACGCCGACCTATGGCTGGAATCTCGGCAATACGCTCGAGCCACCCGATGGCGAGGGCACCTGGGGTCCCGCGGCGAGCCAGGGCCTGATCAACGCGGCCGCCGACGCGGGATTCAATACTGTTCGTCTTCCTGTCGCCTGGAACAGCCACGCGGACCAATCCACCTATCAAATCGACCCCGCCTGGATGGCGCGGGTGAAGCAGGTGGTTGATTGGTGCTACGCGAGAAATCTATACGTCGTCCTCAACAGCCACTGGGACAAAGGCTGGCTCGACGAGCATCTCGACAGCGTCGACCCAACCGTCAACGCCAGGATGAACGCCTACTGGACTCAGATCTCGAACACCTTCAAAAATTACGACAACAAGCTGCTCTTCGCCGGCGCCAACGAGCCGCCCGTCGACACCGCCGCGAAGATGTCGAACCTGCTGGCCTATTACCAAACGTTCGTGAACGCCGTACGCGCGACCGGGGGCAACAACACCAGCCGCTGGCTCGTCGTCCAGGGTCCGAGCACGGATATCGATAAAACGGATACCTTGATGAACACCTTGCCGTCGGACTCCACTCCGGGTCGTCTGGCGGTAGAGGTTCATTTTTATTCGCCGTTTCAATTCTGCCTGATGAAGAACGACGAAACGTGGGGTAAAATGGCCTACTTCTGGGGCCAGAGCTACCACCACACCACGCGCACGGACCGCAACTCCACATCGCCCGAAGAGGCCTTCGTCGACGCACAGTTCCAGAAGATGGCCACCAAGTTCGTGAGCCAGGGCATTCCGGTCATCATCGGCGAGTTCCAGGCGTTCAAACGCAACGGATACGCGGACCTCACTGGCACGGATTTCAATCTCCACGTCGCTTCGCGGACGTTTTTCCACAAAGTGGTGGTCGACACGGCCAACAGCAAAGGCCTCAAGCCGATCTACTGGGATCAGGCCGACCAGATGTTCACCTGGAGCACGGGCGCGCTCATCGACCCGGACAACAAGCGCGTGTTGACCGGAGGCGCCGCGCTTCCGCCCCCAGGTGGTGGCGGCATCATCGCGAATGGCGTCTACAAAATCGTGGCTCGTCATAGCGGCAAGGGAATCGAGGTCGCCGGCCTCGCCACCGCCAATGGATCCAACGTCCAGCAGTGGGGCTATTGGGGCGGAGAAAGCCAGCACTGGGTGGTCACCCACTTGGGCAACAACCAATACAGCATCATCAGCGCCCAGAGCGGGAAAGCCTTGGACGTCTCCGGCTGGGGCACGAGCAACGGGTCGAACGTCCATATTTGGACCTCCGGTGCCGCGGCCAATCAGAAATGGACCGTCACCGCCACCAGCGGCGGTTACTATCGTCTGACGCCGACGCACGCGACCAACATGTGCCTCGACGTGAACGGAGTCTCCACCACCGACGGCGCCAACGTCCAAATCTGGACCTACGGCGGCGGCAACAATCAGCAGTGGATATTCCAGGCACCGTGAGCTGATCACGTGCTGGAAAAATATACCCGAAGGGCGCGCTCTTCATCAGCGCGCCCCTTATCGTCAAACCAAGCCTGCTCATGCGGAACGGCGCAGTAAACGCATTTCCCCAAACCCCGGAATCGTATCGCTCGATCAAATACATGCCGCGCTCGCTCTCGCGTGTCGTTTGCAAAACGATTTCGAGCAAGCCCCGCGAATCCGTGCACGGGGCGAACGGTGGGCGGCGCTGAGAGGCGAGCTCGCAGGCTCCGCCACGCAGGCACCTCTATTACCCGAGACATACTTTAATGTAGGCCCAATGACTCGAGCCAATTGGCGAAGCTAAGCGCTAGTCGTGGAACTAGCTGTGTCCCAACCGGTCGCTCACCGGCTTCGCTGAAGGTAGTAGCGAAAAGCGCTCACCTCTTACCCCGTCGGCTTCCACCAGAACACTTCTGGCGAAACGCTCCCCAGCAAACTCTCTCCTATGAAAATACA
>CBRAFL010000435.1:0-4134 GCA_967755055.1 uncultured bacterium
AGGTGCTGGCGCTGGTGGCGCAAGGCCAGAGCAACAAGGTCATCGCCCGCAGGCTGGACCTCAGCCCGCACACGGTGAAGCGGCACATGGCGCGCATGCTGGACAAGACCGGTCAGTCCTCGCGCGGCCAGCTTGCCGCCTGGTACGGGCGCCACATCGCTTCGTGAGGCGCAGCAACTGGCATTACGCCTGCCATAATGCCCGGCTTGGGCGCGAGCACTGAGAAGGCAAAAGGAGAGGAAAGATGAGCATGCGAATGCTGGGAGAGGTGTTCCAACAGGTCCCCGACCCCTGGTGGCTGATCGATCTGAATACCTCGCAATTCCTGGACGCCAATCAAGCATCCGTCGATCAGCTGGGGTTCGGGTTCGAGGAGATCCGCCGCATCGGCGTGATCGACGTCAACCGCGCCATTCCCTCACCCCAGGCCTGGCGCGACATCACGGCCGACATTCCCTTCGGCAAGACCGTGCGCTTCCTCTCCGAGCTCAAGTGCAAGAGCGGCGAGCTCATCCCGGTGGAAGTCACGTTCGCCCGCGTGCGCGTCGGGGATAGCGAGGCGTTGCTCGCGTTCACGCGCGACCTGTCGAAGATCGCCGCGCTGGACGATCAGCTCAAGGCGCAACAGCGCCTGCTGCACAAGCTCTCCGCGCAGGTGATCACGCGATTGCGTCCTCGCCAGATAAAGAATCCGGCGACACCGGCCGCAAGCATGACCACCAGGGCCAGAAAAAAAGCAGACTGCCACCATTCCAACTCGGTCGCGGCCAATGGGGCGTCCAGTGGCTCAGCCCGAACCACGCTGGTGAACGCAACTACACTGCCAAAAAAAGCCTTCGCCCACCTGCATGCAGGGCGATCCCTGCTCGGAAGTTTCACAGGAAGGGTGTTACCGCGTTGTTTCATGAATACAAGTGATGTTCATTATCGGCACATCAGAGACGAGAAGAAGGAGTGAGTCGTGGACAGGAATAGCACGAGAAGCACGATGCTCGCCACTTACCGTTCAATGCCCGCGACTTCCGTATCCGTTTCTCCAACGGCGATCGACGACTCGCGGCGTTGGACCAGCGCCAGCCATAGCCAAAAAACAGCCGCCGCAATCAGCGCTACCGGGAGAAGCAACACCGCCTGGCGAAGGTCGCCGAATCGATCCGAAAGCAGCCCCACAATTCGGGGTGACCAAAGATCGCCAAAAAAGTGAATCGCGAAAATGGAAGCAGCCATCGCCGTGGCGCGTTGCGCGACCGGAACGGTCTCCAGAATCAACGTATTAACGGGCCCCGTGGGCAGAAATAGAAAGAACATTGACGCTACCAGAGCCGCTCGGGCCAGTGCGGCATCAGGGAGCAGGAATGCAGCAAACGCGGCCGGTACGGCCGCGATCGCGCTCAGCGCCAAGACCCAGGCGTAACCTGCCGGACTCTTTTTTCGCCACGCAGTCGAAGCCATTCCTCCGATCAACGTCGCCAAAAGTCCGGTGACCACCAGCGATCCTCCGAAAAACTGGCCCGCCGCGGCGAATTCCATGTGATGGACGCGATAAAGAAACGTCGGCGCCCACAGTGCAAAACCGCCCAGTGCAAAGGTCTGCGCAGCATAGCCAGCGACTACCAGCCGGTAGTCGCGAAATTTGAACAGCGTAAAGTACGACCTCCAGCCCGCCTTCGGAGCCGTGTGCGTGACTGCTTCCGTGGCCCCTCGCGCCGGTTCACGAAGCAAAAAAAGCAACAGCGCCAACCCGACTCCCGGATAGCCCGCCCAAAGAAACGCTGCTCTCCAGCCGTAGTGCGCTGCGATGGTACTTCCCGCCATGTAGCCCAGCGCCGAGCCCACCGGAATCGCGAGATAGAAAAGCGAAATTGCGGTATTCCTTTTCTGCGGCGAAAAGAGATCCGCAATCCATCCTGGGCTGATCGTGCCGAAGCTCGCCTCGCCCAAGCCGACGAGCACGCGAAAGAAGATCAATGACCCGAGTGCTCCCGCATGTCCGGAGAGAAGTGTGCCGATGCTCCACACGAATACTCCGGCAGCGACCAACCAGCGTCGCGGACAACGATCGCCCAAGTAACCAAAAATAGGGGCGGTCAGAAAGTAACCCAGCATGAACGCGCTTTGCAGCGTTCCCAACTGCTCGTCGCTGAAACCCATTTCTAGTTTAAGCGGCGTCAGCACTGACGCGAGTAGCTGCCGATCGAAATAGTCCAGTAGATTGAGACCGGTCAGCGTCGCCAGAGAGGCCGCCGGCCAGAGTTGGCGATGGTTGTTCACTCGCGTGAAGCCAATCCGGGGAGTGCCTCGTTGGAAAGTCTCAAAGGTCGCTCAACAAAAAGCCGGCCGAACAATCGCGGCCGGCTGAAAAATATAATCTGGAGCAGAGCTTAAAATTTAAATGACACTCCGGCGCGTATGCCCTGGAGCTTGCTGAGATCGATCCGGGTGGTGTATTTCGAAGATCCATCGGGACTGGTGACGTCCTGCGTGTAGTCACCGCTGCTCTGATACACGGCGCCGAGGTAGAGTCCGGAGGTTTCATTCATCGTGTACTGCAAACTGGCGTCCACGAAATAACCCGGGAGGATCGCACTGTCGCCATCGCTGATGAATTCCGAAAGCGTATCGCCGGTGTTCGGTTTGAAGCTCTGCGTCACGTCATAGGTTGAGCCCGCATAGACCACCACCGCGCCAGCACTCAACAGCGCGGAGAAGCGACTCGAGAATGGCACCAGCAACGTAGCGCCGCCCCGGAAGGTCACATACGCGCCGCGGAGTTTCCAACTGCTGCTCACTGTCCCCACGCTGAATGCCTCCGGATCGCGATGAAGGACGTCGCTTCCAAGTAAAGGCGTAATATCGACCGAACCGCTGTAAATCGGTCCAGTAAACGGCGCGGCCGGCGCCGCCTGTCCGCCCAAAGAATAGTAATCCGTGACGGTCTTGACGCTGGCATTGAGATCCGCCGAGGTCGCCGCGGAAATTTGGTTGATGCTCATGCCGGCGACCAGGCCCCACTTCATCTTCGTGCTAAAAACATTCCCCATCTCCCGATCGAGCGACAACTCCACGCCGTATCCGGACGCCGGATCCTTCTCATGGAAACTCGCGTCGGTCGTTGTCGCGGAATACGTATGCATCATGACCAAACCGGCATAGGGGCCTTCCGTGGGGGCCTGCGTGTCCTCCTTGATGGCCCAGCTGTTGGTCTTCCCATCTGGCGTGATCGGAACCGCATTACCGGCCGGATCGACCACCGTGCGGGTGTCCAGCGCCACATATCCATCGTGATAAACGCGCGTCTGGGTCCCCGTCTCATCTCCGAGAATCGACGTGGAAGACAGCACGCCCTTTCCGCCGAACGACGTCTTAACGCCGCTGATTCCGCGAAACCCGAGCTTCACGGAGAACTTGGGAATGTAGAGAACAAGATCGTCGTCCAGAGGCGCGAAATCACCGAGCGGTGATTCAGTTTCTTGAGCGCGCACAGCGCAACTTGCGATAAACAGCACGCAAAACGCGCGACAAAGAAATTTCATGAGCAGGTAGGCAAGTAAGAGGGAGTCGAATCTTGGACGGGCAAAATTTCGAAAAGTTTCCCTAAAGATTCGCGACCACATTGCCGCAGTCAACGCGCGATTCGCGGGTCCGCGTTACTCCCGAACACTCGTTGACAATATTGGTCGGGCCCGCCCCATCATGTCGGGTGGCGCACGTTGAACAACCCCGCGCCTTCTCTCCACGCGTGAACAAATCCGCCGTCCGCGACCAAATCCTCGCCCAGCTCCGCAACGAACTTGCGCTACAAACCCGCGCCGCCCTCCTGTCGCGCGAGGAAGCCATCAGCGAGGAGAGCCGACCGGAGAACCAGTACGATATGCATAGCCAGGAAGCCGCATATCTCGCGGAAGGTCAGGCGCGACTCGCCGTCGAAATCGCGGCCAACATCACGCTCTACGAAACGCTCACAGTTCCCGCGATTAGTCCCGGCGGGCTCGTGGCGCTCGGCGCGGCCGTCGCGGTGGAACACGCGAGTCGCCGCACTTGGTATTTCATCGGACCTCGCGCTGGCGGACTCGAATTGAACGTTGAAGGAGTTCCGGTCCTCGTCCTCACGCCGCAATCTCCACTCGGCCGGGA
>CBRAFL010000436.1:0-4111 GCA_967755055.1 uncultured bacterium
CGATTCGTCCACTCGCTCACGCTCGCAGCCACACTTCACTTCCTCTTTCCCATGATTCGCATCAACGAAAACTACACCAAGCTCAAAGCTTCCTATCTCTTCAGCGACATCGCCAAACGCGTGAACGCGTTCGTCGCCGCCAATCCCTCGAAGCCCGTGATTCGGCTCGGTATCGGAGATGTGACAGAGCCGCTGCCCCAAGTCTGCGTCACGGCGTTGCACGCCGCCTCCGACGAGATGGCGAATCGCGCCACCTTCAAAGGCTATGGGCCTGAGCAAGGCTACGCGTTTCTTCGCGAAGCCGTGGTCGCCCATGAATTTTTGCCACGCGGGTGCAAAATTGAAGCAGATGAAGTTTTCATTTCCGACGGATCGAAATGCGATTGCGGAAACATTCAGGAAATCTTCTCGCAAGATCTGCGTCTCGCGATTCCCGATCCTGTGTATCCTGTTTACGTCGACACCAACGTGATGGCGGGCCGCACCGGTGCTAATCTCGACGGTCGTTATGCCGGCATCACGTATTTGGATTCAACGCCGGCGAACGGTTACGTCCCCGCAATCCCGAGCACGCCCACCGATCTGATCTATCTGTGCTTCCCGAACAATCCGACCGGTGCGGTCGCAACGAAAGCGCAACTCGCCGCGTGGGTCGCATACGCGAAGCAGCACAAGGCGATCATCCTCTTCGACGCCGCCTACGAAGCGTACATCCGCGATCCGCAAATTCCGCACAGCATCTATGAAATCGAAGGCGCCCGCGACGTCGCCATCGAGTTTCGGAGCTACTCGAAAATCGCCGGGTTCACCGGCACGCGTTGCGCGTTCACCATTATTCCAAAGTCGCTCAAGGCCTGGGACTCCGCTGGAGCCGAGCACTCGGTGCACGCCCTTTGGAATCGTCGTCACACGACGAAATTCAACGGCGTCGCGTATCCAATTCAGAAAGCCGCCGCGGCGATTTATACTGAAGCCGGACAACAGCAGACGAAAGCGCTCACTGATTTTTATTTGGCGAACGCCGCGCTGATTCGCGAAGCCGTGGCGAAACTCGGCTTCACCTGCATCGGTGGCGACAACGCGCCATACATCTGGGTCAACACCGGCCGCGACTCATGGGAGTTTTTCGATCTCCTGCTGAATAAAGCGCAAGTCGTGTGCACCCCTGGAGCCGGATTCGGCAAATGCGGCGAAGGCCACGTGCGCATCAGTGCGTTCAACTCCCGCGAAAACGTCGTCACCGCGCTCGCACGAATCGCCGCCGCGCTGAAGTAAGCGCGAGCAGCAAGACACTCGGTAGGTTGCGCGCTCGCCGCGCAACGGATCCCCGCCGTTCGCGCCGTAGCCGCATGCGTTAGCATGCGGTCATCAGTTACGTGCCATGCAGACGGGAGGCGTTTCTGCCCCGTCCACCAGCGGAGGGACGACCCCCGTGTCGTCCGGCTCCCTTCTAATCTCGTGCGACGAGATGGCAGGCACTGAGGCCTGCCACTACGCGGCGAGCAAAACCCACCCCACGGATTTACTCAGGGCGCCAACGCGGTCGGTGCACGGTCGTGCACCCAGTAACGCGAGACCACCAAAAAGTCCTGCCGGAGATCATAGCCCCACTCGGTATCCAGCATTTCGATCACCGTGGCCGTGGGCCGTGGTTGAGCACGGCGCCGTACCAGCTCGCGAACCGCTTCCTCCCGGGCAACGGCAAACGCGCGTTCCACTTCGATGAAGGTTCCGCACGATGCCGTACGCTGGGTCGGCCGGCCGTCGTCTTCCCGGGAAAGGGAAAAGTTCAAGACCGCGAACGCTCCATCGTCAGGCGTTTTCATATTTACATTTAATTAGCCAATTCCGTGCCAGTCATTGAGACCTTGGACGCGCGGAGAGGTGCGCTCCGTAAAACCCGGACAGACAACTCCGTTAAACCCGTAGCAAATCAGCACGCGCAAACCAACCGGCTCAGCCACCGCCTCGAACTGTAACTTTATCCGACAGGATGGCTGCTCTGGCATACACTTTGAACGTCATGCCACCAACTGGCTTCAGCGAAGCCGCCGTCCGATCTCCGCCTTAGCCTCGGAGGGAGGAAACTGCTAGTGGGATAAGCCGTCGCCACGCGCTATGGCTAGGCAGGCAAGAGGCACAGAAACTGACTTCTGATTTATGTGCATTTTGCGCCTCTTGTGGCGAATCAGATTGGAGCATTTTCTTCCCGAATCAGCTCGGAGTTTTGGAACGCTAATCTGCGCTAATAAACGCTGATTTACTGAATCGATCGGATCACCTAATCGGTGGTTACGGTTTTGCGCAGCATCCGAACCCGCGTGTGAACACACGCGGCTACGATGAGGGCTGAGTCCGCCAGCGGCGAAGAAAAGTCTAACTAGTGCTGGGTGCTGAGAGCTCGGAGCGCTCCCCATCACCATCCTCCATCTCACATAATCCATCTCCCACGTTTCAGAGTTTGATCGTCAAGCCGATCCCGTTTACAGCCATTGCCCAGCCTGTGTCCCGCGCATCCAACTCGCTTCGCGAAAAAACGATTCCTCTAGCGCTCCTCGCGGGCGACACCCTCGTCACCTTCGCCGGTCTCGTCCTGGGATGGTGGTTACGTTACCAGTCTCCGCTTGCCCATTTCGGAATCGACGTCCCCGGCGCCACGCTGGATCGCTACCTCCCACTCTTGCTGGTCGGCGTCGCATTGCTCCTCGCCGCCTTTGCCCAATTCGGCCTCTACGATTCGCGCATTCTCCTTCGGCGATATCAAAGCCTCAACGCCATCATCAAAGGCACCGCTTTCTGGCTCATCGCCTACCTCGGCCTGTCGCTCGTGCTGAAGTTCGATCCGCCGATCTCGCGGCTGTTCACGTTCGTCGCTTTCGGCTGCGTCATTATTCTACTCTATCTCTGGCGATCGTTTGCCTACTCGGTCGTCATTCACACGCCACTCCTGCAACGACTCCGGCGACGAGTCATCCTCCTCGGCTGGAACGACGACGCCCGAGCCCTCGCGACCACGATCACGAGCGATCCGGCTCACCCGCTGGAGTTCGCCGGCGTGGTCTCGCTGCCTGACGATGATCGCGCGAAAGACGAGTCGTCATTGATCGATCCCTGCGCTCCCGCACAGGGCTACAGGATCGACGTAGCCCGCTCCGGGAGGAGCGGGACCGACCTGCGACGCATCCTCGGTCGCGTGGACGAACTCGACGCCATCCTGAAACGCGACTCCGCCGATTTGCTGATCGCTACCCGCTTCGATCTTCCCCGCGATGACCTTCGCAGCATCGTTGAGACCTGCGAACGCCACTACGTCGAATGGAAGATCGTCCCGGGTGCGTTCGACATTTTTCTCAGCGGCCTCCGTCTGCAAACGATCGGACGCGTCCCCGTCCTTGGCGTCGAAGAACTCGCGGTCAATCGCCTGTTCTCTCGCGCCGTGAAACGCCTCTTCGACTTGATCGGCGGCGCAATCGGACTCGTGCTCTCCCTGCCCTTTATCTTGGTCATCGCGGCGCTGATCAAACGCGAGTCACCCGGCGGGCCCGTCCTCTTTCGGCAGCAACGCGTTGGCGCCAACCATCGCCCGTTCACGTTGTACAAATTGCGCAGTATGACGCCCGATGCCGCCGCAAGCGACTCCGTGAATCAAAGCACAACGCGTAACGACCCGCGCTTGCTCCGTCTCGGCGCTTTCATCCGCCGGTGGAACCTCGATGAACTCCCGCAATTTTGGAATGTTCTCTGCGGTGACATGAGCCTCGTCGGCCCACGACCCGAGCGCCCCTATCACGTTGAGCAGCTCTCGCTCGACATTGCGCATTATCTCCCGCGCCACCTCGTGAAACCCGGGATGACCGGCTGGGCCCAAGTCAACGGACTCCGCGGCGACAGCGATCTCAGCGACCGCGCGCAGCACGATCTCTATTACATCGAGAACTGGAGCATCTGGCTGGACCTCCAGATCGTGCTGCTGACCTTCGTGCGCTGGCGGAACCCGAGCGCGTATTGATTATGCGATGTCAAAAGGTTCATGGTAGCGGCAGGCCTCCGTGCCTGCTGGCATCGCGGCAACTTCGAACCGGCAGGCGCGGAGGCCTACCCCTACGCGATA
>CBRAFL010000437.1:0-4093 GCA_967755055.1 uncultured bacterium
GGCGAGCGCGCCACCTACCGTTCGGTTTTTAAATGTGGAGGAGTCTCGCGAAGGGGGCGAAGGGAACGAAGGTCCGAACCGAGACATTTCTTTCGTCTCCTTCGATTCCTTCGCGAGACAATTGGTCTTTGAGGAACAGCGCAGTTGAGGGCTGAATGTTGAGAGCAAAGCCGAGAAGGTTTTTTTGTGCGGTTTTTCACTCGGCGGCTACTTATGGGTAGAACGCGATGAACGAACCCGCCGCCGATGATGCCGAACTTCTCCGCCGCTACGCCGAGGAAAAATCCGAGACGGCGTTCGCGTGACTCGTACAACGCCACGTGAATTTTGTCTATGCGTGTGCGCTCCGGCGGGTCGGTGGCGATGTACATCTCGCTGAGGATGTGACGCAGCAGGTGTTCACGGCACTCGCCGAGTTCGTGTCTATTTCAGCCTCTCCGATTTCCGCTCTCTGAGCTCTTTGAGATCTTTGCGGTTAAATCGATCCCTTCCGATATTCAAATCTTCAAACCGGTTTAACCACAAAGATCGCAACGGTCACATAGACAAATCTTGTACGGCTCGCGATGAGAGACGTTGCGGGACTTGTGCTACGGTTACTCGAGGCCGCGGCGGATCAGCAGTGGCTTGATGTCGGGCTCGCCGCCGGTGAAGTCGCGGAAGAGTTCGAGGGCGTCTTTGCTGCCGCCGCGCGAGAGCAGCGTCTTCCGAAAATGATCGCCGTTTTCGCGTTTCAAACCGCCGTGGGACTTCATCCATTCGACGCTGTCGGCGTCGAGCACTTCGGACCAGATGTAGGAATAATAACCCGCCGAATAACCACCCGCGAAAGTATGCGAGAAATACGTGGTTCGATAGCGCGGTGGCACCGGCGCGAAATCGACGCCGTAGCGTTTCAGCGCGGCGGCCTCGAATGTGAGGATGCCCTCCGGCGCGGGCACTTCTGCGGCGCCGATTTGATGATAGGCTTGATCGAGGAGCGTGGCGGCGAGGTACTCGGTCGTTTTGTGTCCTTGGTTAAACTTGGAAGCGGCTTCCACCTTGGCCAACAGCTCAGCGGGAATCACCTCGCCCGTTTGATAGTGTCGCGCGAAGTGCTGCAAAACTTCCGGCCACGTCGCCCACATTTCATTCACCTGTGAGGGATATTCCACGAAATCGCGCGGGACGCTCGTGCCGGCGAACCGTGGATAACTCACGTGCGAAAACATTCCGTGAAGCGCGTGGCCGAATTCGTGAAACGCGGTGCGGACTTCGTCATGCGTGAGCAGCGTGGGCTGGCCGGGCGGCGGCTGCGGAATGTTGTGGTGATTGGCGATCACCGGCTTCGTGCCGCGCAAAGCATTTTGTCCAACATAGGAGTTCGCCCAGGCTCCGCCGTTTTTGTTGGGGCGGGAATACGGATCGAAAATGAAGATGGCGAGTTGCGAGCCATCGACATCGAAGACGTCAAAGACGCGAACCGACGGCTCGTACACGGGTAAGTCGTGGCGCTCTTTAAAGGTGAGGCCGTAAAGTTTTCCCGCGGCGAAGAACACGCCGTCGATCAGCACGTGGTTGAGTTCGTAATACGGCTTGAGCTGGGACTCGTCGAAGGCGTAGCGCGCCTGGCGTACTTTTTCCGAGTAGAGATCCCAATCCCACGCGGCGAGTTGGAAGCCGCCTTTTTCCTGATCAACGATGGCTTGCATGTCGGCGGCTTCGCGACGGGCGTTGGCGACAGCGGGCGGTGCGAGTTGTGCGAGAAGTTTGTTCAGTACCTCGACGGTGCCCACCGTCTGCTCCTCGAGCTGATAAGCGGCGTGATTCGGGTAACCGAGGAGGGCGGCCCGCTCGGCTCGCTTGGTCGCGATCGCGGAGACAACGGCGCGATTGTCGAACTCGCCTCCACGACTGCCGCGGGCGAGAGAGGCTTCCATGATCCGCTGACGCACGGCGCGATTTTTCAAATCGGTGAGCGGAGGCTGGCCTGTGGTGTTTTGTAATTTAAGGAGGAACTTTCCCTCGTGGCCTGCCGCCTTCGCAGCGGAGGCTGCGGCAGTGATTTGGGATTCATTGAGCCCGGTGAGTTCTTCGCGCGTGTCGATCAGAACGGAGGAGGCGTCGCGCTCTTTCAGGACATTCTGTGTGAACGTCGTTCCGAGGGTGGCGAGTTCGGCATTGAGTGCGCGCAGTTTGGTCTTGTCGGCATCGGAAAGTTTCGCGCCGGCACGAACAAAATCCTTATGATAACGCCAGAGCAGGCGCTGGGCTTCGGCGTCGAGTCCCAACGTCGCGCGGGCGTCGTAGAGGGCAGCGATGCGAGCGAACAGGGCGGGGTTCAGGTTGACGGCGTCGGCGTGCGCGGCGAGTCGGGGAGCGAGAGATCGCTGAATCGCTTGAATTTCTGGATTCGTAAAGGTCCCGCTGAGATTGGAGAAAATGCGACTTGTGCGGCCGAGTAACTCGCCGGATTTCTCGAGTGCGATGACGGTGTTCTCGAAGGTGGGAGGCGCGGGATTGGTGGCGATGGCGTTCACTTCCCGGAGGTTTTCCGCCATGCCTTGTTCGAAGGCGGGGAGGAAGTGCTCGTTTTTTATTTTGTCGAACTGCGGGTAATGCAGCGGCAGGGGACTTTCGACCAGGAGCGGATTTTCCGTTTTTGAAGTAGGAGAACCCGCGGTGTCGTTGGTCGCCGCGGCAAGGCGAGAGGAGGTCGCAGTCACGGCGCAGAAGGCCATCAGGATCAGGCGTACTGAATGATGAGAGAAACGCATCGCGGGAGAATGGTGGCGACGGGCACGAGAGCAAGAAGCAGTGGGTGGATTCCGTAGGTTGCTCGCTCGCCGCGCAACGGAACGTCGAACCGTTGCGCGGCGAGCGCGCAACCTACAATAAAATCACGACGATTATGTATCCGTCGTTTGCAGTGGGCCGATTCAACGGTCAGTTGATCACTCTTCTCCTACCCACGCACTCTTATGATGGATCACAGACAACTCGGCGGCTCAGGTCTCAAGGTTCCGGCTCTGACTTTCGGCACGGGCACATTTGGTGGTAGTGAATTTTTCAAAGCGTGGGGCGCGAGTGGCGTCGTGGAAGCCACGCGCCTCGTGGACATCTGCCTCGAAGCGGAGCTGAACATGTTCGACTCGGCGGATATTTATTCGGACGGCAAGGCCGAGGCGATTCTCGGTCAGGCGATCAAAGGACGGCGCGACCAGGTGCTGATCTCGACGAAAGGCACATTTCGCTCGGGAACTGGGCCGAATGACGTGGGGTCATCACGGCATCATTTGCTGACGGCGGTGGAGTCGAGTCTGCGGCGACTCGGTACGGACTACATCGATCTCTATCAGTTGCACGGTTTCGACGCGGTCACGCCGGTTGAAGAAACTTTGGGGACGCTCGACGACTTGGTGCGCAGCGGGAAGATCCGCTATGTCGGTTGTTCGAATTTCTCTGGCTGGCATCTGATGAAGTCGCTCGCGGTATCCGAAAAGTACGGACTGACACGCTACGTGGCGAACCAAGCCTACTACTCGCTGGTCGGACGGGAATACGAGTGGGAGCTCATGCCGCTCGGAGTTGACCAGAAGGTCGGCGCGGTGGTGTGGAGTCCGCTGGGTTGGGGACGGTTGACGGGAAAAGTGCGCCGTGGCCAGTCGATGCCGGCGGTCACGCGGTTGAGTGATAAGAAGAACGTCGATGCTGGTCCGCCGGTGGACAGCGAATATCTTTATCGCGTCGTCGACGCGATCGATACGGTGGCGAAGGAGACGGGAAAAACAGTGCCGCAAATCGCGCTCAACTGGCTGCTGCAGCGACCGACGGTTTCGACGGTTATCATCGGAGCGCGCAACGAGGAGCAATTACGTCAGAACCTGGGCGCGGTGGGGTGGAATCTCACTCCGGCGCAGGTCGCGCAACTCGATGCAGCCAGTGCGACGACGCCCGTTTATCCGTACTGGCACCAGCGCGGCTTTAAGGAGCGCAATCCGTTTCCGACGGGTTGATCAGTGTCGCGAGGGGTGCGATCTCACGTAGCGGCAGGCCTCTGTGCCTGCTGTGATTGAAGATCTGAAGGAAGATCTCGGACGACACGGAGGTCGTC
>CBRAFL010000438.1:0-4065 GCA_967755055.1 uncultured bacterium
CCGGCACGTCGAAACTCACCTCGCGCAGTTGCCCGTCGGCCAGAATGGTTTTCCGCGCAACCGCTTGCCCATTCACAATCACTTCCACCGGCACTTCCCGACTGTCGCCCAACCGCGCGCGTTCGAGATGCCAGTACGGTTTTTCGGTATTTTGGGTTCGACGAATTTTTTCATCCGGTCGTTCGGGCAGCCGCGCTGCGACTCTCGCAGTGAGCCGGACCGCGCCCGCGTGAGAGAGTTTTAATTCACTGCCACCTTCGCCCATCCGCACCGCGCCGGAGACCTCGCGCTCGCCGACGCCCGTCACCGGTGCAGCGGTGAATTCCATCAGGTGGCTCCGGCCATCGCTGACATAATTGCGGCCGGCGCGAATGCCTTCGCACCAGGCTTCGTAACTGAGTTCACCGTCCACTTTCACATAGCTGCGGCCCAGTCCGACGCGTTCACCGTAGATGCACGGGAAATCGGTCTCACCGCTGATCCGCGTGCGGAATCCCGCGTTGAGGGTGTGATACCACATGTTGAGTTCCCAAGTGCTGGGCGTGGAGACCGCCGACATGAAGTCCACCGCCGGGACCAGTTTGCCGTCGGGGCCGGGAACTTCGTGCGTGACGTCCATGATGTACTCGTTGGCGCCGATTCCGCTGTAGGGCGGGATCACGTAGTTCGGCAGTTCGTTCGTGGCGAGCGGACGGCGTCCGGGGTTCCGAGAGGGGTCGTCGTCTCCTGGGGCCTCGGGCTGCAGGCCGAAACCGGAATGCGCGGGTCCCGCCAGCGCGCCCTGGCGTTTGGCCCAGCGCAGCGTGTTGAGGCACAGCGTCGGCCAGTGCGCGGACGAGTCGCCGCCGGGATACATTTGTTCCCTCAGCCGCAACAGACAGAGATGACCGGAGCGATGGGAACCAAATCCGGACACCTCGATGTCGTAGTGCAGCAAATACGGATACCGGGACGCCTTGTCGTCCACGCCGGTGAAAAATTGCTTCTGATAATCGAAGCCGGGGCCCCAGGTGAGGTTGGCGCCGATCTTCAGATCTTCGCCTTGGGTGTGCCGCGCCATGTCGGTCGCGAGGACCCCTTCACTCGGACGGACGTAGTGGAGGCAGCCTGCGGCGTGGATGTGGTGATCGCCCGACCACCAGCCGAATTTGGAAGGGTCGAGCCAACGTTCGACTTGAAACGAGAGTTCCGTGGTGGCGGCGCTTACGATGATGGAGCTTTCGCGAAGCACGGACTCGGGACCGCGTTCGAACTGGATCGTGTACGCGCCGTCGGGCAGGCGCAGGTGTTCGCCGTCGCTGCGATAGATCTGCGGTTGAAAACCAAAGTCCGGCGCCTCGCGTTTGGCTTGCGACGGATACACCCGGCCCGCCGCGTCGCGAATCGTAAACGCGGCGGTCGTGGGTGCGCGGTTTTCGTCGCGGACCACCAGGCGGATGTCGCGCGCGGGATGGCAGGTGAAGAGCAGATCCACCTCGTTGCGGAAGCCGAGGTCCTGAGTGCCCTGGCCAACGCTGAAGGAAAACTTCGCCTCCCGCCGGCCCGCGTCGCGACTGTAGAGCTGCACGATGCGATATTCGAGCGGCAGGCCACTGAGCTTCGGCTGAAGGGGCTGCCCATCGAAACTTTTCAAATCGAGCCACTGGTCGGCGGTCGAAGGCAGCGGCGTGCCCGGCGTCCCGTGATGATAATGAAGATCCGAGGGCGTCTGCGTTGCGCCGACGTAGGCGGACTGCGCGTTGGGACTGACAGCGAGCAGAGCGGCGGTGGTGCCCGATTCGTTCGTGACCTTGACGAGAAACTGGCGCCATCCCTGTTCGACCAACTCCGGCGCGGCTGGCCCCGGAGCGACGCTCACACGCATCTCGGGATTGATGCTCACGGCGAACAACACGTGAGCGTCGAGGATGGTCTGAATTTTTTCCGCGGCCTCGCGCTCGGGCAGCGTCACCGCCGCTTCGAGTGCGGCCTGGTCGGCGGCATTGAGAGGTTCACCCAAATAATCCATCGCCTGGATCACGCGGCGAACCTGGGCCGCGAGCGGCTGCAACTCCACGCCGTGAACGATGGCGGGTGTCGGCTCGGCCCGAACTGTTTTATACGGACAAAACGCGGTCGTGAATATCGTCACGACGAGAAACGTGCGCCACGGCATTCTTGAGAACAGGGGCATGAGCGAAATCGTATTGATTCAGCTGCGGGTCGCAACGCCGATCAGGCCGCTGGAGAAGGGCGCATCCGAACTACGGCCTGTCCTGCGCCTCGACTCTCTGGCGACCCGTTCGGTCGGCTCGCCTCACTCGACGTCTATATCGAAGTGAAGCACGTCCTCGCGTACACCAAGCTTCGTGTAGAGCGCGATGGCCGGAGCATCCTCGCGGTCCGCCTGAACATAGATCACATACGCTCCGCGCTCGGCGGCGGCCTTCTTCAATTCACCAATGAGTGCAGTGGCTATCCCTTGCTTCCGGTGCGCTGCAGAGACTGCCAAATCATAGATATAGATCTCGCTGCGTTCCTGCTCGAACTTACGCAGCTCGTACGCCGCCAAACCGCCAACTACGCCGCAGCTCTTCACAGCGGCTAGCGCAAAGAACGAATCACCGCCGAGCAGACGTTTGAGATACTCTGATCCAGGCTGCGCTTCGCTGTAGGTCTTCACCTCGCCGAAAGCCTGGCCAAACATGTCCAGCATCTCGCGCATCATCGGGACATCAGCCGACGTGAGCCGGTGAATCACGAAAGTGTCTGGGTTCGACATCGTACGTTTTGCTTGAGCGAGACCGCCCTTACCTGAATCACATGATTCTCCGTATCGGCTATTTCATGACGCGATATTTCAGATGCGTGACGCCCGGACCTTCGATCGTGCGGATCGGCTCGAGTTTCACTTTGCGCGCGTTGAGATGGTTGAGGAGTCGTTCGCCGACGCCGAGCAGGAGCGGGACGACGTGGATATCCAGTTCGTCGAGTAGACCGGCTGCGAGGTATTGCTGGATCGCAGTCGCACCGCCACCGAGGTTCACGTCTTTGCCGCCGGCTGCTTTTCGCGCTTGCGCGAGGGCGGATTCGATTCCGTCGGTGACGAAGTGAAACGTGGTGCCTCCGTTCATGACGAGCGGTTCACGCGCGTGGTGGGTGAGCACGAAGACTGGGTGGTGATACGGCGGCTCATCCCCCCACCAACCTTTCCAAGGATCTTTGCCCCACGCACCGCGCACTGGACCAAACATATTGCGGCCCATGATTGTCGCACCGACATTCTCGAACGCCGCGCGCAGCACGTCGTCGTTGATTCCCGTCTCGCCGTCGACCGCACCACCGTGCATCGCGCGAAACGTTTTCGTGGGGAACACCCATTCGTGGAGGAAGAGTCCGCCTTCACCGATTGGATTTTCCGCGCTTTGGTTGGGACCGGCGACGTAGCCGTCGAGGGATGTAGTGATGCTGCAACGAAGACGAGACATGAGGTTTAAGCGGTAAGCGGTAAGCGATAGGCGATAAGCGGAAGGCGGAGAGGAGCTCGGAATTTTAACCGCAAAGAACGCAGAGAGCGCAAAGAATGCGATGCCTTGATCTCTGAGATCTTTGCGCTCTTTGCGGTAAAATTCCGGTCGGCTGATCTTGCTCTCAGCTCTCAGCTATCGACTTTCTGATTTGCGCCTCAGTTCGGAATCTCGGGCTCGACGAGTTTGTTCAGCTGCTCGAGCGATTCCTGCCAGCCGAGATAGCACATCTCGGCCGGAATGACGGCGGGCACGCCTGCTTGCTCGATGTTCACCTCGGTGCCGCAGGACACTTTCTTTAAAATGACTGTCACGGTAATTTCACCCTTCAGATTCGGATCATCGAACTTGTCCGTGTAACGGAGGCGTTCGTGAGGGACCAATTCGAGAAACTCGCCGCCGAAGGAGTGACCGTTGCCGGTGCCGAAGTTGGTAAACGACATCTTGAAAGTACCGCCGACTTTGGCGTCCAAGTGATGCACCTTGCAGGTGAATCCGTACGGCGGAAGCCACTTGCTCATGGCATCGGCATCGAGGAACGCGCGATAAATTTTCTCGG
>CBRAFL010000439.1:0-4026 GCA_967755055.1 uncultured bacterium
TAGGAAGCTTTGAGCTTGGTGTAGTTTTCGTTGATGCGAATCATGGGAAAGAGGTGAGTGAGGTGTGATTTGTAGCCGTACCGGTTACGGTGCGCACCTCACGCTAACGCGTGCGGCTACACGGCGGATGCGGTGGCGGGCGCAAAAACTTGAACAAACGCAGAGGCCACAGTTTGTTCAAGCCCTCGTTGGTCGAACTTCTGCTCAGGCCCTATGCAAAAAGTCGAGTCGGTGTCTAAGATGCGGCTGTTGGCTGCATCACTTAATCTGGAAGGCAAGACGATCGCGCTCGTCCCCACCCAAGGTGCGTTGCACGCCGGACAGGAGGCGTTGATTCGGGCGGCGGCGGGAAAAGCGGACGCGGTGGTCGTCTCGCTTTTCGTCAATCCTCTGCAATTTCCGGCGAATGAAATTCCAGCAAACTATCCGCGCTCGCTCGAGCCGGATCTCGCGTTGTGCGCGGACGCCGGCGCGACGGCGGTGTTCGTGCCGACCGCGGAAGAAATTTATCCGCGCGGTTTTTCCACCTACGTGAACGAAGAGACGACGAGCCGCGTTCTTTGCGGGCCATCGCGGCCGACGCATTTTCGTGGAGTCGCGACGTTATTGGCGAAGCTGTTTAATATCATCCGGCCGGACTACGTTTATTTCGGCGAGAAAACGGCTCAGCGTGCGGCCGTCATTCGCAAGATGGTGGACGATTTGGAATTTGGCGTGGAAACCATTTTGGTTCCCACGGTGCGTGAGCCCGATGGATTGGCGGCAGGAGTGCGAAATCGCGATTTCACTCCCACGATGCGGCTGGAGGCGCTGGCGATTTATACGGCGTTGAAACGGGCGAAGGAAATGGTCGAGGCGGGCGTGCGCAGTCCCGATCGGCTGATCGCCGAGGCGACGCATATTCTTGGCGAGCGCCGCCGTATTCGGGTAATCTACGTGACGATCGTTGATCCGCGGACGATGGAGACAGTGAAGGAAATTATACCGGGCCAATGCATGATGGCCGTCGCGGCTTGGATCGACGAAGTGCGATTGATCGACAACGCGGTGTTGTAAGCGCGAGATGCATGGGGCTCAGCATGAGGGAATGCCTTGTGCCAGCTCTGGTGAGTTGCTAAGAAAGAGGAGCGCGCTTCGAGGGGCCTTGAATTGTACAATGCGCGGCGTAACGGCGAAATATCCCAATGAACTTTCTTCAGCTGAGGGCGTTCGGGCATCGGGTGTTGAGACGATATAATCGAAGAATATTTCGCGTCCGGCCTGGTGAAGTCACTGGCGTGGATCTCGAGGAGGATTTGCGAATCGTGGTAGGATCGGACGATCCCGTGTGTCTCGATATTGGCGCGAATGAAGGGCAGACCATTCGGATGCTTCAGCGGGCGTTCCAACGGCCGATGATTCATGCGTTCGAACCGTCGAGTGCGGTTTTCCAAAAGCTAAAAACGCAATGGTTTCGTTGCCCGGTGTCATTTCACTCCTTTGCGTTCGGCGAAACAATCACACAACGGGAGTTCATTAATTATCGGAAATCAGTTTTGAGCTCGCTGCTTCCGCTCGATTCGAACGGAAGGAATTATTTTCGCGACACGGACGTTGTGGGCAGGGAGATCGTGGATGTGAAGACGGTGGATGGATTTATCACGCAACATCGGCTGTCCACCGTGGACCTTTTGAAAATTGATACGCAGGGATTTGATCTCGCGGTGCTGCGAGGGAGTGCCGATGCGCTGACGGGTGGGATCGTCAAAACGGTGCTGGTCGAGTTGAATTTTGTCCCGATGTACGAAGGCCAGGCGTCGGTCCAGGAGATCACCGATTACCTCGCGAGCCACGGACTCTTTCTGATCGATTACTATCAAAAAGAGCGGCAGCGCCACGCGTTGGCGTGGTGTAGCGCCTTGTTTGGACGTCGGTGAATTTCGTCGTGTGAGGTTAGCTGCCTTCGCCGCGTCTTCATGCCGGTGCTGCGATGCCGTCGTCGCGGTGCTGTGCTGCGCGGCGAGGACGTTGCATCCCGAGAACCGGAGCTCAAAATACGAGACTCCAACACCGGAAAGAACGCGCTGGCATCTGGGAACGGCGAATGATTCGTTGCGGGGATGTTGCTTGTGACGGACGAGATTTCGAGTGCGAGGCAGGATATCGACCGCGATGCCAGTGGTCACTTATGGTCGCGATTCAAACTGGCAATGTCGCGCGTAAAGCGGGAATCCGCAGGCTAATCACATGAGCGGCAGATTTCCCAGGATCGGCGTCGTCGGCGCGGGAGCGATTGGGATATATTATGGCGTCCGGTTGGGGCGCGCCGGCGCTGACGTGCGGTTTTTGCTTCGAAGCGATCTCGCGGCTGTGAAAAAGCGCGGAGCGATGACGATCCGCGATGGCAAGGGCTCGATCGAATTACGACCGGTGTCGGTCTTTGGCTCCGCGGGCGAAATTGGGCCAGTTGATCTCGTGATCGTGAGTTTGAAGACGACTGCAAACGACAGCTTGCCGGATCTGTTGCCGCCGTTGCTCGGGTCAACCACTGCAGTGCTCACCCTGCAAAATGGCCTTGGTGCGGATGAATGGATTGCGTCGCTGGTGGGCGCCGAGCGCGTGTTGGGCGGGCTCGCTCACATCGCGCTCAACCGAACCGCGCCCGGTGAAGTGAGGTGCTATCATCACGGTTCATTGACCATCGGCGAGTTCGGTCGACCGTCCACAACGCGAACACACGGATTCGCTGCGCAGCTCGCGGCAGCGGGAATCAAGGTTCATGTCGCCGAGAATTTGGAAGAGGCGCGTTGGAAGAAATTGGTTTGGAATATTCCGTTCAACGGTCTCGCGATTGCGGCAGGTGGGGTGGCCACTGATCGGATTTGTGCTGACCCGGCGCTCGCCGCGCGGGTGCGCGTACTGATGAAAGAAGTACAACGGGCGGCGACGGCGCTGGGGTTTGCGATCTCGGATGAGTTCCTGCGGCAGCAGTTCGACGTCACGCCGCCCATGGGCGCGTACCAGCCATCGAGCCTCGTGGATTTCCTGGCGGGACGAGCAGTGGAGATCGAATCAATCTGGGGCGAGCCCCTGCGCCGCGCGCAAGCCGCGGGGGTGAATGTGCCGGAACTCGCGCGGTTGTACGACGAGTTGTGCGGGGCGGTCGCGAAGTGAGATTCGACGGAAGCAGGTGAGGCGAGGTCACCGCCAAGCGGACAGCAAAATCGCCGCGGTCATCTTCCCACCTGCGTCTTAATTAGTCGCGACCGGCAATTGTTGGTCTTGCGCGTCTGGTGAGAAAACCTGCCCGAGAAACTCGGTATTCAGGTCAAACGCTTTCGCGGGCGGAGCAGACTCGAACGACGGAGGCGTCAATGAGCTAGACACAATTGTCTCTGCATAATTCGATCGGCTTTATGTCCATGCTTCCGGTTATTCCTCGCGCAGTTGCTGCGGGCGACAGTTGGTTTCGAATCGGTATCGCCCTCATGCTCGCCGATTGAAGTAAGCCGCAGCCCACATTGTTCTACGTCCAGTTTCGATTTTCGTACTATGTCCAGATACAAGACCTTTATCGCGATGGGTATTCTCAGCGCGGCGTTCCAGTTGCTTTGTGCCGAAGACTACGAAGTCATCACGTTAGCCGGTGTCGCGCCGGGTAGCGCTGACGGCTTGGGGCAGATAGCCCGGTTTAATCGCCCCACCGGTGTGGCGGTGGACCACAGCGACAACATCTACGTCTCAGACTCTGGCAACTTTACGATACGCAAAATTACATCGACCGGATTGGTGAGCACTGTCGCGGGCTCAGTGGGCCACACTGGATCTACCAACGGAGCGGGAAGTGCTGCGCGTTTCGGCTATCCGAACGCATTGGCGGTGGGTGCCGGCGGAGTCGTTTACGTCGCCGATCAGATGCTTAATGTCGTTCGCAAAATCGCGTCAGACGGTCTGGTGTCGAATTGGGTTAGTATCAACCTTCCCAGTGGGATCGCGATCAATAGTGCAGGCGACGTTTTCGTTTCCAGCGCATCGGGCAACCAGATC
>CBRAFL010000440.1:0-4018 GCA_967755055.1 uncultured bacterium
AAAATCACTCTGTTCACGCGGCCTGCAGAAAGTCCGCGAAATCATGGGCCGAGCGCAACCAAACCCGCCATGACGTATTGAAGGAGTTGATCATGTCCGATCCATTTGAAAATCTATCCGTCCCCGATCCTCCGATCCGACCCGACGAAAAGCTGAAACTGGCGCTGCTCAACACGCGTCGATCGTCGGTTGTTGGGCTCGTACTCGTCGCGGCGCCCGCACTGTTCGTTTTATGCATGGTGCTCAAACACGAACTCGGCATCGATCTTCATGTCATCGACCGGATCGAAAACTTTTTCGCCCTCCTCGATCGCAATCCGTTCACCCGTCACTGGCTCAACCCGGCGGTCTTCGTCCTGCTGCCATTGACCGCCGTGGCGATCAACTTGCTCGCCATCCTGCACGTGACATATTCGCGCGAACGCCGGCTGCTCACGCTGACGATCAAACTGAAGGCCCTAAATCTGATCGTCGTACTCTTTGCGGCCGCGCTTCTGGGCGTGCTTTTCGCCTATCAATTCGCCGAGACGTTCCTCGGAAAGCATTGAGC
Organism: uncultured bacterium; assembly: GCA_967755055.1. Taxonomy (GTDB): domain Bacteria; phylum Verrucomicrobiota; class Verrucomicrobiia; order Opitutales; family Opitutaceae; genus Opitutus. Next base: position 551 of record CBRAFL010000440.1, read on the forward strand.
ATCCAACACGCCAAACAGAATTTCGAAATCGGATCCCTGTGCACGGGCGCACAGGAATCCGCCGACGTTTACAAAAATTCTTTCATCAACCGCCGCAGCACCGGACGAACCTGGCGCGCCAGCGTTTCGTTGGCATAGCCAATCCATGAAACCGCCGACGTGGTGTCGAGCAGCACGCGCACGGGCCGACCGTCGGGCGCCTCTACGATGCCGCCGGCTTCCCGCAAGATCATCTCGGTGCAAATATCGTAAGGGTGGCACGTCAGCGAAGATTCGATCCCGAGTTTTTTGAAAACGTGCGGACGAATATCGCCGATCATCCGATCATGGCCGACCAGCAGCTCATAAAGCTGCCCCCCCGTGCTGATGTACTGATCGTCGAAAATCAGCGGCGAGGTCTTCGCGCCTCCGCCACACAATTCACTCCACAACGCTTCCTCGATTTGGGCGGTTAACGCTTTCCCTTCCGGGAAAAACCGGGCGAGCGACGCAAAGCCATGATTGAAATCCTTCGCCTTCGAAGGCCGCTCGATCATCGGCACTGAGCGCCCCGTTCGAAGATCCATCGCCTGCGCCACGATGCCGCGCGCCCCACCGCCGCGGATCGCGCTCACCTGATCTGCCCGCCATTGTTTGCTCGTGGGTAATTCCGTCATTACCGCAACGACGATGTCCGCTACATTCGTGCGCGAACCACGCTGCACCGCCAGTCCGCTCAACACCCATGCGCTGCGTTTGTCGTACATCAGATTACGCGTGCCATCGATCGGATCGAGAATGCATTTAAAAACCGTCTTCGCAGCCGGCGTTCCGCGTGGAAACGTTACGAGTTCTTCGTCCTCAATTCCTTCCATCACGATTTCCACCGGCCACGATTTCGGCCAATACCTCTCAAACCAGTGGAAAATCGCTGCTTCGCTGAGTTTATCGACGTGGTAAATCGTATCAGCTGCCGTCACCGCCGCGATCTTTGCAAAATGCCGTGCTTCCTGCGCGCGTGCGGTGATCAGCGTCTCGCGAATGTGGAGGTGCAGCGCACAAAGGAGTTTACGCGCGCGATTCAGCTGGGCCGTCGTCATATCCGAGGGTCAATAACATACTCGGCAATGATTGGCGAAAATTTCCTCTCTGAGAGCGCACTCATTCGCTCGGCGTGGGTCTAGTCTTTTACCCCTCCTCCACCTTACCCCGACTGGATGCTGCCACGGCCCATTAAATTGAACCGGGCGGTTTGCTTGAAACAGTTTCGGAGCCACCGCATTTTGCATGAATCGGACGGGTATCGTATCGATTAATTTTAGCGCGGGAATCTTTATGGTTTTTAGGAATAAACACTTAGGACTCTGAAGCACTGGATGGCACGAAGCGAGGTAGAGAGAGGCAGCTTCTCAACAACTAACCACTACTCTCATGCCCGCTTACACTCACGTACACACCGCAGTAAAAACGGCCCGCACGACCAACAGTAATGAGAGTCTCCGCCGCGCTACTCCTGACGCGGCGATTGACGATGCTTTGGTTCGCCGCTTCGCGGAAGGCGACGAAGCTGCGTTTGTCGAGATCATGGATCGCTATCGGGGAAAAATCTTCACCGTTACCCTCGGCCTCCTTCGCAACCATGCCGATGCCGAGGAAATCACGCAGGATACTTTCATTCGCGCCCACCGTGGGCTCGCGAATTTCCGTGGCGATTCCTCTCTGGCCACCTGGCTCTACCGCATCGCCGTCAATCTCGCCCGCAATCGTTACTGGTACTTCTTCCGCCGTCGTCGGCAGGATTCTCTTTCGCTCGATTGCGCGCTCAGTGAGGACAGCGCCGCCACCTTTGCCGATCTGGTCGCCGATGTCGTCCAAGACCCGGCTCAAGAAACGGTCGCGAGTGAATTTTCCACCTTGGTCGATCGTTGCATGGAGCGTCTCGACGCGCGTCACCGCGAAATCCTGACTCTTCGCAACGTCCTCAACCGCTCTTACGAAGAAATCGCCACCACGCTCGGCATCAATGTCGGCACCGTAAAGAGCCGCATCGCGCGTGCTCGCGAAAATCTTCGCACGCTCCTCGCTGAAGCCTGTCCGGAATTCGCCCCCGGCGCCTCCCCCGGAGAATGGTTTCTGCCGTCGCGCGTAAGCTACGGTCGCCCTGCGATCGCCTGCGCCTGATTTTGTTCGATCACGACTGAAGGTATTAGTCTCAAGGCCGTGTCGCATTCGTGCGACACGGCCTTGTTTTTTTCCCATCGCGCCCCTCAATCGGGTGGCTTGCGCCCCCTTATGCGAATTTCCCGAGTCACCGCCCGCCGTTTCCTGCGTCGTGCGCTTCTGCTCGACCAGCCCGTCGAGAATATCGGCACCGCGATCGCGCATCACGGCTACATTCAGATCGATCCGATCAACATCGTGGGTCGCATGCACGATCTGATCTTGCGCAACCGCGTCAGCGGCTATCGCGAGGGCGATCTTATGCGGCATCTCCACGGTAATGAAGCATCACCGCTCGCTCCGAGCGAACGCGCCGCCTTCGAGCACCACGTTCCGGATACCAACATCCTGGTGGCATTCCCACTCGACGCATGGCCGCACTTGCTCGCCGCGATGCACCGCCGTTCCCGCGGCGCTGGCGCGTGGTCCGGCAAGCTCACTCCGCGCGAACGCATTCTCGGCGAGCACATCCTGTCCGAGATCGCCATGCGCGGAGCACTCTCTTCCGAAGCCATTGAGGATTCCCGTCAGGCCCGACGCGTCTGGGGCTCCGCCACGCTCGCGAAAGCCACGTTGCAAAAATTATTCTTCCACGGACGGGTCTTGATCAGCCGACGCATTGCCCAACGTCGGCTCTACGATTTACCTGAACGCGTGCTGCCCGCCTCCGTGCTCGCTGCTACCGTGCCGCCCGCCACCGATACCACGCGCTGGCTCGCTGTTTTGAAACTTCGCCAGCGCCGTCTCGTCGCGCTCAAACGTGAGGAACTCCGCGTCGTCGAAGATCTTGTTCAACCCATCGCGATTGAGGATTTGCCCGCGGGCGTGACGTGTCCGCCGCTCTTCTGCCTCATCAAAGATTTACCGCTTCTGGAATCCCTCTCGGCTTCGATGAATGAAAGCTCATCGCCCGAAACAATCCACCTGCTCGCACCGCTCGATCCGATCATTTACGACCGGCGCGTCACGTCTGCATTGTGGAATTTCGATTACACGTGGGAAGCCTACACGCCACCGCACAAACGCGTGCGTGGATACTACGCTCTGCCAATTTTATCCGGCCTGGAAATCGTTGGACACCTCGACGCGAAAGCAGACCGCAAATCTGGAAAGCTCGTAATCGTCTCACGCCGCGTCCGCCGCGGCCATCGCGTGGCAGACACCACGCGGCAGTTCGCGCGATGGCTGGGGTTGAAGTAGGTTGCGGGGGGGCCCCCCCCCCCCGAGGCCATCACGGGGGGGGGGGGCGCGCCACCCACCCAAAAAACA
>CBRAFL010000441.1:0-4007 GCA_967755055.1 uncultured bacterium
CACGAAGCACCGGACCTTTCAGCAGGAGATCATCGTCAAGTACTCGAAGATGGAGCGTGTCAAAAACGTCGACGAAATCGAGCACCCCATTATCCGCGAAGCACTAAAACTTACCGGCGTCACCGATCCTCACCTCGAGCTCACTTCGATGGCCGATATTCCCGGCGGCACGGGACTCGGTTCCTCCGGTAGCTTCACGACCGCGTTGCTCCGGGCACTGCACGCATCCAAGAAAAACATCGTGTCGCCCGCCGAACTCGCCGAGCAGGCGTGCGAGATCGAGATCGGCCGACTGGGCGAACCCATCGGAAAACAGGACCAGTACATCGCGGCGATCGGCGGCATTACCGCCTTCACGTTTCATCCGGACGGACGGGTTGAATATCGTCCCGTCCGTTTGTCGGAGGAGACACTCTACAATTTGGAGGACAACCTGCTCCTGTTCTTCACCGGCTACTCGCGCAGTGCTTCGGCGATCCTCAAAGACCAAAACGACAAATCGAAACAGCTGGATCCCGCGATGCTCGACAATCTCCACTTCACGAAGGAACTCGGCTACAAATCACTCGGATGCCTCGAATCCGGCAATCTCGACGAATTCGCCCGGCTCATGGATCTACATTGGCAGCGAAAAAAGGCGCGCTCCACGGGCATGAGTAACGCCCAGATCAATGACTGGTATGATTTCGCGATGCAGAACGGCGCGCTCGGCGGCAAGTTGATCGGTGCCGGCGGCGGCGGATTTCTTATGTTTTACGCCACCGACAAAGCGAAACTGCGCCACGCGATGCGCTCAAAAGGTCTTCAGGAAATCCGGTTCCGCTTTGACTTCGAAGGCAGCAAAGTCGTCGCCCAAGACTAGCCCCCGCTGTGTCTACGATGGAACGCTCCCGCTCTGCCGATTTGCCCGTCGCAATTCTCGCTGGTGGCCTCGCAACGCGGCTGCGGCCGATTACGGAAAAGATTCCCAAGCTCCTCATCGAAGTCGCGGGTGAGCCGTTTTTCTCGCATCAACTTCGCCTGCTAAAAGCCGCGGGGCTTTCTCGCTTTGTACTCTGCGTGGGATTTCTTGGGGAAAAAATCGCTGACTTTTATGGCGATGGGAAAAAATGGGGCGTTCAGATCGATTACGCTTTCGATGGCCCAAAACTCCTCGGCACGGGCGGCGCGCTCATCCGGGCGCTGCCAAAACTCGGGGACGCGTTTTACGTGCTCTACGGCGACTCGTATTTGCCGATCGACTACCGAGCCGTCGGCGAATTCTTCCTGCGTTCAAACAAGCTCGGACTCATGACGGTCTTCGAAAATCGCGAGCGCTACGACGCCAGCAACGTCTGGTTCGAGAACGGCGAGATCAAGGTTTACGATAAAAAAATCAGAACTACCCAGATGCAGCATATCGACTACGGCCTGGGCTTGTTTCACGCAGAAGCATTTTCTGATTTTCCTCGCGACACCGTCGTCGATCTCGCCGACATCCAGAAATCGCTTGTCTCACGCGGTGAACTCGCCGGCTACGAAATCGCTCAGCGGTTTTACGAAATCGGCTCCCACGCCGGCCTCGCCGAGCTCGACGAGTTGCTTCGCACCCGCCCCATTCTGCCTTCATAAATTCTACCTCCGATGTCCTACTCGATCCAACACCTCAAGGAGACCGCCGAAATCGTTGAGAAACTAAATCCCGCCGATTGTGAAAACTGCGTCCGGGAACTCATCGCAGTGCGCGCACGCGGTGGGCGACTGTTCATTCTTGGGGTTGGCGGCAGCGCGGCGAACGCCAGCCATGCCGTAAACGACTTCCGCAAAATCGCCGGGCTCGAAGCCTACGCTCCCACCGACAACGTCTCCGAACTCACCGCCCGCACCAACGACGAGGGCTGGGCCACTGTATTCGTCGAATGGTTGCGGGGCTCGAAACTCAATTCCAAGGATTGCGTCTTCATCCTCTCGGTCGGCGGCGGCAACCTCGCTCAAAACGTTTCGCCCAATCTTGTCGCCGCCTTGCAACTCGCGAAGGAAGTCGGCGCTCGCATCATCGGAATCGTCGGCAAGGACGGCGGCTACACCGCTCGCGTAGCCGACGCCTGCGTGATCGTGCCGACCGTCAATCCGAATAACGTGACTCCGCATTCAGAGGCGTTTCAGGCTGTCGTGTGGCATCTCTTCGTCTCGCATCCCGATCTGAAATTACACCAAACCAAATGGGAAAGCGTTTCGCCTTCGGCGAAAAGCTAACGTTGCAGGTGAATCCCAACATTCCGGTGCCTCCCCAAAATAAGGAAAAACGCGCGGCGGTTTTCCTCGACCGCGATGGGACGTTGAACGTGCAGCTGGTCCGTGACGGCAAACCTTATCCGCCCGCCGCGCTCGAGGAATTCCAACTCTTCCCTGACGTCCCCGCTGGTTGTCGCGCACTCAAGTCCGCCGGCTATATCCTGGTCGTGGCAACCAACCAGCCGGACGTCGGTCGCGGTATCCAACAACAGGAGCTCGTGGAGGCAATGCATCAACGTCTCCATGAACTCGTGCCCGAAATCGATCGCATCGAGGTCTGTTACGATCCCGGTCGCGGCGAGCCTTCGCGCCGCCGCAAGCCCGAGACCGGCATGCTGCTCGATGCTGCGCTGGCGCTCGGCGTCGATCTTGGTCGCTCCTGGATGATCGGCGATCGCTGGCGTGACATCGACTGCGGCCGGCGCGCCGGACTGCGCACTGTGTTTATCGATTTCGGTTACACTGAGGAATTGCGCGAACCTCCTGATTACGTCGTGCGTAGTTTCAGCGAGGCGGTTGGAATTGTTCTTGCCCATCCCTTGCTCTAGAACCTGCTTCTCCCAATGTTGAAGTCCCTTCTCGATCTTAAAGTGAAGATCTACGCCGACGGCGCCGATAAAGCCGGGATTCTCGATCTCTACGCCAAACCTTACATCAAAGGCCTCACGACCAATCCGACCCTGATGCGGAAAGTCGGGATCAAGGATTACGAAGCGTTCGCGCGGGATGTCCTTGAAACGGTGACGGCTAAGCCGCTCTCGCTCGAAGTTTTTTCGGATGAGTTTCCGGAAATGCGCCGGCAGGCGGAGAAAATCGCCGGCTGGGGCGAGAATGTTTACGTCAAAATACCGATCACGAATTCGCGTGGCGAATCCTCTGCCTCGCTCATTCGCGAACTGGGTCGGGACGGGGTGAAACTCAACATCACCGCATTGTTGACGGTCGCACAGGTCGCCACGGTCGCCGATGCGCTCAATCCCGCCGTCCCCTCGGTGATCTCGATTTTCGCCGGTCGCATCGCCGATACCGGCATGGATCCAACACCGATCATGCGGGCCGCCCTTCCCCTGCTGGTTAATCAGCCGAAAGCCGAACTGCTGTGGGCCTCCGTGCGCGAAGTACTCAATCTCGTTCAGGCCGAGGAGAGCGGATGTCACATCGTGACAGTCACTCATGACATCCTCGCAAAAGCCGCGAAATTGCTGGGGATGGACCTGACCGCGTTGTCGCTTGATACGGTTAAGATGTTTGCTCGCGATGCCGCTGAAGCCGGCTACGCGTTATGAGCGAAGCATCCAGCGTCGTTCCACCCACGAGTGACAACGTCTCGCGGCGGGCAGCACCCAATTCGTTCAAGTCGCGCGCATGACTTCATCTTCTCGGTCGAGATGGATCGGTGCGATCGCAGTCGCGGCATTCTTCAGCGTACTGTGGTGCAAGATCGTTTCGCCGGTGCCCGCCTGGCCGCATTTTTTCGAGGTGGAACTCACCACCGCGACCGCCGCCAAGGTCCAAATCTATTTCGATCGCGGCGTGGGACTCACGGAAACGGAATCGTCAGTGGACGTCGTTCAGCCAACGGCTGAGTTTACGACCGTCCGGCTGCCGCTTCCACCAGGAAAATATCGCTCCCTGTATTTCGATCCGACGAAAAGCGGACCGTCTGCCAAATTTCGGAACCCGCGTATCGCGACGTTTGATGGACGGACCGTTCGCCAGTTTTCCATCGACGA
>CBRAFL010000442.1:0-3966 GCA_967755055.1 uncultured bacterium
CGGGCGCGAGGAGCAGTGGAAAATCGCGCGGATCGTTCTGGCCATCGCCGTCCATCGTCAGAATAAATTCTCCGCGCGCGTCGTGAAGGCCGTCGAGTAGCGCTGTGGCCTGGCCCAGGTTTTTGAGGTGGTGAATCGCGCGAAGTTGCGGCCAGCGTTTCATCGCCGCGTCGATTTCAACGGCCGTGGAGTCGGAACTGCCGTCGTTGACGACAATGATTTCATAATCGCCAGAAAGGGAACGCAGCACCTCGACCGCCGAGTTGAGCAACGGGGTAATGTTACCGGCTTCGTTATAGACGGGGACGACAAGAGAGAAGTGCGGCGTCGGCGTCATGGTGCGGGTGTGAACACGACGCAGAGAAAGCCGGGTCGCAGGCCGAGATAGCTTTCGTGGTAATGGCCGTGAAGTCGTGCGCGCACCGCGTCGGCCTGATCCGCGGATGTGATGACCAAGGCGCCGTCACAGTCGTCGGGCGGCGTTGTCCAATAACCGACGCGCGACACGCCGCGGAAATACCACGGCAACGGCCAATATTCTTCGCTGATGACGCGGATCACGCCGTCCGTCGAGCGGGTTCGAGCTGCGTCGACGAGTGCGCGAAATTTGAGAACGTCGGGCGAACTATGAACGTAGGCATAGGGGTTTCGGCCGTCAGCGGGACGGAGAAATGCGACGAGTTTGGTTTGCTCAGCTTGGAAAGCTAGCACCGCACAGGTGAGCGCGATGCCCAGCCATGCTCGCGGTAAAATCGTGAGCGCGCCGGCAGCAAGGATCGAAAGACCGGGGACAAAGTGTATCGCGTGCCACGGCGTTTTGTAGGGCGTGAGCGAAAGCGCCACGGCAATGATGATGGTGTAAACCGCAGTCCCGCGCAGAAATTTATCTTGGCCGACGAAGGCGACAACCGTGCCGGCGATGGCGATAATCGAAAAAGTGAGCTGCTGCCACACCAGCCCTCCTTCGCGCTGCCAGCCGAACAACCGAAGATAATACCACCATGGTTTCTCGTGGCCGGATTCACCGGTGACATGGTGTGTGGCCGGTCCGTAGACTGCGATCGCGTCGCGCAGCCCGGCGAAATGCGTGCCGAAGGAGGAATAAAAAACAACGGCGATGAAAAATGCGGCGACGAGGGCTGCAATCGTGGCGCGACGCGGACGGACAGAAACTGGCGGAGTGGGACGAACCGTAAGCAGAGCCACAGCGGCCGCGATCAGGAAGAGGGGAGCGCTGGCCTTGGTCGCTTGCATCAATCCGATGAACACACCGGAGCCGATGGCCCAACCGAGATGGCCGCGGCGCCACCAGTGTTGCGCACAGAAAAGTGCTCCAAGCGTGAATGTTACCAACAACGTTTCCTGAACAAAATAGCGGCTGTAGTAGACCGCAGGAGGTGAAGCCGCCATGAAGGCTGCCGCCGCCGCGGCGGGCCAGCGCCCTAATGGGGCGGCGAGTAGTGCCAAGAGCAGGACGCCGATCGTGCCGGCGATCGCGGGCACGAGGCGGACTGTTGTCTCGGTGAGGGTTGCGAGCGAGCGCTCACCGCGAACCCATGCGATCGGAAGCGCGGCGTAGTAGAGCGTGGGGCCATGGTGATCGTGTGGATCGAAGGCGTAGAAGCCGGTTTCAAGCAACACACCGGTTTTCACCGCCTGGTTTGCTTCGTCGGCGTGCATGGGCCGATGCGAAAGATCATGCGTTCGCAGCCAGAGGGCGGTCAGTGCGATCAGCGCAACCGGCAGCCAGCGGGGAACGGAAACAAACATGGGAAAGCGTAAACGAAGAAATCGCCGTGCGACAAGCAGTAGGGAGAGTTTCGACCGTAAACTCCCGTGGGCGCTGTAAGCGAAATACTGATATACCATTCAGATGCTTTTAGCCCGGTTTGAGGTGGAACTGGGGAGGGCCCGGTGGATCAATCGACTGGGCCATTGCCGCGGACTTTTTTATCCCGCGGTGAACGCGCCCGCGAGCTAATGACGAAAAGATCTTCGTTTCACCCCCTTCCAACCGGCAATTTTCCTCCCGATTTTTTTTGCCGCTTTCCCGACATGCCTTCTCCCGTTCATGCACCGGCTTAACCCCTTTCAACTTTCAACTCGGACCCTCTGGTCCGAACTGAAAATCAACCGTCAGGAGCCCCAAATTTTACGGGCCAAAAAACACCGACATGATTAGCCACATCACCAGAAAAATCGCGGGCATCGCCACCATGGCGGGCCTGGCTGCGGTTGGACTTACGTCCACCGCCAATGCTCAGCTCATTACTCTTAAGTCTGGGAACTTCACTCTACATGCCAATGGATACTCGGGCAGTACTCTCCCGCCCGCGACCACCGCGCCCGGAGGCTTGCCGGCTTCCGGCGGAGGCATCGAAGACACTTGGGGTGTTTTCCAGCTTAACAGTATCGATACCCTCACTCCTACGTTGGCGAATGTTTTCACTGAAAACCTCGGCACGGAGTATTGGGGCGTATTTTACAATTCGGTGGACCAGTCAACGACCCCGTTGGGTGGAGGCAGTTATGCCTTCACCGCTACAGGCTTGAAACTCGATATCTATAAAGTTGCCGTCGCCGATACTAACGACGCGGCTTTTAACACGGTCGTGAATCAAGGCACGGCGGGTCGTACGAGCATCAGTGGATTCAACGGAATCACCAACGCGGGTACGTTGGTACTCTCGTCTGAACTTGCTGCGGGGACGGTGATGACGTCGTTCTTCACGACGCCAAATCACACGGCATCCTTCGGGGAGGTAACTGTGACCACCAATAACATGTTCGACCTCGGGCTTGGGAATCTGAGTGACCTTTCCTTTTCCCTAGCCGGACTGACGACACAAGTTCCGCAGGATTGGACGGTAAAATTCGGTGGGACGATTGACGGAAATGTTTCCTTCGCGCCGGTTCCAGAACCTTCGACTTATGGCGCGATGGCCGCTGCTTTGCTGATCGGACTCGTAGGTTTCCGCCGGCGCATGCTGCGGACTCCCGCGGTTTTCGCCTGAGGTTCTTCAAAGTCTAATACCCATACTTCGCGGGGCCTTCATCGGCCCCGCTTTTTTTTCGTGAGCGATCACACGGCGCCTGGAGTGAGGTGCCTCACTCAACGTGAGATCTTTTTTGACCGATGTCCTCAAACCCTGACGATCTGGCTCTGGAAGCCTTCCGGCAGACCGCCCGCTCTGTATCGGCGTACCGAACCCTTTTGAATGAGGCCGGAATAAAAATCGAAACGATCAGAACTCTCGCGGAGTTTAAAACTCTGCCTGTACTGGAAAAAGCCAGCACGTTTCAGCGTTTTGGCATCGTCGAACTTTGCCGCGATAGTCAATTGGGCCGCTTGGGATCCGTGCTCACCAGCTCCGGGCATTCCGGGCTGTTTGCGTTCGGTCTCAACGATGCCGAGGCGCTACCCGCCATGTCCGCGTGGATCGACGATCTCCTGGATTTGCTTTTTGGCGTAAGATCGAAACCCACGCTGCTGATCAATTGCCTCCCGATGGGAGTGAAGGTTCCCACGCAAGCGTGTACTCTGGCCGAAACGAGTGTGCGACCCGACATGGCCGTCGGCCTCGTGAAAGCGCTGAGCGTCCATTTTTCTCAAATCATCCTGGTGGGCGAAGCTGCCTTCATAAAACATCTTTTGGAGTTGGGTCAGCGATCGGGCGTCGATTGGACGCACCTGCTGGTTCACGTCATCGTCGGGGAGGAACCGCTCGCCGAAAATGCCCGCAAGTATATCGAGCAGCTGCTCGGCACCGATGTCGCGTATCCGAATGACGGACTCATTGCATCGTCAATGGGAGTCGCTGAGCTGGGGCTTAACTTATTTTCCGAGGTGCCGCCGATGGCACCCCTGATTGCGCTCCGCCGGCTGTTGCACGAGAACCCAGGTTTGAGACAGCGGGTCTTTAGCCGGCAGACCACCTGCGTGCCCTCGCTGTTTACCTATGATCC
>CBRAFL010000443.1:0-3924 GCA_967755055.1 uncultured bacterium
CACTGCAGCGCTTTCTCGCCTTCGATTTCTTCCAACCACGCGTAAGGATCAGCCTCCGTCGCCGGCACCGTCGCGACGACCGGAATAATGATCGCTCGCGAAAAAACGCAAAGGAGCAAACAGGCGCGGCAGCTTTGCGCCCAAAATGAAGTCAACATGCCCTCGACGAAATCGATAACGCGGCTTGGCGCAACGAGCAGAATCCATTTTCAAGATCGTCAGTCTCCAAAAATCCGCCAGACACGTCGTCGTAAAATGCGCTTCCCGCTTCGTCGCCAGCCACTCGTCGCAACCGCCTTTGCTCCCGCTGCCGCTCCCGCCCGATGGCTGTACACTGCACTCACGGTCGCCTGCATCACGGGTTTGATCATGGCGATATCTCCCGCGACCGCGCTTGCAGCCGAGCCCACTCCAGCGGCCACATCCACGTATGAAGCTTTCAGCGACAGCGCGGCCATCCCCGACGAAGCCGCAGCGCGCGAGGCACTCGAGTCACTTCGTTACCAGCTCGGTTTTGATCCGGAGCAGGCGACGTCACCCGCGCCTTCCGCCACACCGGCAAGCGCGGGCGGATCGCAGTTGCCGCCGGCGCTCGCAGCGCAAATGCGAACACTCCGCGACCAGTCGATTGCCCAGATTCAAAAACAAATCGCGGAGACCGATCCGGTCAAAGACGCGGAAAGTCGCAAGCTACTCGAGGACGCTCTGGCGAAGACCAAGGCCAGCTATGCTCAGATGCTGGGCGAAGCTGCACCCGCCGGCGCCGTTGCGAGCGCACCGACTCCCGTTGCGAGTACATCGACGACGGCCGCCGCGGCAGAATTGAAGATTCCCGCGATCGGCAATCGCCAGCTCACGCTGTCTGAAGCCATCGCAAATCTGAAAAAAATGTTGCGGGACAACTCGCCGGCGGCGGCGATCACCGCGTTTGAAAAGAGTGAGGATTACGCCGATGCCACGAGAGCTTCCGCCAGCGCAGCCGCGGCGATCGTGGTCAAGCGTCCCATGGCCGCGCTCGCCGGTTTGCTGCGAGCTCACGAGCTCGAACCGAAAAAGCCCGCGCACTTGATCAACCTCGCCGGACTGACCGCGAGTTTCGCAATGCCGCGCCATACGCTCGCGTTGCTTGAAGCAGCGGAAAAGCTTCTCCCATCCGCTGGAGTGAGCGGCAACGACCTTGGCGGATTGAAAGCGCGCGCCGTTCTATTGACCAATCGCGGCCGGGCACTCGTGCAATTGAAACGCTTTGACCAGGCCGAGACGGCGTTGCGTGAAGCCGTGCGACTCGAGCCCAATCTCAGCGAAGCCCGCATCAATCTCGCTCACGCCCTCTATCAACAGTCGGACAAGAAAAAGGAAGAGGAGGCGATTTATACGATGCGCTTCGCACGGGTTCGCCTCGCAACCCGCACTCCGACCGCGCCCGCCACACCTCCCCCGCCCGCTCCAACATCACCGCCTCCGGGCGAAACGAAAGCACCCGGCACTCCCACCGAAGAGTCGGAAGCAGAACGCGTGGCGGAGCGACACGGACGCCGCCCAGCGCACGACTTGTTCGATCTTTCGATCGGAAAAAAAGGACATCTGCCGACGATCAAGATTCCGCGGAAGATCGCCGACGGACATGCGATGTGGAAAAAAATTCACACGCTGCACGAGGAGACTATTGCGCGGATGTCTTCGACGGGCACGCGTATGAATCAGCTTTGGGATATCATGACCAAGCGCGAGCGCTCTGGCGAAATGTCGCGCCTCAGCGGACGGCGGGCCCAGGATATTTTTTGGTATATCTCCAATGCCGATTCCGAGCCCGAGCTGCGTGGCCGGTTTAACGAATTTACGAAGGCGTCCCGTGATCCAGGAAACGGCACATTCGGCGGTCAGATAACCAATCCATTCGGCTCGCAGGAGCTGGAGAAGGAAATGGACGCCATCATGGCGAGAGACCAGCCGTGGGCAATTACCGTGCAACAGCTGTACGATGCGATTGAGCCTTATCACAGCACGTGGCAGGGGCCGATTCATGATTTCGAAACCGACACGCATCGGCTGGCCGAAGCTTACTATAAGCATGCAACGGCGATCGCTGCGCATCTGTCCGATCCGGTGCATCACGAGTACGCGAATTTGCTGATTCGCAGCCGCGTGCTCGGCTATTTCTCCGAATATATCACAGCGCTCGAAACTGTCGCCCGGTGGGATTACGACAACATCGAGGCGTGGCACGTGAGCCGTGGATCCGGCGAGGCCGAAGATCCAACCGACGGTGATTATCCCGAGTCCGACTGGTGTCCCGCGGCGCTGAAGGGCGAGTACAAGGTCAAGGCCAGCATCAAAATCTTCGAGGTCTCCGTAAACTGTGAAAAGATTGGCGTCGGCGTTTCGGCCGGCCATTGGGTGAAAGCCTTTGCCGAAATCGAGAGCACGTGGGAAGGCGACAAGAGTATCTTTATTGGCGCGGGAGTGGAAGCCGCGGTACCCGGAGCCGGGCCTTCTGCGGAATCGAAATCCGGCTTCTTCATTAATGTGGACGCCAAGGGCGAGATCACCGATTTCGGATTGAAAAGCTCCCAATCGGTCGGCGTCAACGTGGGTCCGGTTGGCTACGAACGTGAAGTCGAAAGCACCTTCAGCCTGATGTCGGTGCTCAGCAGTCCGAGCACTTGAACCTGGATTGGAATCTAGCGAGTCGTAAATTAGCAGCACGCGATCAACTACCAGCCATCGCAGCGCGCACCTCGGCGGCGAACGCCGGAACGCGCGCGTACGGATCGTAAGAATCGGCATTCGCGGAAAGCGTTTCGATCGGAAGATAACCGCGATAACCGCCGACCTTGATGATGCGCATCAGCCGCGGGAGATCGGTGCGTTCAGGACTCTTGTTGCCGCGCGGGCTCTCTTTCACCTGCCAGTTCACTGCGTAGGGGACAACACGGGCGATGTCGTCGTAGGGATCGGCGGTCATCATATTACCTGTGTCGACAATCGCGCCGAACCATTCGGAATCGACGCGCTTCACGACTTCGATCGTGCGATCTGCCGTCCGAAGCATATCACCGTGATTTTGCACGCCGACGAGCACGCCGAATTTTGCGCCATGCTCCGCGCACTCGCGTAACGCGTCGATCATCCAGCTCGCGGCTTCCTCCCATTTGTTTTCGTAGCCTTTCGGTACGGCGCCCGCAAAGACGCGGATGACGGGCGCACCAAGTTTCGCCCCGACTTCAATCCACGCTTTCGCACGGCGAACGTCAGCCGCGCGCCTGGCAGCGTCGGGCGTGGCGAAATCGTTGCGAATCCCAGTCCCGCTGATGTCCAGCCCGAGCTGATACGCACGCCGTTTGAAATCGTTGATGAAGGCGTCGGTCGGCACCTCCGGATAGCCGGGAAAATAATAGCCGGTTGGATCGATCGCGTCGAAGTCGTGTTGCGCGCAGAACTCAAGCAGTTCGAGCAAGGACAAGCCGGGCTGTTTATTTTCGAGATGGTTTTGGAGGCGTTGGTTAAACGAGAAAGCGTTCAGACTCAGTTTCAGCTTCGGTCCGCCGATGCGACGGAGAGGCGTCGTCGTAGCGCGAGCGGTTGTTGCGTCGAACAAAGTGCCGCCGAGCGCCGCGGCGAGCGGAAGCAGAGACGTGCGTCTGATGAATTCGCGACGAGTGGGATCCAAAAACATGATACGAGGGGTTTGGGCGAACGATGAAACGTGCAGTCGGTAACTGATTTGCAGCGCGCAGCGCTACCTTATCAACCTGTCGGGAGGGAACGGTGATTGGAAGCAGGCGACATTTTGGACACCATGGAGCTGTTAAGATGGCAACGCGCGACAGGCTGCTAGCGTGGTGCGGCCGGCGACTGCGATTTGAGCTGCGTGGCGAGGGTGAAGTGCTCCGCCGCTTCTGCGTCACGATGAAGCAGGAGAAG
>CBRAFL010000444.1:0-3883 GCA_967755055.1 uncultured bacterium
GGGTTTTCAAGTTTCGCGGCACCTGTTCATAGAGGTGGCGCTTTTTTTTCGGCGGATTCGGAGCGGGGTTGGATTGATTTGTAGGTTGCGCGCTCGCCGCGCCACGAATGGAGAGCGTGCCGCAGGATAGTGAATGCAGTGCGAGCTGACGAGCGTGGCGCGGCGAACGCGCAACCTCACGAGTGCTGAGATTATACCGCCGCTTTGCCCTTGTTTGTCATTCAAGTGAAAGCGAAGAATACGGCGGGCGTTTAGTTGTTCACTTGAAAGGTGAAGGAAGAACGACCTCTCCCGCGTCGCTCACTTGATGACCTCGTTGAAAACCACCGCTGGAACTCCCCGTCGTGCTTCGGTTTCGGCTTGGGAGGGGGCGCAGGTTGCGCTGTTGGCAGTTAACCTCGTTTGGACAACGCTATGCCTCGGCGGATTTCTTTCGGAGACAATGGTCGTGACGAGTGCGTTGAACGGAGGGTTGCTGACGGTACACCTTTTGGAGCGAGCGTTCAGCGGGAGCGGACGCGGGAGAATGGCCGGTGCGGAACCGCGACTGCCGAGACTTCATCCGGCGGGCTGGCTGCTGCTGCCATTTTTAATTTATGCGGCGATCAATGTGCGGTGGATCACGCCGGTGCCCTGGCTTGGCTGGAGAGACTGGCTGGGTTGGGCGCAGCTAATTTTAGTATTTTGGGTGGTGCTCAACGGCGTGCGGGCGCGGGCGGCGCGACTTACTTTGTTTTTCGTGTTCGTGATTCTCGGATGCGTCGTGGTTCTGCTCGCGAGTTATCAGCACTTCGTCGCACCGAACTGGCTGATGCTGGGACGAACGCAGGCGGCGCAATTCACAGGGCGTTCGAGCGGGTCGTTTGGTTTGCCCAACGGTCTTGCGGCGTTTCTGCTTTTGATTCTCCCGATTGTCGGCGCGCTCACGATCAGGCGAGGTGCTACGGCGATCCAGCGGCTGGTGTGGGGTTATCTCACGATCGCGTTTGGATTCGCCCTGCTGCTGACGATTAGTCGGGGCGCCTGGCTGGCATTGGGATTGGTTGTCGCGGTGTCTCCGATCTTCGCGGTGGGTGGCTCCGTCGCGCGCAAGATCGGATATCTCGTAGCGGTGTGGCTTGCTCTAGCTATGGTCGCTGTGGTGGTTCATTCGACGGTGCCGGCGGTGCGGGATCGGATGGCACAGTTGAAAACAAATACTGGCGAGCTCTCGCGTCCGATCATGTGGCGGGCGGCATGGGCTATTTTTCGAGATCAGCCGGCCTGGGGCGGGGGAGCCGGAAGTTACAGTGTGCGGATCGACCGCTATCGGCCAGAGGACTTTCAACTCGAAGCGAGGTGGGCCCATAATGATTATCTCAATACGCTCAGCGATTATGGTATCGCGGGGTTCGCATTTTTTTTCGGCGCGTGCGGAGTCATCGTCGTGCGCTGCCTGCGCTCTCGCGCGTCGACGGGTCGTGGCGATTGGTTTGCTGGATATTCCTTCACCGCAGGACTGTCGGTGGGCGCCGCGGCTTTTGCGTTACAACTGCTTGTCGATTTTAATCTCAAGATTCCGGCGCTCGCGATGAGTTTTGCCGTGATCACGGCAATGTTGGTTCAACGACAATGGCCGGCGAAAGAATACGCTTCGGTTCATCCAGGCAGAGTAGACCAAATTTTCGCTTTGCTCATAGCAGTAGGAACGTCGGCAGCGACGACGCTGCTGGTTATGCCGGTATATCGAGGCGAAGCGATGCGTCAGACGGCACGCCGGCTGATTGATCAGCTGGCATTACAGAGACTCGCTCCCCGTGAACCAGTGTTGATCACCGCGCGCGATGGGTTGATCGCGGCGACGAAAACCTCTCCATCAAACGGAAACGCCTGGGCCGATCTGGCATACGCGACGACGTTGCTCACGCACTTCAATGTGGGACGATTCGCCGAGTTGGGCCGTGACGCGGAACGTTCAGCGGATCGCGCGCTAGGCTGCTCGCGGGAGGTAGCGGAGTTCTGGATTCAGCGGGGAGTCGCGCTCGATTTGCAAGGCCGCTGGGTCGAGGCGGGATCGGCGTTGGTACAGGCGCTGCAACTCGCGCCAACGCGCGCGAGCGTTTGGTATCAGCAGGCGTTTCATCTCAGTTTGAATCGTGCTGAAACGGAACGAGCTCTCGCAGCCGTGACGCTCAGCTTGCGACTTGACCCAGGAAACCCGGAGGCGCATGCATTGCACCGGCGATTGGCCGAACGCAGCCGCGCTCCTTGAATCCAGTTCTCATGCGCCTGATCAAATTGATTTCGTGGGTGCTGCTGACCGGCACACTGGCATTTTTTTCAAATGCCGCTCATGGCCAGTCCACAACGCGCGCGCCTGGACGCATCGTCGTCGCAAAAGCGGTGGGCTCGGTCGTTGGGACCAGCTTGACGGATCAGTCACAGCGAAAGCTTTCCAACAACGACGTGCTGACGCAGCACACCGTGGTGACAACGGGGGCGAAGTCTCAGGCGATCCTGATTTTTTCGAATGGAGCGACCCTCAATCTCGGTGCGGATTCCGTGCTCTCGATCGATGAGTTTCTTCAAGACCCATTCGACGAAAAAGTGCCGCTCGCAGATTTGAAAGAAGAGCCTTCGACGTCGTCGACGCGGCTGAATCTCTCACGCGGCGAGCTCGTGGGAAACGTGAAGCATCTGCGGCAGGAAAAAGGCTCTGCGTTTATTGTAAACACGCCAGTCGGTGCGGCGGGTATTCGCGGCACCACGTTTCGAATTTTATTCCGGCCGGATGCCAACGGAAAAGTGATGTTCACGCTCAGCACGGCGGACGGCACGGTGCTGTTTGAAGCGCCAGCGGCCGCGGGAGTAAGCGTTGGGACCGGGAAAGAAGTGGCGGTGAATGTCGAAGTCACCGTGGATGTGGCGACAGGGGCGGTGACGATTGTTGCGCCACCAAAAATTACCGCACCGCAGGATATTCCGGCGACGACGCAGGCAACGATCACGACCGCCGCGCAACAGATCATCGAGGCGTCGAAGGACGTGATTATCTCGGCGGCGCCGAAAACGACATCTTCAACCGAAACTCCCGCGACCGAAAAATCCACGGAGGAGAAAAGTAAGGACACAGAAAAAAAGGCAGAGACTCCGGCCGTGGAGCCGAAAACTGAAACGACGTTTAAGCCGACGGAAAGTCCTGCTCCGGCGATTACGACGCCTCAGCCTGAAGTGACTCCCGGTGCCGGCTCGAACTGACGGCTGGTCCGCGTTACTCGTGGGCGACTTCGGCGGATCTTTACCGAAGGGCTGCGATGCGTAGCGTCGGAGCCGTGCCTCCAAAAAAGAAGTATCCGCTTCCGCGGTGGCGCGGGCCCTTGTTGCTGTTGATCCCGCTGGCCTGGTGCCTCTGCGCGCAACTGGGGTGGCTGACGTTTTTCGAAAATAAATTCCTGGATTGGAGATTCCATTTTCGAGGCGAAATCGATGCTCCGATCAAAGTCGTCTACGTTGATATCGACTCTCAATCGATCAGTGAAATTGGCGGATTTCCGTGGAGTCGGATGTACTTTGCACGCGTCGCCGCGGCGTTGATCAAGCATGCGGGAGCCAAGGCCGTCGGCATCGACATTGTATTTTCGGAGAACGGTGTCGCGGAGGCAATCGACTGGAAAAAGCGGGTCGAAGGAAATCGCGAGCTCGCTCGATACCTCTCGACGAATCCACCCGTGGTGGTCGCTGCGGCGTACGGCGCAGCGGTGGACCGCGATATCAACGGCCAGCTGCTCCATCGAGAACTGCCCCGCGTTCATCGGCCGCACGCCACTGCCGCTGACGAACTCCCGGAATTGCCGAGCTTCCGCATCAGCGAAAAAGCCGCCGGCCAGCAATGGTCGCCGGCGCT
>CBRAFL010000445.1:0-3877 GCA_967755055.1 uncultured bacterium
TTTCGGCGTTGCGCTTCGTCATGCTCGAGAGTTCCTCGAGGGAAGAACTGGTTTCCTCCAGCGACGCGGCCTGTTCGCTCGCGCCTTCCGCGAGGGTCTGGCTGGCTGAGGCAACCTGGCTGGCAGCGGCGGAGGTTTGCTCGGAGCCGGACGCGAGTGTCTGGGCAATATCGCGAAGCGGAGCCACGATGGAACCGCTGATAAGCCACGCGAGAAACACGCCGAGCAACAGTGCGCCCACGGCGATGCTGGCGATCGCCGTTTGGGCCTCGACCATCTCGCGCTGGATGATTGGGCCGACGTGATCCTGGTCCGCGATAAACTCGAGCTTGAGCTTTTCCGTCTCGTGATCGAGGGCGACTCCGACCTCAGCCATGCGTTTGCCGATGTCGGCGATGGCGGCGGCGCTCGACGCCTTGACCATTTCCTGGAAGAGCGCGCGGTGCTGATCGAGCTGGTGAGCGACGGTCTCGATCATCTGCCGACGTTCCGGCTCGTTGATCCCTTTCCGGCCCTCTTCGAGGAAGCCGAGTACTTTGGCACGTCGCTCTTCATACTTTGGAATGTCTGCAGCGTTACGGGCGATTTGATAATCTTTCACGGCGACTCGCATTTCGAGGAAGTTGGCCTGGATCCGGCCGGCGAGAACGCTGTGACGTGCATCGCTCCGGTATTCGGTAAATCCGCGAAGGGCGCTATGCAGGCCCTCATAGCCAGCGAGGCCGGCGACGACGAGAACGACCAGGATCATCGCAAAACCGGCGGCCAGGCGCTGCGGGACTTTCCACCGCTTCATGCCTGAGCGAGCAAAAGCCCAGGCGGCCGCCATGATGACGAGCAGTGCGACGGCGGTGCCAATAATCCAGCGGAGAAGGCGGGGCTCATTGTTAGCCGCGGCGGTGGTCTGCTCGCCGTGGGCAGACGCGGTAGTGGAGGCTTCAGCGGGATGCGCCTCTTCGGTTAGGGCGGCGGCTGAAACATGGGATGTGTTGGCGGCTTCCGTGGTGCTGTGCGTTGCTTCGACGCTCGCGGCTTCAGTGGAGGTAAGGAGCCGGGCTTGTTCAGAATGACCGCCCAGCCAGTTCACGGTGCCTGACGTCAGATCGTAGACGGCGCCGACGACTTGAAGTTTTCCGCCCTTCACGAGTTCGCGGACCTCCGGGCTATGTTTAAAAAGGTCCTCGATTGAAATCCAGACGTTGGTCTTCACGGCCTCGGCGAAAATTTTCTCGAAAGCGGCGCCACCGTTCGCGGACTTCGCCTGCGCGACGGCGGGGGTGATGTTATCAACGAGTGCGGGGATGCTCCCATGAACCTCAGCGCCCTCGAGGACGGCTTTGACCGCACCGCAACCGGTGTGGCCCATGACGACGAGCAGCGGTGTGTGGAGATGGCCGACGCCGTACTCGATGGTGCCGATCTCGTCGGTGTCGGAGACGTTGCCGGCGACGCGAACGACGAAGATATCGCCGATGCCCTGGTCGAAGAGCAGTTCGACCGGCACGCGCGAGTCGGAGCACGTGAGAACGGTCGCGAAAGGCGCCTGGCCCTTCGCGACTTCGGTGCGGCGGTCGGCGTCCTGATGCGGGTAAATCGGCGCGCCCGAGAGGAAACGGATGTTTCCATCCTTAAGTTTTTCCAGTGCTTCGTTAGCGGTGGGAGCGCCGAAGATAGTGGACGGCGTCAAAAGAGCGGCGACGCAAGTGATCGCCGCGATGATTTTTGAACTGAGTTTCATGAGCGGTCGATGAATGAGCTTTTGGGGGAGGGGAAAAATCGGCGGGCGATAGCAAGCGCGGTCGGGGAGAACTGGATACGTCAGGCCGCGGGCAAAATCGCCTGGATCGTTTCGGGAGCGACAACGCGATCGAGGTCGAGGAGCGTTTTCACCTGCCCCTTCACCTTGGCCATTCCGAGCAAATAGCTCGTGTCGACCCTGGCGCCGAAATCGGGCGTGGGTTCAATGTCTTCACTTACAAGGTTTACGACTTCCTCGACGCTATCGACGATCAAGCCCATCTGGACCACCTGCTCAGCGGATAGCCTGACTTGAACAACAACGATGCAGGTTCGCTCGGTGAACTCGGCTTTCAGACCGAATTTCACTCTCAAGTCCACGACGGGAATCACGCGGCCACGGAGGTTAATGACGCCCTTCAG
Organism: uncultured bacterium; assembly: GCA_967755055.1. GTDB lineage: Bacteria > Verrucomicrobiota > Verrucomicrobiia > Opitutales > Opitutaceae > Opitutus. Next base: position 2,161 of record CBRAFL010000445.1, read on the forward strand.
GTAATCCGGCATCTGTGGGACGGGCGTAATTTTTTGCAGGCGGATGATTTCTCGGATCTTAAGGACGTTCAAACCGTAGGCTTCGCTTTCGAGTACGACGGTGAGGTATTTGCCGGCCAGCGGGGCGATGCCGGAAGCGATGGGGTTGGACATGGTAAAAGATTTGCGGGGCGGACCTTCAGCTCTGGTGCGAGCACATGGGGAAAGGAATCGTCACGAGCTCGCTTCTGTTGACTCACAAAATCCTCACATTTACGTGGCTCGCGTCCCCGAGCTGCTTACCATCCGCGCATAGCATGGTATCTGCGGAAAAGATTCTCATCGTCGATGACGACCCAACTGTACGCGGTGCGTTTAAAGCCGCGCTGGTGAAAGCCGGCTTTGACGTGAGTGAGTGCGAAGACGGGCTCGAAGCGCTGGAGCGAGTTCAGGCTGAAGTGCCGTCACTGATTATTCTCGACGTCGAAATGCCGGGTTTGGACGGCTGGAAAACGCTCGCGGAATTGCGTCGGCGCGGCTGTGCACGGCCCGTGCTCATGGTGACGCACGTAGATGATGTTGATTCGCGGGTGCGCGGATTGGAATCCGGCGCCGACGACTACATCGGCAAGCCCTGCGATGCCCCCGAGCTGCTCGCGCGAGTGCGCGCGGTGCTGCGGCGTTCAGCACCGGTGCACACGCTGATCTCGGAGTTGCACTTTGGTAATGTGATCGTCGATCTGGAGCGGAAAACGGCGATGCGCGACGCCGCGCCGATGCCACTCACTCGTACGGAATACGCGCTGCTCACGGTCTTGAGCGAACACATCGGCACACCGGTTTCGCGGGAATTAATCAATGAGCGAGTGTGGGGCGGCAAAGCGGGAAATTCCCACACGCTCGACACGCACCTTTGGCGATTGCGCAGGAAACTCGGAGACAACGGCGACAAGCCGCGATGGATTCGTAATCACGCGGGTCTCGGCTACACGATGGCTGCCGAGGTCGCGAACGCCGGGTAGCCGCAAGCTGCGGCGCGTGCGCATCGGCGGCGAAAAGGTCAGTTACCACTGGGAGGAAACAGCAGGGGCGTGGCCGTTGCGGGTGTAGTGGGGCGGCAACTGAATCGGCGAACGGAGTCTCGCGGCTCCGGGAGCGGGCTACGTGCTTAGCGAATCCGATTCGCCATCGAGTCGATCAGCGCCGTCAGGAAAGCGGTGTCGCCTGGGAGAAAGGCGAGGGCGGATTCGGCTCGAGCGGTGTGTTCGCGGGCGAGGCGGCGAGAGGTTTCCAAGCCGTGGAGTTTTACGAAGGTGGTCTTGTCCGCTTTCGCGTCTTTGCCCGCGGTTTTTCCCAGGGTCGAGCTATCGGCTGTGGCGTCGAGGACATCGTCCATGATTTGAAACGCGAGGCCGAGGTGGCGGCCGGTTTCGCGGAGAGATGCGAGTTGTTGCTCAGGCGCGCCGCCAATTAATCCGCCCATCACGAGGGCTGCTTCGATCATCGCCGCGGTTTTGTTGAGGTGAATGAAATCGAGATCGGCGGCGGTGGCGTCAGATTTTTTCTCGGCGAGAAGATCTTCCATTTGACCGCCGATCAGGCGGCGACTGCCGGCGGCGTCCGCCATTTCGCGCGTCAGAGCGTTCGCGAGGGCTGGTGTGGCGGCGTAGCTGGTCGCGAGCAGTGCGAAGGTGTGGGTCAGCAGTGCGTCTCCGGCTAGGAGAGCGGTGGCCTCATC
>CBRAFL010000446.1:0-3868 GCA_967755055.1 uncultured bacterium
TCAAGGAGGACTCGCTGCCGGATCACGTTAACAAATTCTACTTCGTCCTCGCGCCAATCGTCGCGATGATTCCGGCGCTCACGACGGTCACCGTGGTTCCGTTCGGCGCTTATCTCGCCACCAACGGACAGGTGATTCCGCTCGGTCTCGCGCCAATCGACATCGGCATTCTTGCGGTTTTCGCGGTGTCGTCGCTCGGCGTCTACTCCTTGATTCTGGCCGGTTGGGCCTCCAACTCGAAATATCCATTTCTCGGCAGCGTGCGCGCGTCCGCGCAGCTCATCTCTTACGAGCTTTCGATGACGTTGGCCGTGCTACCGGTGTTTCTTTGGGTCAACGCTCCCGGCACCGATGGCACGATGGGCTTCGGCCGCGTGGTTGAATTCCAGAGTCAACCCGGTCTGACCGGCGGGCTCTGGTTCGGCTTCATCATGCCGGTGTCGGCTTTGATTTTCCTGATCGCGCTTTTCGCCGAAACGAATCGCCAGCCGTTCGACACGGTTGAATCCGAAGCCGACTTGGTCGGCAGCTTCCACACGGAATACGGTGCGTTCAAATGGGGCCTCTTCTTCGTCGCTGAATATTCTCACATGATCGTGGGCTCGGCGGTTTTCGTTCTCCTTTTCTTTGGTGGCTGGAATCCGCTGCCGTGGGTACCGCTGGCGAGTCTTGTGGGTTGGCTGCACAACATCACGGGATGGGCGTTCACGGTGCATCCGCTGTTTGTTGGCGTGCTCTCGATCGTCATCTTCCTCGGCAAGGTTCTCGCGATGATCTTTTTCTTCATGTGGGTGCGCTGGACCGTGCCGCGTTTCCGCTACGATCAAGTGATGAAACTCGGCTGGCGCACGCTGCTGCCGGCATCGATCGTCAACCTCCTCTTCTACGCGATCGCGATCGCGTTCATTCAGAAATAAATGAGCCGCCGAGAGACAACGGTTCACTAAATCAATCACCCGCGCCATGGCCGTCATACCCGTCGAACGAAAGCCGCTCACCTTCGCTGAGCGCACCTACATCCCGCAAATTATCAACGGGCTGAAGACGACCATGAAGCATCTCGTCGCGCCCGCCGTGACGCTCGAGTACCCCGAACAACGGCCGGAAATTTCGCCGAATTATCGCGGCGTGCCCACGCTTGTGCGTGATCCGAACGGACGCGAAAAATGCGTTTCCTGCCAGCTCTGCGAGTTCGTCTGCCCGCCGAAAGCGATTCGCATCACTCCCGGGGAAATCGCCGCCGATGCTCCGACCGCTCACGTGGAGCGCGCGCCGCAAGCCTTCGATATCGATATGCTCCGCTGCATTTATTGCGGCATGTGCCAGGAAGTTTGCCCCGAGGAAGCCATCTTCCTGCAGAACCAGTATTCGATGTCCGGCTACACGCGCGCGGAGATGGTGAACAATAAAGAGCGCCTCTACGAACTCGGCGGTACGTTGCCCGACCAACATTTCAAATGGGACAAGAAGAAAGCCGCGGAAGAACACGGCAACGTGCACTGATTTTTTGAAGTAGCGAGCATCGAGTAGCGAGTATGAAAACCATCCAATCCAGCGAACACCCGACCGCGATTTGCGAGCATCACGCAGCCCTGCTGCATGCCCGCTACTCGCTACCCGCTACTCGCTACTAATTCGCCCATGGGCTCCCTCCTCTTCAACTTCTTCGCGCTGCTCACGGTGATCTGCGCTGTCGGCGTGGTCTTGAACAAAAACACCGTCAATGCCGCGATGTGTTTCATGCTGTGCCTCGTGGGCGTCGCCGGACTGTTCGTGATCCTCGACGCGTACCTCCTGGCGTTCGTGCTTTTGCTCGTGTACGCCGGTGCGGTCGCCGCGTTGTTCCTCTTCATTGTCATGTTGCTCGATATGCAGGGCGGCACGCGCAAGCCCTTCAAGCCGCTCACCATCGTGGCGAGCACAGTTGCCGCCGCGCTGCTGGCGGTCGGCGTGCTTACGTTCTCTCAGCAACCGAATCTCACGACCGCTGCGGCGACTAATGTGCCCGGCGCCTCGCTCAAGGATTACGCGTATCAGCTTTTCAGTACCTATCTGCTGCCCGTGCAAATCATCGGCTTCCTCCTGCTCATCTCCATGCTCGGCGTGATTGTGCTCAGCAAAAAATTCGACGACGCGGAGGGTGCGAAATGATCCGGCGGAGTAGCGAGCATCGAGTAGCGAGTAGTGAGCATCCGATCCGTCGGAAGCCCATGGGTCGCTGCATCTCTGGTTCTACTCACTACCCGCTACCCGCTACTCGCTACTTCCCATGATCGTTCCCACGCTCAACACCTACCTCGTCCTCAGTGCGGTGCTTTTTGCGATTGGTTTCTTTGGCGTGCTGCTGCGCAAGAACACCCTCGTGATCTTCATGGGCCTGGAGTTGATGCTCGTTGCCTCGACCCTCGCGCTCGTCGCGTTCTCGCGGTTCAACGGCACGATGGACGGCAACGTTTTCGTTTTCTTCATTCTCACGGTCGCAGCGGCTGAGGTCGCTGTCGGCCTCGCGATCATCGTCGCGCTGTTCCGCAAACGTCAGACCATCCAGGTCGACGAACTCGATGGGTTGAAAAACTGAGTTCAATGAATTTCACGCAAAACTGCCCTCAGCTTTTTGTAGCCGCATGCGTTAGCGTGCGGTCATCGTCTCAATCCCGCGCCGTAACCGGCGCGGCTACCCTCGGGAACTGACGCCGATGACCATGCTTCAGCACGCAATTCTCGTCCTCGTTCTCCCGCTCATTTCGGCGACAGTGATCGCGCTCTTTCTGCGCCGCGCCGGCGGAGTGGCCGCAACGATTTCAGTCCTCACCGCCACCGCGATCGCTGCGATCGCCGTCATCCTCGCGGTCCATGGCGAACGTTTCGAAAGCTCCCTTGAGTGGCTTCGTCTCGGAAGTTTTTCGCTCTCGCTTGGTATCAAGTTCGACGATCTCGCCGCACTCATGCTGGTGATCGTCGGAATCGTCGGCCTTTGCGTTCACGTTTTTTCGCTCGGCTACATGCACGATGATCCGTCCAAAGCGCGGTTCTTCGGCGGGCTCTCGATCTTCATGTTTTCGATGATCGGCATCGTTCTCGCCGACAATCTTTTCATGATGTTCATCTTTTGGGAGCTCGTCGGATTTAGCTCCTATTTGCTGATCAATCACTGGCACGAACGTCAGTCCGCCGCCGATGCCTCGAAGAAAGCTTTCATCGTCAATCGCGTCGGTGACTTTGGTTTCCTCCTCGGAATCGTGATGTGTTATTGGGCCAACGGCACCGTTAACCTCACCGCGCTCGGCGAGCATCACATCGTCAGCACGATGATTCCGCTGCTACTCTTCTGCGGCGCCGTCGGCAAATCCGCGCAGCTCCCGTTGCAAGTGTGGTTGCCCGACGCGATGGAAGGTCCGACGCCTGTCTCCGCGCTGATCCACGCCGCGACGATGGTGGCCGCCGGTATCTACATGCTTTGCCGCATCAACGTTCTCATGGTGCCGGAAGCGCTCAACGTCATCATGTGGATCGGCACCGCGACTGCACTTTACGCCGCGCTCTGTGCGGTCGTGCAGAGCGATATTAAAAAGGTCCTCGCTTACTCCACGTTGTCGCAACTCGGCTACATGGTGGCGGCGTTCGGTCTGGGTTCGCTCTCGATCACTCACGAGATGGCCGGCCACGAACACACGATGCTCGTCGCCGCCGGCGTCGGCGCCGCGATGTTTCACCTGACAACGCACGCGTTTTTCAAGGCGCTGATGTTCCTCGGCTCTGGCTCCGTCATCCACGGCTGCCATCACGAACAGGATATTTTCAAGATGGGTGGGTTGAAGAAGAAGATGCCGCTCACGTTTTGGACGTTCACGATCGGCGTCGCCGCGAT
>CBRAFL010000447.1:0-3849 GCA_967755055.1 uncultured bacterium
TGTGACGTCACGAATCCACTTCTCGGACCCAATGGCTGCGCGGCAATTTACGGAGCGCAAAAGGGTCTCAGGCGCGACGACCTCCCCACGATCGAGGATTCCTCTGTGCGGTTAGCTCAACTCCTTTGCACACAGTGTGGCCGACCCAGCGCAATCATGGACACGCCCGGCGCTGGTGCCGCGGGCGGAATCGCGTTCGGGCTCATGACGGCGGCTGACGCGCGATTACTATCGGGGTTCGCGTTGACCGCGGACTGGTTAGAACTCGCCGAGCGTATCCGTTCCGCGGACGTGGTGCTGACCGGCGAAGGCCGTTTCGATGACAGTTCCGCGCAAGGAAAAGGGCCGGGCGCGATCCTCGCGCTGGCCGTCGCGGCTAATCGTCCGGCGCATATCTTCGCCGGGCAGATTTCTACAAACGCGGAATGTTCGGCAGCACTCCACCCGATCACGCCCGGAGACTGGCCGCTCGAACAAGCGCTGCGCGCCACGCCCGATTTATTGCGGAGCGCGGTTCAGCGGAGTTTCGGTAGCTGCGAGTCCAAGCACTAACTCCGACCGTGGCTGCGAGCGTGAGCGAGTGGACGATGTAACACAGGCGTCCCTGCCTGTGTTTTTGGCGATCGAGAATCCGGTTCCCGAACTTCGATCTTCGAACACGGCAGGCACGGAGGCCTGCCGCTACGCATCGTTCCGGCTTGAGAAGGTGCCCAACGTGTCCGCCGAAGGTTTGGCGAAGGAGGAAGGGCGGCGGTGTGTTGCGAGTGGAATTCGGCACCCACTCGCTCACGCTCGCAGCCACATCACCCTCCGCGGTCTGATCGCAAAACGAAATCCAGCACGTTTTTCCACGATTCCCACTCGACGGAAACATACGGACCGCCACAGTGGCCGCACATGTCCGGGTTTTTTCGTCTCTTTTCCATCGAACATGGCGTCGCGTACGCTGCTCTCGTTCTCGGTCTGCTCGGATGCAGCGCCACTCAGGCGCCGAGCCGCCCGGCAATCGTCGCCCCTACTCCGATCGCTGTAACACCAGCCGCGTCCGCGCCCGCCGCGCCGGTTTCCGTCGCCCCCGCAGCGCCCGTGCCCGTCATCTATCCCGTCATGCTCGGCATCGATGTGCTCGAGTCGCAGGGTTTCGCTTCCGTTAAAGGCAAACGCCTCGGAATTCTCACTCACCCCGCTGGGGTAAATCGTCGCGGTGAAAGCACCGTCGACGTGCTGCGACGCGCGCCCGACGTAAAAGTCGTGGCATTGTTTGGACCAGAACACGGAATTTACGGCGACGAAAAAGCCTCCGTTGAAATCCCCAATCGCATGGACCGGCGCACCGGCTTGCCCGTGTTTTCGCTGTTCGGCAAAGATCGGAAGCCGGCGAAAAAAATGCTGAAAGGCATCGATGCGATGGTGATCGATCTCCAGGACATCGGCACGCGCAGCTACACGTACGTCAGCGCCATGCGCTACACGATGGAGGCGTGTTTTGAAAACGGCGTCGAAGTCATCGTCCTCGATCGCCCCAATCCGCTCGGCGGTCTAAAGGTCGACGGGCCGGGCCTGGATGCGAAATGGACGAGCTATGTCGGTGCGTTTCGCGTGCCCTATGTCCACGGGCTCACGATCGCTGAACTCGCCCGCATGGCCAAGGAAGCGCCGGGCGTTCTTGCTGTATCCGAAAACGTACGTGCGCGCGGCAAGCTCACGATCGTTCCCATGCGCGGCTGGCGTCGCAGCATGCGCTGGCCAGAAACCGGCCTCACGTGGGTGCCAACCTCGCCCATGATCCAGGATTTTTCCGCCTGCGTCGGCTACGCTATGGTCGGCTTGGGAACGTATTGGGACCCCAAGGTCAAATTCGATATCGGTTTCCGCCACGGAGTCGGCGAGCAATACGCGTTTCGCGGTATCTCGCATCGCACGGTAAAAAGCGAAATCATCGAGCGCGAATTACGCGCCTTCAAAATCCCCGGGCTTTCCTTTCGCCGGATCAGCGTGACCGGCAAAAGCGGCAAACCGGAGACGGGCGTTTTCGTTGAGATCAGCGACTGGGACGACTGGCACCCGACCGAGCTCAGCTTTTATCTGATGCAACTCGCCTGCCGGATTGAGAAACAAAATCCCTTTATGGTGAGCGACAACTCAGCCAGCGGATTCCTGCGGCACCTCGGCTCAGAAAGTTTTTTCCGTCAAATCCAACATGACGGCGCGAAAATCGATATCGCCGGGTACATGGCCGAATTGCAGACCCGCGCCAAAATTTATCAGACGCAGAGCAAACGGTATTGGCTGTATCAGTAGGACGCCGAACCGCGCCGGAAACCGTCGCGGCTACCCCCGGAGCGCTCACTAGAGAAGCAGAGTAGCCGCATGCGTTAGCGTGCGGGAAGGGACTCGCGCCGCCCGCAATTATCCGTCAACTACTTCTCTGACGTCGAAGGGCTTTGCTCGACGCCGGTGTTGTGCCCCCTGACTTAAGCCGTTCGCGTCCTCCCTACCATGCCCTCCCGCGACCCTCGAGATCCCCTCGATCCACTGCTCGATCATTGGTCAGAAACTCCCGATGCGTCACCGAAACTGGCGTCGGAAGTGTGGCGACGCATCGCGCTGGCCGAGGAATCCACCGGCAAAAAAAACCGCGGCTTCTGGGGCGGAATCGAATCATGGTTTTCGCGTCCGCCTTTCGCCGCCATGTTCATCGCGAGCTGCGCACTGCTCGGACTTTTCCTCGCTGAACTGCGGCTCAACCACGTGCAACGCGAGCGCAACACGCAGCTCGCGCGAAGCTATTTACAGCTCATCGATCCGCTGCTCAAGGCCGACCAAATCGCCCGCCAGCCATGAACCGCGCCCTCCTCACCTTGCTCCTAGGACTCGCAGTCGGCATCGGCGCCCACACCGTTTATTTTCAACTGCATCGGCCTGCTGGTCTCGATTCTTTGGACGGGCAGATGTCGTGGATGAAGGAAGAACTGAAGCTATCCGATACGCAGTTCGCGCGCATCAAAGAACTCCACGAAGCGTCGAGCCCGCGTCTGCGTGCGCTCGCGGTGGAGGTCGCGCGCATGCAGGCGGAATTCGCAGCATTCGAAAACACGCGCCGGACTTCCGACCGCGTTGATTTCATCGAGTTCGCTCAGTTCGTGGAGACGCGTCGCAACATCAATCGCCAGTGCCTGGAATCGACCCGGCAACTCGTGCTCGCCTCCGCCGGCGTCATGACTCCGGAACAACGCGCGCATTACCTCGGCCTCGTTGCAACGGCGGAATCGTTCAAGGATATGAACTGAGCGCCGCCCCGCGCCTGTGCCCTACGATCCCGCCACCGACCGCGCCAGCCTCGTCGCCTTGCAGCAGGGTGACACGACGGCCCTGAACCGTCTGATCGCGCGCTGGCAGCGGCCGCTGATCAGTTACGCGTATCGTTACGTGCAAAATTCCGCCGACGCGCACGATCTCGTCGCGAATGTTTTTGTCCGCCTTTACCAACAGCGCGCACGTTTGCGCACCGACACGAATGTCTCCGCGTGGTTGTTCACCGCGCTGACGAATCTGTGTCACAATCACCATCGTTGGAAGCGGCGTCATCCGACCGTTCCCATCGATCCGATCTCCGATCAACCAGGAGAAAACGGATTTCGCAGCGCACCCTCTGGCCTGGATCTGGCGAGCGAGCAACCCGGCCCCGCCGCGACACTCGCGCACGATGAATTGCTCGACGCCGTCCGGGACGCCGTGGGCAAACTACCGCACGACTTGAAAGTGGCGATGTTGCTCCACCACTACGAAAATCTTTCGTACCGCGAGATTGCCGAAATCGCGCACTGCTCGGAACGCGGCGTCGAAACA
>CBRAFL010000448.1:0-3848 GCA_967755055.1 uncultured bacterium
ATTCATGGATGCCATCCTGGCGGCGGAAGATACCCGGCGAACCATTGCGCTGCCAAATCCGCCACGATATTGAGCGCGCCTGGCTCCTCGAACAGATGCGTAGCGAGCGGAACGATCTCGATTTGTCTCACGCCGCGCAGTTGCGAATAGGCGTGTTGATTCAACGAAATCACCGCTTCATCTGCGCCCCCCACGATCAACAGCGTCGGCGAATACACGCGATTCAACGCTTCGCCGGCGAGATCGGGCCGCCCCCCCCGTGAAACGATCGCGCCAATATCAAAGGCCTCGTCGGTCGCCGCCATCAATGCCGCGGCGGCTCCCGTGCTCGCACCAAAATAGCCGATTCGCAGTGGTGTGGTGCGATCATCTTGCATCGCCCATTGTGTCGCCATGCGCAGCCGTGAGGCGAGAAACTCAATGTCGAAACGCAGGTGCGCGGTCAGCGCTTCCCCGTCTTCCTCCTCTTGAGTGAGCAGGTCAAAAAGCAGTGTCGCCAGCCCTGCCTCTCTCACCACGCGCGCGACATGCTGATTGCGCAAACTATGCCGACTACTGCCACTGCCGTGCGCGAATAGTACGAGACCGCGCGCGTGTGCCGGAATTTCCAGCCTGCCGTCGAGTTGCACGTCACCGACGGCAATGCGAATGTCGCCCTGCCACGCGTGCGCCGCTTGGATTGGCGCTGACCTGTTCATGGAAGGTAACGCTAGCCCATTATGGTCAAAAGACCATCGGCCCAGACGCTGATCGCGGGATGGGGCGATGACCGATCGCCCGGGGATACTGGCGCAGGGTTGCTGGCTTCCAGCTCAAGAGGCCCCGTGTGAAAACTTCCAATCACACACCCCGTCGCTTCGCGCCACCCCTCTCAAAGAGGGGACTTTCGGCTACAAGGACCGCAGGGAAATCCACTCTCGAGAGGGTGGATGGCGCGAAGCGACGGGTGTGGTGGCTCCCCGTCAGTTGTTTTCCGACGCGTGAGAAAGCACCAAGGTAAACGTCGCGCCGAGTCCCGGGCCGTCGCTTTCCACTTTGAGCGAACCGCCGAGTTCTTTCGCGGTGAGCGCGTCACTGTGCAGGCCGAAGCCGGTGCCGTGAGTGCGGGTGGTAAATCCGTGATTGAAAATTCGCGTAAGGTTTTCCTTTGAGATGCCTACGCCATTATCTGAGATCGCGATGCGGGAATGGTATTGGTCCGACGTGATTCGCACGGTCACCTGTTGGTCCGCGCGGCCGGATTCAGCGCATGCGTTCTTCGCGTTTCGCATCAGGTTGACGAGAATTTGCATCACCTTGTGCCGCTCGACGTGGACGGTCGGTTGGGACTGATAGTCACGCACCAATTTGAATCCGTTATTGAGTGTGCTGCCATCGATGTGGAGCGCTTCTTCCACCAATTCCACCAGCGGAACCGCCTCTGATGCGCGCGCCACCGTGGCGAACTTCTGCTGCTTCGCGACGATCTCTATAATGTGATCGATATTTTTTCTTAGATTATCGAGTTCCTCGAGCGTCGTGGTCTGCTCCAGCGCCATTTGTTCTGAGAGGGCCGCCAAAAAGGCAGGGATTTTTTTGCCCTTGGGATCGCTGGTCAGGAAGGCGCCGAGATCGTTTTCATGTTCGCGCAACAACGCCGAAACTTTGCCGACGTTCATGCCTTTCGAGAAACGCGTCCGCTCGGTTATCAGAGTTGCGGATACGTTCACACTGTTGAGCACGTTGCCCACATTGTGCAGCACGTTGGTCGCGATCTCCGCCATGCCGGCGTGACGGGAAGCTTCGATCAGATCCTTGTGAGCCTTTTCGAGACTGGCTTCGGCCTGCTTGCGGCGGGTGATGTCGCGCAGAAACGCGTTGTAGGTCGTCGTATCTCCGAGTTTCAAAGCCCAAATGGTCATTTCCACGGGAAACTCCTCACCGTTCCGGCGCAGAGCGGTGAGTTCGATTGTGGTGTTCAAGACCGGGCCGTCGCCAGTCGCTTGGAGATGACGAAGGCCGCTCACGTGGCCTTCACGATCTTTTTCTGGAATGATGGTCTCGTGGAGAAAACGTCCGACCACCTCGAAGCTTGGCCAGCCGAACATCGTCTCGGCCTGGCGATTCCAATCGATGATGCATCCGTTGGAGTCGATGCAGACAAATGCGTCATGAGCGCTGGCGATAATGGAGTGGCTGCGTTCTTCGCTCCGGCGCAACAACTCTTCCGCTTTCTTGAGATCGGTGATGTCTTTTGAAATGCCGAACGTGCCGATGATTTTGCCGCTGGGATCACGCCACGGCATCTTGCTCGTCAGCGACCAGTGCACCGTGCCGTTGAGAAACATCTGCTTCTCGACTTTGCCGATCATCGGTTCGCCGGTGCGAATGATTTCCTGCTCATCCGAGTAAGCGCCGCGCGCGTCCTCGTCGCCGTAGGTATCGAAATCCGTAAGACCCGTCAGTAACTCCGATTCAGGGACGTCCACTGGATGGCCCAGCGCCAGCCGGCGTGCCGGAAGATCGGGCACACCCGTGAGCGCCTCAGTCAGCTTCGATCGGCTGACGACGACAAACCGGGACTCCAGGTCTTTGAAGTAAATTGCGTCCGGAACGGCATCGAGGAGCGCGCGCCATTGGTCGCGTTCGTAGGCGAGTTTGTCCTCGGCTTCTTTCCGCGCCGTCACGTCTTTGGAAATTCCGAACGTGCCAACAATCGCGCCCGTGCCATCGCGCCATGGCATTTTCGTCGTGAGCAACCAGGCGAGGCGTCCATCCGCGTAGTCCACCTTTTCCAATTTGCCGACGACCGGCTTGCCTGTGCGGATGATGTTCTCTTCGTCCACGCGCGAGGGCGGCTTCTGATTTCCGGCGTGGAAATCGGCGTCCGTTTTTCCGAGCAACATTTCAGGGCTCGTCAGGCAGAAGCTGGTGTAACACGCCTTGGTGAAGCGAATGAAACGCGACTTGAGGTCCTTGAAATAAATAAAATCGGGACTGTTCGCGAGCATGGCATCCAACAAGCCACTGGTTTCCGCCAATTTTACCTCGGCGCGCTTACGCTCAGTGATGTCCACCACCATCGTTAAGCGATCGTAGCTGCCATCGAGATGTTGCTGGCGCTGTAAGAAAAACATCACCCAAACCGTGTTGCCGTCCGACAGCCGGACGTAGCGTTTTTCCATCGTGAGACAGCCGCTGCCGCCTGCATCGAGGTCACGGTAAAGTTCTGTCTGACGCGCATAATCTTCCGGTGGAGTGATCTGCTTATAAATCCCCGGGATCTGGTCTTGCTCACGGGTCAGGCCGCAGATGTGCAGAGGGGTATCGTTGATGATCCGATCGACTCGCCCGTCCGGATAATGTCGGGCCAGAGCTGCTCCCACCGGCATCGACTCGAACACGAATTGAAAGCGCTTCTGTTCGGCCGCGAGCTTTGCCTCGGCTTCCTTGATCGCCGTAATGTTTTTTGAAATACCAAACGTACCGATGATTTTTCCATTGCGATCACGCCACGGCATTTTGTTCGCCCACCACCAGGACACGGTCCCATCAATGGCGATCTGCTGGACCACTCTTCCCAGCATCGGTTCGCCCGTTTGGATGACGTGTTGCTCATCTTCGTAGAAGATGTGGGCATCCTCGCTGTCGCCTAGGTCGATATCGCTGAGACCGGTCAGCAACTCCAACTCGGGCACGTCGGCCGACAGACCGCGAGCGACCCGGAGTTCCCGAATATTGGGCACGTCTTTGACGGTTTTGCTCACCTTCGAGCGGCTCGCGACGACGAAGCGGGACTGGAGATCCTTGAAATAAATTGTGTCCGGACTCGAATCGAGCAGCGCGCGCCATTGATCGCGTTCGTAGAC
>CBRAFL010000449.1:0-3835 GCA_967755055.1 uncultured bacterium
GTCAAACCCACTGACGCTCAGCGAGCGGCCGTTGTCCTTCGCACCGAGTTGAAGAATATAGCTCGCCGCGGCTTTCGCCCAAGCGGCGGGCTTCTGGTACTGGCCAGCATCGTCCGCCCAGCAGGATCTCAACATCGCAGTATCAACCACGCCAGGATTCAGCGGCACCGCGGCCATTCCTTCCGGCAGTTCCTGCGCGAGTGCCTGAGTCAGTCCTTCAATCGCATATTTGGACGCGCAATACGGCGCCACTTCAGGCGACGTGCTGCGACCCCAGCCGGAGCTGAGATTCACGATGACGCCTTTTTTTCGAGCAACCATCGCCGGCACGAAATGGCGGATCACGTTGGCCACTCCGCGGACATTCACGTCGATGATTTTAGTGAACTCGCGATCCTCAATTTCCCACAAGGGTGCGAGACGGTTCATCAGGCCGGCGTTATTGATCAGCACATCCGGCGCGGCGTCACTCTCCAACACCTTCGCCGCCCAGAGCGCGACTTTGTTGTCGAGCGCGACATCGACCACCGAAAAATCATGCGGCGAAGAATGCGCCATGCGCAGATCAAAAATTTCTTCACCACTGCGACCACAGCCGATCACGGTGTGTCCGTCGCGAATAAATTCTTCAGCGAGAGCGCGTCCCAATCCGCGAGTGACACCGGTGATGACGATTTTCATATTCGTTACGGTGGTCGTTGCGCGCTCATGCGCAACTGCGCGTGTCACAGCACGGCAACGCGTCGAACGGCTATCATCGTAGCCGCGCCGGTTACAGCGCGGTCAGCACACTTTCGCATGCGGCGACCAATCCGTGGCGCGGCGAGCGCGCCACCTACCGACTCTGAAGACTGATCTTGGTCATGCCGTTTTTACGGCATTCGTCCCAGACGAAGGTGACCTTGCCCAGCTGAGTGGTGACGTCCGCCTTGATCAGCACCGGAATGCTTTTGTCGACGTTGTGCACCTGTTGGAGCAATTCCGGCAGAGCGGAATCACTCACGGGTTTCCCGTTGAAGGTCATCGTACCGTCCTTGTCGATCGTGATGGTGACATTGCCGTGGAACTCGTTTTTCCCGGCGGTCTCCACTTTCGGCAGAGTGATATTAAGCGTCGCGGCCGATTTGAACTGCATTGTGACGAACGCGAAAAAAATCAGCATCACGAGCACGTCGATCAACGGCACGAGATTCAATTCGGGCCGCTTGCGGCGCTTTTGATACAGGCTGCTCATTGACGACCGCGCTGAAGAATGCGTTCGAGCAGCACGTCGAGTTGCGCCCCGTAATTCTCAATTTTGCGCTGCAAATATCCGCTGCCCACGAGCGAGGGAATGGCGATGCACAATCCGATGACCGTGGCAGAAAGCGCGAGCGCGACGCCTTTGGTGAATTGGGTAGGATCCGGCAACCCCGTGTCGCTGTTGATTTGGGAGAACACCTGCAAGAGGCCGGTCACCGTGCCGGTAAGTCCGATCAACGGCGCGGCGGCGTAGATGACGTCGAGATAAGGGACGCCGCGCTCCATGCGATTGATTTCAAGTCGAGCGAAGGCTTTGACCGCGCCGTCGTCGTTCTTGTGTTGCTCCGCGAACTCCACGATTCGCGCGAGCACCGTGTGTTTGCCTCCCATGAGTGAACGTCCGTTGACGACGGCGTCGACGAGATCCTGGGGCATTACTGCCGCTTTGCGAAGCGCGAACGCGCGTTCGCAAATAATGAATACAGCACAGGCGGAACAGAGCGCGAGCGGATAGATAAGAACGCCGGCGCCCTTGAACACTTCAATCATGGCGAAGAACATAGGAAGAAAGGAGCACGGTGTGACGTGCGGACCGAGCAAAAGTTCATTTAAAAACGTGGCAAGTCGATGGTTTGCCGCGAACTAATTGCAAGCGCCACCTCCGCCGCCGACGAGACGACAGAAGACAGGGCAGGTTACGCGGAAAATCCAACCGGCACCTCCCACGGCCTTCTAAACTGAACATCGCGTCTAGAAAAACATGGCTTCACTCAGCGCCATTTCCGGCGCGAGCAAGCTGACCGCCGCCGGGAGCTTTGCGACACCCGTACCGAAGTCCGCCTCGAACAACGCGTGCTTCGTCCCAAAATCACCACGCCAGCGGAAAAATTTCCCGCCACCAGCATACGCAAACGAAATGCCGAGGCTTCCTTCTTTATTCGGCTCGGTCGCAAACGTCGTGACCTCCATATCCGCTCCACACACCGCGAGGCGCCGACGGAGCCAGCCCATCGTCACGCGCGCTTCCGCCGCAAATTCCGGGGCGTGAGAAATCGTCACCTTCTGCAAACCGTCGACGAGCGCCGCGGGCGCATAACTTGCCAGAAACTGGCCCGCCGTCTGGCGCACCGGCAGCAAGCGCGAATAGACGAGATCGCGTAATGCGGCTGGTTCAGGCCACGGATAAGTCAGCGCGTCAGCCGGGGCGATCGAGCTGTCGATCAACACGCGTTTCGCGCGCGTCAACAGGTACGTGTAGTCCGCGAGCTTTCGGCTATCAGAAAATCCATGTGCCCAATAATAAAGCGGGAGATCCGTGGAAAGGCAGATGGATACCTGGTCCTCCAGCCGCGCGCGGGCGGACTGCGGATAACTCAGCATCACGAACTCAACGCAACGCGTATCACCTTTCGACTTCCCCAGAAAACACTCGCCGTAAATTTTCGCCCGAAATTCCGTCACGCCCTCGTCGTGTTTGAGCGGACACAGCACAACGACGCGGCTCGGATAGCGCTGCGAAAAACGGAGCACTGTCTGAAATTGCGCCTTCGCATCCTCACACGTCGTGAGAAATCCGAGATGAAGAACGAAATTTACCTGAGTCGCCTTGGAGTCATCCGATGCGGGCGCAGCGCGTCCGCTCGCGGCCGTTTCGGCCCACATTCTCGCGACGCTTTTTGAAATCGCGCCAACGGGCACATCCAATCCAGGCAGGGCATTAAAAATTTCAGACACGGGAAAATCAGTTAGGGACCATCACCGACCACGCATCAGGGCTGACGCCACACGTGTCCGTTTTTCGCCAGCAATGCTTCTGCGCTTGGCGGTCCCCACGAGCCGGCAGGATACTGATCCATTCCTTCACGACCTGCCTTGGCCCACGCCTCGAGGATCGGCGTGCACAATTTCCATGACGCTTCCGTTTCGTCGCCGCGAATGAACAACGTCCCGTCGCCAATCATCGCGTCAAGTACGAGCCTCTCGTACGCTTCAGGCGTGTTGGAGCCGAACGTCGTCGCGTAACGAAAGCTCATTTTCACCGGCTGCGTCCGCGTCTCCAGCCCGGGGACTTTCGCGTTGAGAATAAAACCGAGACCTTCGTCCGGTTGGATTTGGAACGAAAGCGTGTTGGCCGCGAGATTGTACTTTTCTCCCTCGGCGAAAAGCGTGCCGGGCGGTCGCTTGAAATTCACCGCGATTTCCGAGACGCGGCGCGCCATGCGTTTGCCGGAGCGCAGATAAAAAGGCACGCCCTGCCAGCGCCAGTTGTTGATCGAGAGACGCAGCGACGCGTACGTTTCGGTCGCGGATTTCGGCGAAATTCCTTCTTCCTGCAGATATCCCGGGACATTTTTCCCGCCGATCATCCCGGCCGCGTATTGAGCGCGCGCGACATCGCCGCCGGACGCCAGATTGAGGGGTTGAATGGCTCTGAGAAGTTTGACCTTCTCGTCGCGGATTGACTCGGCGTCGAGTGACACGGGCGGTTCCATCGCTGTCAGCGCGAGCAACTGCATCGTGTGATTCTGAATCATGTCTCGGAGCGCCCCACTCTGTTCGTAATATCCGCCGCGAGTGCCGACGCCGACCTCTT
>CBRAFL010000450.1:0-3821 GCA_967755055.1 uncultured bacterium
GCGAGGGCTTCAAACTGCGCGCCAGTTCTCTGCCACTGTTCGACGGTCCCTTTAAGATTCAATCCGTTCAGCTGCTTGCGGGTGTCGGAAAGCAGGCCCTTAAACTCCGTCGACATGCCCGCGAAATCGACCTTCTTCAGGTCACTTAATATCTCCGAGAGGCTCGCCTGGAATTCCGAGATCGCGGACGGCATCGCTGGCACGACGACATACCGGGGCAGCACCGCGAGAGTCGTCGCAGGAAACTCCTGGGGATCGACGAAATCGAGTCCTACGAATAGCATGCCCGTCGCGAGCGCCTGAACTTCGAGCCGCGCACGCATGCCTTGATCGACCAGCTTTTGAAGTTCAGCCCGACTCGATACGTCGAGTTTCATTCCGCGACTGTCCGTAATGATATTGCGGTTGAGCTCACAGACCACGGCGACGACGGAACGGTTTTTTTCCGACTCGTAGCGTACGTTTAATTCAACGACGCGGCCGATTCGCACACCGCGCAATTTGACTGGAGAACCCAAATCGAGGCCATGGATCGACTCGTCGAAGTAGACCATGAATCGCTCGGGTTTTGAAAAAAAACTCACCCCGCCAAACGAAAGCAGCGCGATCACGCCGAGCACGAAGGCTCCAATCACGAACGCTCCGACAATCGCAGGACCCGACTTGGTTTTCATCACGAGAGAATCACTTGGTCAGACGAGTGGTTGAAAGCGAACGCAACAAAGTAACGATCATTGGCTAATCTGAGCGCGGCAGGGAATCCAGCGCAAGACTGACGCATAAACGCCCGCGTGATACTGTTACTGCGCCCGAAATGAGCGCCCGTTCGAAATCCGGCGCCGACCTGGGAACTATGATTTTGAGCGTTCATCAGCGGGGCCACCCGACACGGGCGACCTGGGTTCGTTGCCTACGAATGACAGGATTGCCAGAGATTGGTGGGAATGCCCGAGGGTGTGTTTGTCGTCATTTCGCCAGAGACGGCAGATCGCCGCGGTGAAGAAATTCAAGGACTCGCGGATCGTTGCTCTTGCCCGCGAGTTCGCGCGGCGAACCTTCGGCTATGATTCCCTGTTCTTCGCGATCCAGCATGATCACCCGGTCCGCGATGCTAAAAATCGATGCGAGTTCGTGCGATACGACCACCATCGTCGTTCCCAACCGCTGCCGGATTTCCGAAACCAAATCGTCCAGCTTGCGCGATGTGATCGGGTCCAGTCCTGCGGAGGGTTCATCGAGAAACAAAATCGCCGGATCCAATGCGAGCGCACGCGCCAGCCCGGCCCGCTTTTTCATGCCGCCACTAATTTCCGCCGGATAGTAATCCTCCGACCCCGCCAACCCGACCTGCGCGAGCTTCAAGGTCGCGAGTTCCTCCCGTTCACGACGCGTCAACGTCGTGTATTCCTCCAAGGGAAGAGCCACGTTTTGCCGCAAGGTAAGGGAGGTCCACAACGCGCCGCCTTGATACAGCACGCCGAACGTTTTCAGAAACTCGCGGCGGCGACTCGTGCCGCTGGCGGTGAATGATTCCCCAAAGAAATTCACGGTGCCTGCGAGCGGCGTGTGAATGCCAATGAGATTGCGCAGCAGCGTGCTCTTGCCGCACCCCGAGCCGCCGATCACAAAAAAAATCTCTCCGGGCCGCACGTTGAAGCTGATGTCTTTCAGGACGATCTTCCGGTCGTAGCCGCATTGCAGATGGCTCACTTCGATTGCGGGTGCTGCGTCCGTTTCTCCAGCGCTCATCGTCGTCATCACATTCCCACTACGTTGAACAGAACCGCAAACACCGCGTCAGAAACGACGATCAGCAAAATCGAGGTGACCACGGCAGACGTCGCCGCCCGACCGACACCCGCAGCGCTACGATCCGCCTGCAAACCGCGCAGACAGCCGGATAATCCGACGATGAGACCGAAGCTCACGGCTTTGATCACGCCCACGGAAACATCGCTTAGACTCACGATGGTGCCCATCTCCACCCAGTAGGCCGTCGGAGGAATGTTCAGTACCCCCGCCGCCACCGCCATGCCACCAAGGATGCCCACTGCATTCGCATAAAGCGCCAGCAGCGGCATCATCACCCCCAGCGCCACCAAGCGGGGCAACACCAGAAAATCGACCGCCGAAATCCCGAGCGTTTCGAGCGCATCGATTTCCTCATTCGCCTTCATGTTGCCGAGCGTCGCTGCGAAAGCTGCACCCGTCCTCCCCGCCAATACGACTCCCGTCATCACCGCGCCCATCTCTCTCACCACGGCCAGCCCGATAAGATCAGCCACGTAAATATCGCCGCCGTATTGTCGCAGCACCAGCGCACCCGTGTACGAAAGCGTCACCCCCGTCAGAAAACTGATCAGACTGACGATCGGCAGAGCCATGGCGCCACAGTGCTGCATTTCGTAAATGCAATCCCGCCACCGAAACTTTTGCGGGCTTTTCACCACTCGTACTGCACCGATCACGCATTCTCCCACAAACTGGGAAATTTCCTTGGTCTTATTCTGCAAATCCATTGTCGCCGTGCCCACGAGCGCAAAAAAATTCTGCGAACGATCATAGGGGACACTCGTTTCATGCGAGGCCGATAGCTGAGTCAGTAACGCGCGGATTTTTTCCGGCAGCGCGTCCACGTCGCAGCGTGCACCGGTTGCCCGACACCACTGCTGGACCTCAAACAAATACAGTAGCAGCGAACTGTCCCACCGATCCATGTCGGCCACCCGCAAACGCACCACTGCCGGATTTCGCTGGGCGAGGAGCTCCGTCCATGATGGCCGCGGCTCAGTGATTCGCCAGATGCCGGACAGCGAAACGTCGAGTACGTCGCCTTCGAGGCGATCCGATACCCGGGCTTTCGGTGGGTCCACGATGGCAGCCATAGATTGACTCCACTCGTGACACAGGTTTTCGCCAAATCAAATCTCCAAGTAGGTTGGAGGACGCTTCCATCCTCAAGGTAGGGCGCACCGTCCCGGTAAGCCGCGCGTGTCTCACGCGTCACGGCTCGGCGGGGACGCCTCGCCCTGCCACAATTCACATCGCACGACTGGATTGCTTCGTCGCCTCGAACCTCGCAATCACGTAGGCAGCATGAACCGTTTCCGCACGTTTCTTTTCGATCTCGACGGCACATTAATCGACCACTTCGGCGCGATCCATCGTTCGCACACCTACACGATGCGCCAGCTCGGTCTGCCGCCGCCATCCATGGAGCAGGTCCGTTCCGCGGTCGGTGGCGGCCTGGATCTCGCGATCGCAAAGCTCGCCGGACCCGAAACCGTCGAAGAGGCGCTGAAAATCTACCGCGCCTATTTTGCGACGACGATGCTGGACGATGTCACGCTGCTTCCCGGCGCGCGCGACTTGCTCGAATCTCTTCACGCCCGCGGCGCCAAGCTCGCGGTCTTCACCAACAAACACGGCCCGTCTTCGCGGACAATTTGCGAACACCTCGGCATCACTCCGTTGCTTGATGGAATTTTCGGCGCCGTCGACACACCGTGGTTGAAGCCGCAAATCGAATTCGCGCTCCATGTCTTTAAGGAACTCGGAGCGGATGCGGCCAGCACGCTTCTCGTCGGCGATTCTCCGTGGGACGTTCAGGCGGGCAAGAATGGCGGGTTTTCCAGCTGGTGCGTCACGACCGGCACGCACAACGCCGCCGAACTTGCCGCAGCCGGCGCCGATAAAGTTTTTTCCGACCTCATCGCCCTGCGCGTCGAGCTCAAAATATAAATCAACACTGCAGCAGGCCTGCCTTTCGTGGCTGCGAGCGTGAGCGAGTGGAGGATCGATTGTAGGTCGCGCGCTTGCCG
>CBRAFL010000451.1:0-3810 GCA_967755055.1 uncultured bacterium
GATTTGAGCGCGGCGACGAAATCGGCAGGGAGATCGACGTTGCGTTGCGAGGCATACGCAGCCGCCCAACGTCCGTCGACCTTCGCAGCCGCGACCTCGGCCAAACCCGGGGCGCGCATGCGTCCGGCGGCACCCAACGCCTCCACGCGCTCGACGTTAAGCTTCGACCACGGGCTCTTCGCCCGCCGCGGAGAATAGCGCTGCAGGTAGGTGCTGGCGTCGTGACCTTTTCGCTGGCTGTCGATCCAGCCATAGCAGAGCGCCGTATCAAGCGCTTCGCTGATGGTCAGCGCTGCTTTGTCCGCGCCCTTCTTGGCGATCAGCAACCAGATGCCTCCCGCTTTCCCATAATGGTTGGCGAGTCACGACTCCCATTCGGTGACATCGGTGCAAGCAAGGACCTCGTTTTTATCGGGCATTTTCTTGGATGAACTCGCGCGCATTCGTACGCGAGCCGAACGGGCGGCGACTTTTGGGTCTACATACTCGACGTACTTGATTCGTACAGTGAGTCGTGGCCGCGAAAGGGAGGAATCTTTTCGTCAAACAGCCGGCTTGAGTGCTCAGCGAGCGGAACTGGGCAAATAATAATGGCGATCGAGCGAAAAAATAACTGTCCGCGTGTCGAGCGCCTGCCATCTGGATCGTCGTGTCAGTGGAGCCAGGGTCCATATTCCGGTCGAACCCGACTGGAACCTTGGCTCAGAAAGTAACCAGGAAGATACATTATGCGTTTCATGATGATGGTGATGGTGGATGAGAAGCTTGAAACAGGCGCTGCGCCCGACCCCCGGCTCGACGCCGCGATCGGCAAACACGCGGAAGAAATGACCAAAGCGGGCGTGTTGCTCGAAATGGGCGGCCTGCTCCCGACTTCAATGGGTGCACGCATTCGGGCCGCTGGCGGAAAGCTGACGGTGAAAGACGGTCCCTTTACCGAGGCGAAGGAATTCATCGGCGGCTTTGCCATCCTCAAGACAAAGTCGAAGGCGGAGGCCATCGAGTTGGGGCAGCAGTTTATGAAAATGCACACCGACATCCTTGGCCCGTCCTATCAAGGCGTGCTGGAGATTCGCCAGATGTTCGATCCAGCGGACTTTGCGTCGGAGCACTGCAAGCCGTGACGAAACGGCGTCTCCGGTCGTTCATTTTTGAACGGCCGGGAGATGCCACTTATTCAGAACATGAGGTTCGTGTTGTTCCTACTTGAGAGTGGTGTTGACCCGCTGTCGTCAGATCCGACGACTAACCCGACGAAGACCGCCGGCCTCATTCGCTTCGACCAGGCGCTGCAAAAAGCGGGCGTGCTGCTCGCGTGCGATTGCGTGCCGTCCCACGCGGCGCGCGCACACATCTCTTTTTTTGGCGGCAGACCCATTGTGGAAGAGGGACCTTTCGCGTCGGCCAACGGGAGGGTGCGCAAGACCTGGACGATTCAGGTCAAATCGCGCGAAGAAGCGATCGAGCGGGCGAAACTTTTTCCCGCGTCGGAAGGAGACATCATCGAAATTTGCGAGGTGCGACCGGAGCCGGCCTCCTTCTTCGATGGGTAGGTTTTCGCTGGCCGACCGGGGCGCATGTCGACGGTGCGTGGGTGAGGTGCGCCATGCGCCTGTCACCAAACTTGCCGCACACCAAGGGAGCCGCTTTAGTTCATGCTCGTGACGGCATCAGATACGCACCGCACGATTGAGGCGGTTTGGAGAATTGAATCAGCCCGCATGATTGCGGGACTCGCGCGGATTGTGCGCGATGTGAGTCTCGCCGAGGATCTCGCTCAAGACGCTTTGATGATCGCGATGGAGCACTGGCCGTTATCTGGAGTGCCGGAAAATCCGGGCGCCTGGCTGATGGCCACGGCGAAACGTCGTGCGATCGATTCGTTGCGCCGAAAGAAAATGCTCGAGCGCAAGCACGAGCAGATCGGACACGAACAGGACGTGCAACTCGACGCAGCCACGGCCGAAATGGATCGCGCGCTGGACGATGACATTGGCGACGATTTGTTGCGCCTCATCTTCACGGCCTGCCATCCCGTGTTATCGACCGAGGCGCGTGTTTCGCTCACGCTGCGATTGTTGGGCGGGCTGACGACGGAGGAAATTGCACGCGCCTTCCTGGTGCCCGAGGCGACGATCGCGCAGCGCATTTTTCGAGCGAAGCGGACGCTGTCGAAAGCGAAGGTCCCGTTCGACGTTCCGCGCGCGGAGGAACGGCCGGCCCGGCTGTCGTCCGTGCTCGAAGTTATTTATTTTATTTTCAACGAGGGTTATGCGGCGACGGCGGGAGACGACTGGGTGAGGCCGGCGTTGTGTGAGGACGCATTGCGTTTGGGGCGCATCCTGGCGGAACTTGCGCCGAACGAAGCGGAGATTCACGGGTTGGTGGCGTTGATGGAACTGCAGGCGTCGCGATTGCCGGCGAGGATCGGGCCGGCGGGCGAACCGGTTCTCTTGCTCGATCAGGATCGTTCGCGTTGGGACCAACTGCTAATTCGCCGCGGACTGGCGGCGCTTGAACGCGCTCGAGCGATCAGCGATTCGCCTGCGTCGTATGCGTTGCAGGCATCGATTGCGGCAGCCCACGCGGTCGCACCGACGGCCGCGGAAATCGACTGGAAGCGAATCGCGACAGCCTATGAACGGCTGGTGGAGTTGGAGCCCTCTCCGGTGGTGGAATTGAATCGCGCCGTCGCGATTGCGATGGCCGTCGGTCCTGCGGAGGGACTCGCTTTGGTGGATGAGCTCATGTCAGAGCCGTCCCTCAAAGAGTATCATCTGTTGCCGAGCGTACGCGGCGAACTGCTGAATCGTTTGGGTCGATGGACCGAGGCTAAGGCCGAGTACGAGCGAGCGGCATCCCTCACAAAAAACATCCGGGAGCGCGAACTTCTCCGGAGACGAGCGGCGGGGTGTACAGGTGAAAGCGCGCGCTGAGACGACGGAAAGGCCGCGAAATTTTGTCGGTTGGAAACGGCACTGGCTGTGCGTCAAAACGGATTGATCCCGTGAATCGCGCAGGGGAAGTAGGGCTTCGAAATACTCGGAGGGAGGAAACCGCTAATGGGATCAGCCAATGGGCAGATCCTTATGTCACCCTTCCGCCTGATCGGCTTCAGAATAGGTAATGGGGTCTGCTGATCGCAGACCGTGATGAACGGGCTCCAATCACCTCAAGGCCGCTCGAGAATAACCAGGCAATAACGAGCAGAACGCTACGCGAAATGGGGCAATGCATGCGGCGCAGATTAAGTCAGCGGTGCGCAATGCAGCTTCGTGAAGGGAATTCTCCCAATTCAATTGGGCCACAAGAGGCACAAAATGCACAAAAATCGGAGATCGGTTTCGTGCCCGATCTCCAATCAGATTTAACCACAAAGATCGCAAAGAACTCATAGCTCAGTCCCACGGATCTCCTCATTTCCGACCTCTGCGTTTTTTGCGTTCTCTGCGGTAAAATCGATCGAGCTCCGAGTCCCGATCTCCAATCAGATTTAACCACTGATGAACACTTATGGGCACTAATCCGGAATACTTTCGGCACAGAGATCACGGAGGTTGCACAGAGTTCACCGAGGAATTCCTCTGTGTCCCTCGGATTGGGTCTCTGTGCGCTCCGTGACAATTTTCGGCGATAAGCGGTAGGCGATAAGCGATAGGCAATAAGCGATCGGCCGATCTCCGCGCTCCTTGCGTTCTCTGCGGTAAAATCGATCGAGCGCGCGCGGAATGCTTCTCACCTTGACAGTCTAGGTCAGGCGAGGCTCACTGCGCTCGCTCACCTAGGTGGTCTAGGTCAGCGCACCATGGC
>CBRAFL010000452.1:0-3805 GCA_967755055.1 uncultured bacterium
CCCAAGGGCGAGTTCATCTCCGTCGGCTTGCTCTACGGCCTGTGTCTGCACTCGGAAGCAAGCCAAAGGGGTCACGTCTTAATCTTTGACAACACGCTGGATTTGCCAGCTTCTGACGCATGGCGCGAACGCTGAGGCTCGAGTATGAGGGGGCGTGTTATCATGTCATTAACCGCGGCAATTATCGACGGGCGATATTTGCGTCGGAAGGAGCGGCGGAGGCTTTTGAACGCGCGTTGAAGGAGACAGCCGAGCGCTTTGGCTGGCGGATTCACGCATACGTGATCATGAACAATCATTTTCACCTGGCGGTAGAGACGCCGGAGCAGCCGAAAGGCAGCAGCCGAAAGGGGTCACGTCTTAACTGTTGACACCGTTGAGCCGGCGCCGGGTCTTCCAGAATTGCGACGTCGCCTTCGGTGGATTCCCAGCTGTTGCCAGGGCGGCGTTGTCAACGGCGGGCGAATCGCAACGATGGCCCGATGAATCGTCTTCCCCGGTGCATCGCCGGTTTATTGATCGTGAACATCGTGGTGTTTGCCGCGGGCTACTTGCTGTCCAACGCGAGCGACCGGTTGGTCACAGCCGGCGCGCTTTGGTATCCGGCGAATGCCAACTTTGGCGTCTGGCAGGTGGTGACGTATATGTTCCTGCATGCGAACCTGAGCCATATTTTCTTCAACATGTTCGCGCTCGTTTCCTTCGGCTCGGTCCTGGAGCGGGAATGGGGTACGGCCCGCTTTTTGATTTTCTATTTTCTTTGTGGCGTGGGTGCCGGGCTGATTCAGACGGGAATCAACTGGCAGGAGTTTCATGGCCTTTATAATCGCTTGGTCGCGGCGGGGCTGACGCCTTCCGCCATCACTTCGCTGCTGGAAAAGGGCGGCGGCAAGCTGCCGTCGGATCCGGCAATCAAGGCATTGCTCGTCGATCTCTACCACATCTATGCGAGTCCGACGCTCGGTGCGTCCGGGGCGATTTATGGTCTCCTGGTGGCGTTTGGGTTTCTCCATCCCAACGCCAAGCTCGCCCTGATGTTCGTGCCATTCCCGATCGCGGCGAAATTCTTCATCCCGGGACTGCTGCTCCTCGATCTGTTTTCCGGCGTGACCGGGTTTTCTCTTTTCGGCGCCAGCATTGCCCACTTCGCACACCTCGGCGGAGCCGCGATTGGCTTCCTCCTCATGCTGCTATGGCGCAAACGTAGCCGGCAAGAAGCGGCCAGGCTTTGAGTTTATTGCTGCGCCGTGTCGCGCGGGCAATGACGCGTAGCAATTCCGCTCTGTGGTATCAACTGGGACCCCATTCTGGTTGGTTGAAATTTACTCCGGGCGGGCAGATTTGTGCTATAGTAGCGGCGTCCCACCCCACCCCGTCATGAATATCCTCGCCCGTCTCTGCCTGATGCTTTTCGCCGGCCTCGCTTTGGCCGGTTGCGTGACGAAATCCGCCCAGACCAAAGTCCACCCAGCGATGTTCGCGACTGTCCGCGAGGAGCGCCCCGAGAGCAGCGGTTACCACTGGTTCCGACGCGATCTCGAGGACAAGATCGAGCGCACCTTTGAGCGGTGAGTTTTTTACCACAAGGACACGAGGGCACGGAGTTCAGAGCGCGATCGGTGCGAGTGTTTCGCCTTCGTGTCTCGGTGCCTCTGCGCTCGTACCGATTTCAGTAAGCACGGTCTCAGCTTAAGGCGTGTTTTCGAAATAAAGATCCGAACCCGGAGGGGGAACCGCTAATGGGATTTTCCCAATTGGGAAATTTTGATCCAGTGTCTACGGCTAATGTGTGACCGCCCATCAGACATTCCTCGATCCGTTTAACCACTAATGATCACTGATGGACACTAATCCGGATTCCGACCATCCGGCACAGAGTTCACGGGAGGTTGCACAGAGCACACCGAGGAATTCTTCCGTGACCTCAGATTGGTTCTCCTTCCGGCCTCAGTGACAATCTCCGGCAATGAGCGATAACCAATCACCAACAAGCAATCGGCCTCGCCTGCGCCTTGAGGTTATTGGAGCCCGCTAATCGCGGTCTGCGATCAGCGGACCCCACCACCTATTCTGGAGCTGACGGAGCGCGGCAGCGCGGAGATGGTTGCACCTGGTGCGGCCCCGAAGCGCAGCGAAGGGGTGACATAAGGATCTGCCCATTTGCGGATCCTTATTAGCGGTTCCTCCCTCCAAATATTTCGAAGACAGCCCTTCCGCAGCGGGCCACGATGAGTCGGTCCCGCATAAGCTCGGCTGCGAATCGCGTCACTTATAGGCGATGGCCGCGCTCGACGGCCCGGAAAGATGAATAACCTCGAAGCGTTTGAAGCCGACCTCGGTGCACCACTTTTTGAAATCCGCCCCGGAATAATCGAAGGCGTCGCCGAACTCGATAAGCATGTTCAGCGACATGAGCAGCCCCTGGACATTCTCGCGGCGGCCATCGTCGATCAGCGCTTCAATCGACACGAGCGCACCTCCGGGCGGCAACGCATCGTAGGCTGAGCGGATCAGGTGCATCTTTTTCTCCAGGTTCCAGTCGTGGAGAATCATGCCCATGGTAATGACATCCGCCTTGGGCAGCGAATCTTTGAAGAAATCGCCCGACGCCGTTCCGACGCGCGCCGCGAGACCAGCCGTGGCAATATGTTTTTTCGCGATGGGCTCAACCGGTGGCAGGTCGAAGCTGATACAGGTGAGCTGCGGGTGTTTCTTCGCCGCCTCGATGCAAAGCAAGCCTGTCGCTCCACCCACGTCGCAGAGGGTTTTGTGCTTTGAGAAATCAAACTTCTCCGCCAGGGCCTCGAAATTGACCCGCGACAATCCGGTCATGGCACCGAGAAATTGCTCGAGCTTGGCCGGGTCGGCATAGAGTGCTTCGAAGATGCCTTTCTCGCCCAGCTTCACTTCATTCTGGGGCTGGCCGGTGCGCAGCGCTTCGGGCAGATCGTTCCAGTACTTGAAGAGTCGCGCATTCAACATCACCAGAATGCCGCCGACATAACGCGGACTTTTTTCGTCGAGAAACAGCGCACCATCGGCGGTGTTGAAGTACTTCGATTCAGGTCCGTCGCCCTCGCGGTCGAGAAATTTCATGGCAACCAGTGCGTCGAAAAAGTCGGGGATGGCTCGGGGATGCAGGTTTAATTTCGCACCAAGCTCCGCACCCGTCAGATGGCGGCCAGCCAGTTGCGTGAAGACGCCAAACTCCACCGCGGTGAGTAACACTTTGGACGACCAGAACGAAAACGCGGTCTGGAGGATCGCGGCGGGATTGGGTTGGTGGGAGAGCATGCCGGAGCATGGCGAGGCGATGGGCTCTTCGTAAATTCTAATTCAGACGGCTCAAGGGTCACGTCTGGGTCACGTCTCAACCGTTGACACCAGTTGAGCCAGCGCCGGGTTTGTCGAGAATTGCGACGCACCCCTTCGGCGGACTCCGGTCTCGGTTCAGTGCCGTTTGAAGAACTGCACAGTGCGTTCGCGTTTTTCGGCGGCGGTGCGGCTCTTGAACGTGCCGAGGTTCGGCGGCGGCCCGTACGCAGATTTTTCTTTCGTGAATACAACCGGTAACCGCCGGATTTGAGTTTTCGAATCATGGTGGGACCCTCCTGCCCCATAGACCGCCGGCATCTCAACCGTTCCGCGTCCACTGCTCGGACTTCGGACCTTCGAATTTTGATTTTGCGATCCCGGACGAGACGGAGCTCGTCCCTCCGTTGAACCAAGCTTCGCGAACGCGCACGAGCGCTGCACTCGGAACGGACGTCTGCGGAGAGACGTCCCTACCCTCTGCCCATCTGTG
>CBRAFL010000453.1:0-3798 GCA_967755055.1 uncultured bacterium
AGCGGCGGAGGGACCGGCTCCGTCCGGTCCGTTGGTCAGGTGATTCCGCTTCGCGAACGCCGGACGACACGGAGGTCGTCCCTCCATTGAAGAACAAAACAGAAAGGGAGCTCGTTTTCAGCCGGGCACTTCTCGAATGGCGATGTGCAGATTGGTCTCTCAGCTCTCAACTCGGGACTCTCAACTGCTTGAGTCCGGTTGAACAAAGTCGGCGTGGAGCGCAATCTGCGGACGTGCTGTCGGTGTGTAATTACTCTCCGGGCGCAACGTAGTTTTTCGGTCCGCCGAGCTGCATGAACTGTCGATGCACAACCAATCCAGCGAGCAATGCTAGCACCGCCATGATCGCACTCGCGGTGTAAACGTGCCGGTAATTGTGACCGGTGAAATCAAGAAAACGTCCCATCACCGGTCCAACAAGCATCATGCCGAAACTTGAAACCAGTCCGCGGGCCGAGTCGATCTGGGCAAATTTTGTCCGCGGGAATAACCGCAACGTGAGCGAAGCCGTCGCCGTCTGCCACGAGCCGGATAGAACTCCGTAAGCAATCAGCGCGATCCCGAAGGTCTGCGCGTCTTTGACGAAAAGGCCGCCGAGCAACGTGACGACGGAATACAGCGCCATCACCACCAGACCCAACCGCAAAGGGTGAAACCTGTCCGCCAGCACACCCAACAAATAGGAAACGAAAAACGAAATCAGAAATGTCGCGGCGAGGTACTTGCCATAAACGTCCATGCTCATCGCTACGCTTTTCGCGAAGAACAGATTGAAGAGATT
Source organism: uncultured bacterium (assembly GCA_967755055.1). Classification (GTDB taxonomy): domain Bacteria; phylum Verrucomicrobiota; class Verrucomicrobiia; order Opitutales; family Opitutaceae; genus Opitutus. Next base: position 782 of record CBRAFL010000453.1, read on the forward strand.
GATCATCATCACCGCCATCCACGAGAGAGCGATCGAAGCGTAGATCCACAGAAAATACGGCCGGGAAAAACTTTCACGGAAATAAATCTTCACCGCTGCGAGCAACCCAACGGCGCGATTCGGTTGCGGCGGAAGCGGAGGTGGCGGAGGATAGCCGCCCTCTTTCACCTTGAAACACATCGTCGTGAAACCGACGCCGTAGAGCGCCCCGATACCGATGAAAATCCACGTGTAATGCGTCTCCGCTTTGCCGAAGAGCCAGAAATTGAAAATCATTGCGACGACCAGGCCCAGCGCACGGAACATCCCGTAGAAACGGCCGAGCACCGCCTTCGGAACCACGTCGTTGATCAGCCCAAAGAAAACCGCGTTGGCCGTCACCGTGGCCACTTCGAACAGCGTCCAGAAAACGCCAAACACGATCAGGATCGACGGATTCAGCCCGGGCGACACACCGCCCAGAAAGGTATGCAGCAGTTCGCCGATGGTGGGGCTGAACGCCAGACCGAGCATGGAAAGCGCGGCGACCGGCGTGGGAATAATGAGAAAAGGAATACGCCGCCCCCAGCGACCGCGATGGCGATCGGAGCGGTAGCTGATGATCGGGGTCAGCACCAACGCGAGTGCCTGCGGCAACGTCCCGATCAGCAGTCCCGCCACCATGTCCGACGCCTCGAATTTTTTGATCAGCAGCTGAACCACCCACATCACCGACCGCTCTTTCATCGACCAGGCGAAGTCGCCCGCGAGCAGCCAGCAGAAAAGAATCACGAGCCCGCCCGTCGTGTAGACCAGCGTGCCGACAGTCCAAATCTTACGGCCCGCAGACAAAGGCATCGCGGTGGGTTCGCGAGCGGTACCGTCGAGCGAAGTCATGATAACGGCACGAGCTTGAAATAATCGACGCCCATCAGGTAGCCGGTGGAATCGGGATGCTTCCCGACCACCTCCGCCGCAAACACGTGCTCGCCGGTCGACAGCGTCACCTCGCCGAGGTCCGTCACGTCCGCCACGAGCGGCGGCCCGCCCCTCGTGGGTGCATAGAGATCGATCGGGCCCCCGAGCTTTTGTCCGTCGAGTTCGAATTGAAACCGGCCCATCTCGTGATCGCGGATAAATTGCGCGAAGAATCGATATCGGCCCGCCTTCGCGACTTTGATGCCGCCCAGTTCGAGGCGATAGCCGACTTTGTCCACCCACCAAATGAGGAAGCGATCGTTGCTGATCACCCCCGCCGCGATGTTCCGCGCCACCGCATCCATCACACCGCCCGCCTGCGGCCACTGCTCTTTGAGCACCGGCAACTGCTCCGCTTCAATGACGTCGCGTTCCCGCCAGATCGGCGGCCACGCCCACGGGCCGACGCGTTCAGCGACGGGCACCGCGGCAAACGGGTCCGTCCCGCCGGGAGCGAGATACCAAAACGCAACGGCGGCCCAATGACACGGCTGCGCATTCGGAAAATATTTTTCGATTGAGGCCTCGAAACTCTGCTGAAACGGCACGTCGTCCGGAATGTGCCAGCGATTCGCACTCACGTGGCCGCGATTGTTTTGATTTACCGGCTGACTGTGCAACGCCTGCACAAATGTGCCGCCGGAGCTCCAGGCGTAGCCGAGATAATCCTCGGTGCCCGTCCCGAACGTGGACGGAAATTTTTCTCCGTCCACGAAAAATTTCTCATCGCCCTCGCCCCACCAGCCGCCACGCGGATTCCACACGTGCAGTTGCGTGCCCACGAACCGGCCGGTCCCCGTCGTTCGCAACAACGTCCAGTCGGGCCACCGATCAGGTCGCACCCGAAACGCGTCACGATGCCACTTCGCGTGAAACCGCAGGTAGTCATCGACCGACCGACTCAACGGCGCGTGATCAATCTGCCAACTCATCACGATCAGTCGCGTGCTTTCGTTGTCCACCGTGATCACCGCCCGTGTCGCGTACGGCATCTGCCAAAAACAATACCACGTTCCATCCTCGTGCAGTCCCGTCGGGATCGTACGAAAAGGCACCGCGCCCGCCGAGCTGCCGAAAAAATCGCCGAACGGAGACCACACCGCCGGCTGTTGATCATCATCCCAAGTCATCCGAATCGTCAGCTCACGCAGCAGCCTACGCTGTTCATCGACCTCGCGGGGCAATTCCATTTTCACCCGGATCGCCGTAATCACTCCCATTCCGCTTAGCTCCGCGACCACGGACGACTGCCCCGACGCCAGCGTGATCGACTTCAATACGGTCTGCTGCCCGGCTCGTGCCGCCAGCGGATCACCGCAACGCGCCAGCTTCCGGTCAACCGCGTCAAGCGCCGCGCCGTCAACGGCGGAGAGCTGTCGTCGGAACGTCGGTACGCGCGTTTCGGGGGGAAACTGCGAGTAATTGAAATGGTAGTACCTCCCCCATCCCGGCGCGGCGACGATCTTGCACGACTTCTGAAACGGGATCGGCGTGTAATTATTATAACCTTTCGCCGCGGTTTCGTAGACGAGCTGAGGTCGCGTGAACGGCTCGTGCCGCTGATCGAAGAAACCAGCGAACGGTAGATCGATGGCGGGTTCGACGTCATCGTCGAGGGTGATGCGCACATGTCCCTCGCCTACCGTTGCCGACCACATTCTCCAGATGCAGCCGGGCCCGGTGATCTCCGCCAGGACTGCGTCCTCTCCTTCCATTCGCACAACTCCCGTACCATCGGCGTTCGCGCCCCAGTCGAGATAGCGATCGTTCGCGGCATCGTAAACGCTCGCCCGATCATAGCTCGACGCGAGCGCGGTGCGTTCGCCGGGCTGCGGTTTCAACGTCAAGCGCTCGAGATCAACAATTCGGTTCGCCAGATCGGCGTAGGAGAAAGAAGGAGGCATCAGTGTAAGCGCGGGCGACCTTCCGTCGCCCGCACGAGCTCATGTAACTATGAGCAGCGTTCGCGAAGGCGGACTCAAGCTGAACTACTGACGAGCGGGCAGGCGCGGAGTTCAACCGCTTGAGCCCGTCTCAACGAGACGGCAGGGCCGTCTCAC
>CBRAFL010000454.1:0-3786 GCA_967755055.1 uncultured bacterium
AAGATATGTTTCATGAATTGCGGCGGCCCACACTAGCGACGTGATCCTTTCCCGTTTTCGCAGTCACGAATTTTTCTCTAGTTGGTTTGGCAGCGCCCATTTGAGAGCTGTTGGTAGCATCCGCTTCCACGCGGCAAACTCGTGGCCTCCATCAAACTCGAGGTATTTTACTGAACAGCCTTGGTGAAGCAAAGCATCGCGAAAGCGCCGCACGCCTTCGATCTGCGAAAGAACCTGGAGCACGTCTTCACGGTGTCGGACATTCTCCTGAATCTCTCGTGTACCCACGTCCAAATAAAAATCGGTCGGAACGCGATGCGGCAGTCGCTTGAACTGCTCCACAAGCCAACAGTCATTCGACCAAAAAGATCCGGACTGGCTGATCACCTTCTGGAAAACACCTGGAAATTCTTTCGTAATAAACGCCGCCGCGAGTCCGGTGTAGCTCAGACCAATGAGTGTTTTTTGCCCAATCGTCACCATGCTCCCGTATCGGCGTTCAAACCACGGGAGCAGTTCTTCAACGATGAACTTGGCGAACGGTGGATAACAAGGGCACTCCAGCCAGCGCGCTTCTGCGCTCTCCATCGAAACGAAAACAAACCAGCAATCCGCAATCTCATCCTGAAGATCATCGATCACTGACATTGCGTTGACGCGATCTCGATAGAGTTCCCCATCCAGAAAAATCGTGAGATTGCTGGCCGCGTCAGGAGCTGCAGGCTCCCGAATCCAAATGGAGCGTTCGTTCCCCAAATGAACGCTCTTCAGTCTTTCGATGGTCTCTTTCATAGTTCGCCAGATGGCGTAGTCGCCGGAATACCGATTATCGTTCTGACCGCCAGTCGCTACTTCGCACCTGCGAGCGAGCACATGGAGCAGCGATGTCAAAACTTGCACACTTTCCGCCAAGAGCCGCGGAGCGGGACGTCGCGAAAATTTATAGGATGGGGCGATGAAAACCATCCTCGTGCCGGTTGATTTTTCAGAGGTGTCGGCCAAGACCGCTGCAACCGCGTTCTCGCTGGTTCAAGATATTCATGTGCGGATCGTCTTCCTCCACGTGACGGTCGCGACCGCGACGATCAGCGACGCCGAGGCGATGCTAAAGCTGGAAAGTCTGGTGCGTTCCGCGCGCGATCGCGGGATCGTCGCCACCTGGCGGCTCGTGCGTGGTTCAGCCGTTTCGCAAATTCTCGCCCGCGCCGAGGAACTCTACGCCGATATCATCGTCATGGGCTCACACGATCGCGAGAGCACTCACGGCTCCTCGATCGGCAGCACGGCAAGCGGTGTCCTGGCGGTTACGCCCTGCCCGATCGTAATTGTCCCGTCAGAGAAGGCCAAAGCCGAGAGCGTCCGTCGCCGCGAACTCTTCGCCGTGAGCGCCGCGGGCTGATCACAGCATCGTTTCTGCGGATGGCGGAATGTTAACCGCAAAGAACGCAAAGAGCGCAGAGAATCCGATGCTTGATCTCTGAGATCTTTGCGTTCTTTGCAGTAAAACGCCGGGTAAAACTGCCTTTGGATTCGTTTCCCCCTCGGATTACATTTAATCCACCCCTGCGGTCACATCAGCGCTCCGCTCTCGACGCAACCGTCTCCAGACCTTCGCGAGATAGAACCAGCGCGGGTGCACAGACCCGGCAGCACGCACCGCAGAGTGATTGGATTTCTCGTTGGGCGAGGAAGTGCCAGCGGGCCGTCAACGCGCCGCGCTGGCTCGGCGGTACGGGTGGCGGATCACCCAGCGCGACTTCCAGCGCCAGCTGACCGCAGGCGAAATAGGTCAGCAACGGACTCAACCCACAATGACCGCATCCGCACAAACGCGCGAAGCTCGGCCGATGTTCACTCAACCAGCGATGGCCCGGACGAACTTCCAGTAACGAACAGAACTGCATGAGCGTTTCGTCCATCAAACGAATCATCGAGGGCTGCTCCATTTTCGCGGTGACATTCGATTCCGCACGCAGACGCCTGACCCATTCGCGTTTCCAGCGGGGCTGGCGCTCATTCACAATCACGGCAAGTCGACTCTGCATCGTGGTCAATGCCCGAAACGGCCGCGGCACCCGTCGTCGCCGTCGTGAGCTCAGGGAGATGGAAGATTGTGAAGGCACTGCATTCCGTTTCGCGTCGGGGACGCATTCGTCGGGACGATCAAACTTATTTGGTCACCAGGAATCGCTCGACCTGAAAACCGCTATCCGATTCCAACTCATCCGCGAACCGGACGGCTGTCGCTCCAGCGGCGGCCGGAGTCGCATTGCCGGTCGCGACCACTGCCGAACTCCGGCGCTTTGCTTTGAGGGACATTCGGGACGTTCGCCAGTTTTGGAAATCCGAGCCGGGGACGCACCCGCTTTTTTGATACAGGTAATAAGCGTAGTCGCGGACTTCGCGCTCCGTGGGTTCGCGGCGAAGTCGTGAAGGGGTTTTCGCTTTCGCTTTCATTTTGATTCCGGGGTTAACCATCCTGCTGCGCGCCGAGGATAGCTTCGATGCAGTGCAGATGCTCCGCACTTTTTGGCAATTATGGCCCGGTTTTTGACCGCCGTGCGTAACAAGATCGACCGGTAGGGCGAACCCCTGGTCGCCTTCGGCGCCGCCATAGGCGGGTAAACCTCCGGGTGAGCCGCTCAACCACGGCTCCTCCTTCGGCGGACAAGTCGGCGGGACGTACGCCAGAGGCGCACAAGCCTACCTCGGACAAACGTTCGGACTCCAAACGAGCGACTCCGCTCTTTCCGCGGCACGGCCGGTGCTGTTAGTCCCGGCTGATGAATTCGGACTCACGCGCGCCTGATGCCGCTTTCGGTCTTGGGACCAAAGAGGTAAAACGCCGCCAGATTTTGCCCAAGGCACTGCTGGTGGGAATTGTCGCAGGCCTGCTCTCGTCGGCATTCCGCGTCGCATTGAAGTTCACCGAAACACACGTCGTGGCCTGGCAACGCGAGCTGTCGCGACCCGTGGCACTCGCGTTTGCGTTGAGCATCGGCGCCGTGGGTGGCGGGCTCGGAGTGTGGCTCGTGCGTCGCTTTGCGCCGGAAGCGGCGGGCAGTGGCATTCCGCATTTGAAGTCGGTGGTGCTCGGCGAACGAACGATGTCGTGGCGCCGGTTATTGCCGGTGAAATTTCTCGCGGGCGTGTGCGGGATCGGTGGCGGACTAGCGCTGGGCCGCGAAGGCCCGACGATTCAAATGGGCGGCGCGACCGGCCTGATGGTGTCGGATTGGTTTCGCGTTAAGCCGGGAGAGGGCGAACGGCGCGCGTTGCTCAGCGCGGGCGCCGGCGCGGGTTTGGCGGCGGCATTCAACGCGCCGCTCGCGGGCATGATTTTCGTGCTGGAAGAATTGCAGGGAAGTTTCACCCCTGTGATCTTCGTCGCCGCGTTTCTCTCGTCGGTCACTGCAGATGTGATCGGCCGTATTTTAACGGGCGAGATGCCCGTGTTTCCGCTCCACGATATGCCGGCGCCGACCGTGCACTCGGTTCCGCTCGCGCTATTACTCGGCGTGATCTGCGGACTCGGCGGCGTGTTGTTCAATCGCACGCTGCTCAAAACGCTCGATCTCTACGAACGCTTGAGGCGTTGGCCGCCCTTCGCGCTCGGCGCGGCCGCCGGAGTCGTGGTGGGATTCGCGAGTTGGGTGCTGCCGGGTGTGGCGGGCTCAGGCGGAGTTTATGTGGAGCACGCATTGCTCGGCGAAATGGCGACGCCCGCCTCCACCCTCGAGTTTTAGTTCTGGCACTCCGCCTCAATCGGCGGCGTGAATTCTTGCG
>CBRAFL010000455.1:0-3771 GCA_967755055.1 uncultured bacterium
AGGTGAACACCGAGATAAGGAAAAGCGCGATCATCACCAACGCGCAGCCGACTCGGGCAACGGTTGAAATGACGAACCCGACGGCGGCGCCAAAACCCGCTTTGATTGCGGCACGGTCGGTTTTCTTCGCGAGTAATTTCTCGGCCGCGACCGCGCCGAGCATCGTGCCGAGCAGCAGCACCGGGAGCGAAAAAAAGATTCCGACAAACGCTCCGCCGCTCGCACCTGCCATGCCCCACTTGCTCCCGCCGAACCATCGCGTGCCCAGCAACACTCCGCCGAAATCCGCCACCACAGATAACAACCAGAACGCCGCAATGAAACCGATGGCGAGCCAGGGAAGATCATTTGGCTGAATCCATTTGTGCAAAATCGCCGCGATCAGAATCAGCGTTGTCCCCGGGAGCAGGGGTACGATCACTCCAACAAAACCGATGAGCATCAGCGTAATTGTCAGGCACCACGTGGCGATCTCGAGCATGCCAACAAGACACGCACCGCGAGCGAAAGGTTACGAGTTTTCCCAATCGCCTCACTCGCACTCCAGGGTCTGTCTTCGAAATACTCGGAAGGAGGAAACCGCGAATAGGATCTGCCAATGGGCAGAGCCTGATATCACCCCTGCGGCTGATCGCCTCCGGAGTATGTGGTGGAGTCCGCTGATCGCAGACCGCGATTAGCGGGCTCCATCTCGAAAGACACACCCTAGCTCGCCAAACCTCACCCGAATCCCTCGGAAAAACATTCACGACACGTCGCGTGCGGCGAACTCGGCAGGATCGCCCGCCGACAATGCGCACATTCTTTCCGGCTCAATCCCACCCTGCTCCAACTCGCTCGCAGAATCGCCTGTGTCCGTTCGGTCGCTTCGCGACGCAGTTGCTCAACCCATGCAAGATCCGTGAACGCATGCGGAAATTTCAACGCGAGCCATCGATAAACCGTCACAAGCTTCAGTGTTTCCTCCAAGCCTTCCAATCCGCCGCTATCCTCGAGTCGCCGCGGAAATTTCACCGGTCTTCCGGCTGCGAGTGTTTCCAGCCACTCGGAAAACGCGCTGCGAAACGAATGCTCTTCCAAATCGATTGGCGTGCACGCGAGCGCGTAACGTTGTTCCACCGAGAGCGACGGCGCGTACGCATCGACTAATTCGGCCGCAGCGAAAACCGCATCGCGCACCTCCGGGAAAAACGTTCCGCCCGGAAACGTGAGTCGCGTGCGAAAAAATTCGAGAATCGGCCCCAGCCGTTCCAGCCCGAGGTGATCCGCAATCGCGCGCACGTGCATCGCCGTCGGCGCCGCCGGCAGCTGGTCAGGCTGCGGGGTCGCCTGTGGTTCCCGCAGCGCGGCCTCAACTCTTCGCGCATCGCGCGATGAAAACGCTCCCACCCAACCTTCCGCATCCGGTCCGCGCCCTGCGCGCCCACCGATTTGCAAAATCTCCGAAGGCTCGAGCCGTCGCACAATTTCTCCGTCAAACTTATCCGTCTCGTAAAAGATCACGCGATCCAGCGGCAGATTTAAACCGAGCCCGATCGCATCCGTCGCGCACACGATGTCCGAGTGGCCTTCTCGAAAACGACGCGCTTCGTTGCGTCTCACCTCGGGCGACAAGCCACCATAAATCACCGACACGCGCAGCCCGCGTGACTCGAACATCGCTTTCAATTCCAACACCATCGCTCGAGAAAACCCGATCACTGCGGAACGCAGCGGCACATGCCGCCAGTCGATCACGCCGTCGTAATGCAGCGCGCCCTGTCGCTCGAGCGTGTGCACTTCCACGCTGTCGCCGCACAACTCCGCCAGCCGCTGGATCACGGGTTCGGCCGACAATGGACCGGTGACCATCAGCGTATCAGCCGCAACACCACAGTAGGCCGCGATCCAGGCCCAGCCCCGGTTGCGATCAAACGCCAGCTGCATTTCATCCAGCACACAGACTTCGAAGCGGCGGGAAAAATCCGTCATCTCCACCGTGCGCGAAGAATGCGTGGGCGATTGCTCGTCGCGTTCTTCACCCGTGATCAATGAGCAGGGGCAACCCAGTTCGACCATTCGATCGCGTTGCTCGAGCGCGAGCAAACGCAACGGTCCGAGATACATCCCGCTCGCCGAGCGGCTGAGCTCGAGAATCGCGCGATGCGTTTTTCCGGAATTCGTCGGGCCAAGCCACGCAACCACCTTTCGCTTCACAGAGCGCGCCACCGGAAAACATTGGAGATAATCGAGCAGTCCAGGATTCCGTCGCGCCAATCCGTCAAGCAACGAACGGTCGACCGCATAGGTGCAGGCGAGGCGGAGACGCTGATAAAGCTCTTTGCGATCGGAGAGTAGCGGTGGATTCGGTTGAAACGCACGTGCTACGTCGACGTTCGTCAGCAACTCCCAACCTTCGTAGGTCGGAGGCGTCGTGCGGATTCGGGCGGCGATCTCCTCGAGTCCGCCTGGCTTCCGGGTGCCGAGCGTGGCCGCCACTGCAGCGCCACCGCGTTTCGCCACGTCCGTCACAAAGAGTCGCAGCTTAACTGATACGCTGGATAGGACCGGCAATTGCAGATTTTCACGGACGTCGATCACGGCCGGCAGGTGCAGCACGACTTCGTCGCTGGCATCCAAATAGTTTCCATAACGCGCATGCGTTGCGGACACTCCCAGATATTCGGCCGCGAATCGCGCAAGGCTCGTGCGCACTCCGCCAACTCTCACCCTCGGACCGATGGGCGAATGCAGGAAAGCCTCGCCGAATTCCGTGTGCTCCAAGTCGAGCTCCGTCAAAAGTCCTTCCCGCGCAGATGAAACCACCTCCTCATGCGTCCACTGCTCCTGGCCCGACGTCATTTCCATTGAACCAGTGTTTGAGCACGGCACCCGATGTCAAAAAAATGCCTTCGCGACCGGGACAATCCTCCCAGGGACGGACGAACCCGTCCCGTGGAGAGGAGCGTAACAATCTCAAGTTTCGATTCCTAGAGATGCACGCCCTCGTCGAGTACGAATGACACGGAGGCTTGCGCCTCACGCGTTCTGTTCCGGCTAAGGCCCGCTGGCCTCAATCCGCGCGCGCTTTGTAATACGCCGCCTGCAAGCGATCCCACGAAGCAATCACATTCTGTTTAGCACTGTCCCAAGTCGCGGCTGTCGCGCTCCCGAGCGCTTCGACCTTCTCCTTGTAATCGGCTTCCGAACTTTTCAACTCTGCCATGGCAGCTTTGCGGCTCGCGCTGGCCTTTGCCTCGGAATAATCCGCACGCACTTCACTAAGCTGCGCATCCATCTTTGAGGTAAGTGCCTTCGCGCTCGCGGTGAATTGATCGCGCTTTTCAAATGTGAAGGACTTCACGTCGTCCCACGCGTTTGACATCGCAGATTTCGTGTCGGCGTAAGCATCCTTGGCAGTGTTGCTGGCAGATTTTCGGTCCTGTTTCGAGCAGCCGCTGAGGCCGGCAAAAAGAAAGCTCGTGGCAATGAGGGTGGTCGGAACGAGTCGGCGGTGGAGTACGTTTGTTTTCATAGAAACGGGGTATTTAACAGGGAAATCTGCCGGTTCCCAAAATTGGGAGGTGCGGCGAAACTGTCCTACTGAGGACCCGTGACTCCACCCAAAGTTCGACTCGCCCAAAAATTGCCGCGAACTACTTCGCCGAAAACCGATAAACTGTCGTGGTGCGATACGTCTCGCCCGGACGCAAAATCGTCGTCGGAAAATTCGGCTGATTCACGCTGTCCGGGTAGTGCTGGGTCTCCATCGCGAAACCCGTGCGGTAGTCA
>CBRAFL010000456.1:0-3770 GCA_967755055.1 uncultured bacterium
GCAGCTGCAAAAGCGGTGAGCGGTTGGAAGTTCCACCCAGGAAAAGTCGGAGGGAGAGCGGTCAATACGCGCATGCAGCAACCTGTGACATTCAGCCTCGATTCGGAAGAGTCCGCGAAAGAGTGAGCAGCGTGCGGGGCCCGGCGACGAACCAGTTCATCTGAAATCACAGCTGGATTGCCGCGGTCGGCACGTCTCGTAGTCGTCGGTGTTTTTCAGCAAGGTGAGGACGATTATTTGCTTGAAGTCGTGGAGGACGAGGAGACGACGCTGGCAAGCGGGTTCTTTTGTTCAAGCAATGGCTTGCCGTAGTTTAGAAAGAACTTGTTCTGGAAAATACCGGTCGGATCATATCGGCGTTTGAGCGCGAAAAACTCCCGGGCCTGCGGGTAAGAACGGAGAAACTGGTCGAGCGTCGCGTGGGGGCGATACGGTAAATAGTAGCGACCGCCACACGCGAGCGCGGCGTCAACCAGCTCGCGTGTCAGCGCCTGCATGGCAGAATCCGCAGCGGCATCGCGGGTTTGATGGAAGAGCAACACGAGGCCAAAAACCTCTTCGGTTGCGTAGCGCAGAAAGGTGTCCACGTCGGTTTCCACATTGCGCACGGTGATGTTTAATAGCTCGGGCCGGTACTTCATCAGAATCGGTCGCGCTTGGTCGATGAACTCACCGAGCCGCGCCGAGGGGATGAAATATTCATGGAGAATGTCAGTGCTGCGATCGTCCCGCGCTGCATAAAGATTCGACGGTTCGTACATGATCTGGTTACGGGAGAGAATCTTCCCAGCGGTCTCGCCCATCGTTTTTTCCAGCCACCACCGCAGGTTCTTGCCGTAGTCACTTCCGATGCCGCCGCGAAACACGAGTCGTTTGAGCAGGCTCGGCTTTTCATCGGTCAACGTATCGCTAACGGAGTGATCCGCGGTCTGCCGCTTGAGCAGTGTGACCAGACCGTGCTCTAAAAAGGAATTCGGCGCCACGTTGATTCGCCCATAAGCCATGCCGACGTCGGAGCGTTCGCGCGTGAGTTCGTGGTACACGTGGCTGTAATCAACCGGCTTCACGCGGTGAGGCTCTGCGACATAAAACTCGTTGGGCACGACGCGAAGGTTGACCTCCAGAATTACGCCGAACAGCCCGTATCCGCCGAGGGCAAGCGAGAACAGTTCCCGGTTCTCTGTCCGACTGCAGTGTTGAATCGAACCGGAGGCGATCAGGATCCGAAACGATTCAACGGTGCTGGCGATCGGCGGCGAATCATTCTGCCAGCCGTGGCAGTTCACCGAGATCGATCCGCCGACCGAGAAATCGTCGTTTGTCTGCATGATCGAGACAGCAAAGCCGCGATGATCGAGAAACGGGATTATTTCTGACCAACGCGCGCCAGCGCCGACCGTGAGAATGCGTTGTGTCTCGTCGAGCGACATTCGGTTGAACGGAAGCATGTCGAGTACGATGCCGCCGGGGTACATGGTGTGCCCGCCCATCGAATGATGCGCTCCGCTGATTGAGATATGGCTGCCGTCGCGCGCCGCGCGTTTCACCAGCTCCACAAGCTGGCGCTCTGCGATTGCAGGATCGTTCGCCACGGCGATGACCTCGCCCGGTTTGTTCGCATTCAGGCGGCTCGCGTCATCGGCGCCAGCTGCGACGGGTGAGTTCGGTTTCGTTCCGTCGTGCCACCACACCGAGGCGAGAAACAGGCCGGGCGGTACGATGATTGCCGCAACCAGCAGCAAGATGAGTCCGAGAATTCGTTTTTTCATGACGGATCGGTAAATTGGATACGGACAGGACTAGTAGTCGAAAAGGTGCTCGAGCCTCATTCCCCTTGCGTCGACTGCTCGCAGAAAGTCGCCTAGGCGCTTCACCGGAACCTGCAACGCTATGCGCTGAAATTTGGAGTCGCTCAGCAACGGCATCGCGAACAGAGACCGTGCCTCAGGAAATTCGAGTGTTCGTCCGGCCGGCGCAACAATGGTGGCAAGCAGCTCATCGTTACCGGCTATTTCGATAAACTCCACGCCTTGACGGATGAGGAGCGGAGCCGTGTCGGAGAACCCCTGGTAATGAGGGAGAGTAACGATCCAGGATCCCCCACCGAGTGGCTTGATCTTTTTCACGCCAGGAATGTTAAGGGCCTGGTCGGAGCCGATCGTGATCGAGGCATAGATTTCGGTGTCAGCTGTTCCGTAAACCGAATGGCTCGCGAGACGAATGACGCCCGCGTACAGGAATTTCACGCCGTACTCGAGGCTAAGAAAAAACTTCCGTTCGCATTTACGCACGAAGTGAGGGCCGAACATGCCGGTGGTGGACCAAAGAGCTTTGAATTTCTGGCCGAACGGAAAATCAAACCAAGGTTGGGTGGGAATGAATTCTCCATAGTCACGCGCGACGTCAGCCGCGAACACATCCTCGGCTGTCTGGGCTCCCTTACTGAGTCCCTCTGAGAGGCGGCCGATCGTATTTTCGTACGCGCCCTTGATGATCCATTCGATGGTCGAACTCGCCCCGATTACCACAACCATGAGGTGATTCCCGGCGTTGAATGGATAGCTGCGGTGGGAAATGCCGGCCACTTGGGCGTAGCCGCTCCAGAATTGTGCGATCGATCGGCCATACGGAAATTGGCTGGGAGGATGCTGCCGGAGATGTTGAGCGTACTCCTGCGGATTGAAGACGAGGTACCACTCGGGGTACGTGAGGTAGGTCGCTTCTTCGGGGCGCCGATAACCAGGAATCTGGCTGATCGCCGCCGTCAGTTCGGGCGGCATCTTGTCGTTTACGACTCGGAATCCGGGCAGCGCACGTGAGGCTGCGCTGACGAAGAACACTGTCGCAAAGAAAATGCCGACCAGACCAGCAACGATGGCGCGGACGAAAATTCTCCACCATTGTCGGCCGTTCGAGCTTCGGAGCATTAGACCGGGGCCTTTACCCGTTTGCTGAGCCAGAATCCGATCATTAGCATCGTGGCCGGGATTAAGATATGCGGGGTGTTAACCAGAATATTGCGAATACTGAGATCGGGGCCGGGTGGCTTGACGGAGCAAAACTCGCCATTGAGAAACTGAACGCCGAAGAAGATCCCCGTAATCGCGTCGATGGCGTACGGGATACCAGCGATTTTGAAATAGTTCACCGACCACCGATGCGACTTCCACGCCACAACGCCCGCGATCAATCCGGAGATGAGATGAAAAATGTCGTCAATAGGATCGATGGTAAACAGGCCCATTAACCGACCCGCTCGATCCGTGAGGCCGGGCCAGTGGCTGAGCGCTACGATAGCGAGGAAGTTGGCGCAATAAAACCAGGCGAGCCATTGGATGAGGGTGATCCGTTTGGTCATACTATATAGTGTGGTGTACGCTTAACTGCTGTGCAGTGGCGCCAAGCTACTGCCGCAGGTAAACAGTGATAGCGACTCTAAAGCCACCTCGTTTGCGTCGTCAGCCGAAGGCGCTGATATATTCGAAAGCGGACACGAGTGTAATGGGGGCATCAGTTGGTTCCTGCGCTCCGCGCAGGGCTACGCTGATCGTAAATGATCCGGAGCTTCGTATTCCTTCGCCTCCATCGCAGCCATACGCTGCCCTTGTTTCCCCGCGCTTCCTGAGCGCCAAACTCAAGAACTCTCGTCGTCCAGCTTCAACGTTTTCGGACTCGTAAAGCGACGCAACTCGCCCGTCACCGGGTCTCGGAAGGCGATGGATTTTGCGAGCAGCTGCAGCGGCTTGGTGTAGTCGTCGGTGTTTTCCGGC
>CBRAFL010000457.1:0-3743 GCA_967755055.1 uncultured bacterium
CCCGGCGACTGGCTGGAAGCCGGAAAGGTGGAACTGCACGGTGTTCGGAGTAGCGCGTCCCCATGAAACGTCTTTTCGACTTCACATCCGCCGCCGCGGCGTTGCTGGTTCTGTTACCAGGTTTGATCGTCCTCTCTTTACTGATACGGGAGAAATTGGGCCGGCCGATCCTCTTTCGTCAGCTGAGACCCGGGCGCGACGGGCGTATTTTTCAGGTGTTGAAATTTCGCACGATGACCGATGCGCGTGATTCCACGGGACGACTTCTGCCGGACGCCGTTCGGCTGACACCTTTTGGACGTTGGTTGCGTTCGACGAGTTTGGATGAGCTGCCGGAGTTGATTAACATATTGAAGGGCGAGATGAGCGTGGTCGGACCGCGGCCACTTCTGGTCGAGTACCTGCCGCTTTTTACGCCCGAGCAGGCGCGTCGGCACGAGGTTCGTCCGGGACTGACCGGTTGGGCCCAGATCAACGGGCGTAACGCCATCACGTGGCAGGAAAAGTTTCGGCTCGATGTTTGGTACGTCGAACACCGCTCGTTCTGGCTCGATCTCAAAATCATTTTTCTCACCGTCGCGCGCGTTTTTCGGAGGAAGGATATTGCCGCAGCCGGCGAGGCCACGATGCCGCGTTTCACCGGAAGTGAGACTCCGAAATCCGAAGACTAGGGCGTGTTTCCGAAATAGGTCCGAACCCGAGAGAGAACCGCTAATAGGATTTCCCAATGAGGAAATCTTTATTCAGAGGCTACGGCTCATGTGACCGCTACGCCCAAAAGGCACCCGCAACGGTCACCCCTTCGCTCCGCTTCGGGGCCGCACCAGGTGCGACCATCTCCGCGCTGCCGCGCTCCGTCGCCTGCGCCTTGAGGTGATTGGAGCCCGCTGATCGCGGTCTGCGATCAGCAGATCCCGTTAGCGGTTTACTCCCTCCGAGTATTTTGAAGACAGACCTAAGCCACGAAAGAC
Source organism: uncultured bacterium (assembly GCA_967755055.1). Taxonomy (GTDB): domain Bacteria; phylum Verrucomicrobiota; class Verrucomicrobiia; order Opitutales; family Opitutaceae; genus Opitutus. The sequence continues at coordinate 972 of CBRAFL010000457.1, forward strand.
AGCTCGTAGTGCGAGTTTTGCCGATCGCCCGACGCGATCATCCGCTTATTCGGAGCAGTCGCCATAACGTAACCTTGGGGTTCTCGACAGATTTGGGCTCGGTCCTCAACTCTCGGATCGTGAGCTCCAGCATCACCATCAACGTCCAGACTGTACGCGCTCTCGTCGTGAGCACTTTGCCGCGCCCCGTCGCGCCTGAAACCAACGAGGCCATTTTCGGCCCGGGAGGAATTTTGGACAGCCTGGATCTGGTGAATTTCCTCGCGGATTTGGAGTATCGAATCGCCGAAGAGTTTGACCGGCAGGTCGTGCTGGCGAGCGAGATTGCGATGAGCCGTTCGCGCTCGCCGTTCCGTGACGTCGCCGCGCTCACCGATTATATTGTCGAACTCCTCGCGCAATGAACACCGCTCGTGTTCTAGTCGTTACCGGGACCAGCCGTGGAATCGGCCTCGGGCTGGCGCAGCATTATTTGGCGAAGGGCGATCTCGTGTGTGGGTGCAGCCGCGCACCGTCGACCCTCTCTCACGCCGGATATTCTCATTTCAGTCTCGATGTCGCCAGCGAGACCGACGTGGTCGCGATGGTCCGCGCGGTCGTGCAGCAGCACGGTCGGATTGACGGACTGATCAACAACGCGGGGATCGCCTCCATGAATCATGCGCTGTTGTCGCCCGCGTCGGTTGCGCAGTCGATTTTCGCGACCAACTTTCATGGGACGTTTCTGTTTTGTCGCGAGGTCGCAAAAGCGATGGTTCGGAAAAAGTTCGGGCGTATCGTTAATTTTGCCACGGTGGCAACCCCGCTTCGGCTGGAAGGCGAGTCGCTCTACGCCGCCTCCAAAGCCGCAGTGGAGTCATTCACTCAGGTGTTGGCTCGCGAATTAGGACCGACCGGCGTGACGGTCAACGCGGTGGGTCCGACGCCAGTACCCACCGATCTGATCAAGAATGTGCCGAAGACGAAAATGGACGCACTTCTCGCGCGGCAAGCGATCCGCCGATTCGGATCCATCGAAGACGTGATCAACGTGCTCGATTTCTTTCTTTCGCCCGGCAGCGATTTTGTGACCGGGCAAGTGGTTTACCTCGGAGGAGTGACGGGCTGATGCGGGGCGCTGCGCCGACGGCGCATACCACGACAACAACACGCGATGCCGGACGAAACGTGAACGAAACCATCGCCCATTTTTCCGTGGAAGACATCCCGCCGCTTGCGCGGGAGCGGGCGGAGCGTGAGCTATGGCGGGATGACGCCGGAAGCCGTTCGTGGCGCGAGTTGGGCGATGCGGTCGAGGCCGCGCGACAGCTCTGTATCAACGGCGGCGTGACAGCGGGTGCAGTCGTGCTGGTCCCGGCCGAGTCGGATTTCGGGTTTCTCGGCTGGTTGTTTGGCGCCGCCGCCGTCGGCGCCGTGGTAGCGCCTTTGCGCCAGAGCCGGGCGAGCGAACTTGAAGGCTGGAAAAAATCTCTTCGACTCGATTGGCGGGTCCAAGATGGCGAGCTCATCCGAGTGAATGAAGGAACGACTTCTCCTGCGGCCGCACGTCTTTTGGATGAGTTGCGAGGGCGCGACCATCCGGGGCTTATTCTCGCGACAGGCGGGACGACGGGGACGCCGAAGCTCGTGCTGCATGATTTCGCTGCGCTCTTGGCGACTGTGCCAGTAAAGACAGGTTACGCGTGGCGGACGTTGCCGTTGATGCGTTTTGACCACATCGGCGGATTGGATACGGCGTGGCGGATTCTGGCGGGCGGACAAGTGCTTGTGGGTCCGCCAGCCGAAACGACTCCTCACGCCGTGGCCGCCACCATCGCTCGTCATCGGGTGGAAGTGTTACCGGCGACGCCTAGTTTTTTGAACTTATTCCTGCTGGCCGAAGTAACGCGGGAGCATGATCTGAGTTCGTTGCGCATCGTTCCCTACGGCGCGGAGCCGATGCCGGCCGGTGTGCTCGCGCGATTGCGCGCGGCATTGCCGGAAGTGGAGTTCGTGCAGCGTTTCGGGACCAGTGAGACGGGCGCGCTTCCCGTTCGCGAGCAGGGCGCAGGACTCGGCTTCCGCGGCGACGACATCGGCTTTGCGTGGAAAATTGACCGCGATGAACTTTGGATTCGGAGTCCGGCGCGAGCGCTCGGTTACCTCACGGGGAGTGGCGGTGGCTTCGAAAACGATGGTTGGTTTCGCACCGGTGATCTCGCCGAACAACTTCCCGACGGCAGCATCCGCGTGCTGGGGCGGCGTGAGGAATTGATCAATGTCGGTGGCGAAAAAGTTCTGGCGGCGGAAGTCGAAGGTCTACTGTTGTCTCATCCCTCGGTCGCTGATTGCCGCGTGAGCCCAGCGCCAAACGCGATGCTGGGTCAGGTCGTGGCTGCCGACATCGTCTGGCGCGGACTCGAACGCGATGCGGTCACGGTCAAGCGCCTGCTGCATGAGTTCGTAGGTCGCGGAGTTTCCCGGGCCAAACTGCCCGCGGTAGTGCGCCTCGTGGATTCGATCGAAGCCACGGCGAATTTTAAAAAGCGGCGCGTCGTCTGCCCATGAAAAATCTCGTCATCATCGGCGCGGGCGGGTTCGGCCGCGAAATGCTCTCGTGGGCGCGGCAGTCCAACGACGGTTGGATCGTGAAGGGATTTTTGGATGACAACGCCGGTGCGCTGACTGGCTTCAAGAAGAACGTGCCGCTTCTCGGCGGTGCTGCGGAGTACGTGCCGGCGCCCGGAGATTGGTTTACCTGCGCGATGGGGAGGATCGAATTCAAGCGTCGTT
>CBRAFL010000458.1:0-3733 GCA_967755055.1 uncultured bacterium
GAAAGGTGTCGCCGACGGGAGCCCACATTTTTTCTTCGACGAGCCAGCCGAAAGGAAAAGGTTCGAGCGTACGGCCCGCTTTGGTCTCCAGCCAAAAATTTTGCTGATGGTGTGAGCCGGTCAGGAGAACGATTTCGCGAGGCGACTCGAATGCGGTCGCGGGCGCGTTCGCCGCTCGTTGTTGCACAAAATAGGCGTCGCCTTTCCGCTCCACGCGATAGACGAGGCCGTCGAGAGCCAGCTCGAGTCCGTCCATTTGCGGCAGGACGTTGGCCGGCTTCGCGACCTGCGTCATCGTGCGATGAAACGAAGCGTGCCAGCTCGCGTAGTTGCCCGGGTGACACGAACGGCAGTCAGCGGAAGTGACGTAGCCGGCGTCGCTTTCCATGACCGGCCGGTTCTTCGGCAGGGTGGTGGACGCAGGAGTTTTTTGCGCGCAGGTCAGTACTCCGAGGCAGACACACCAGCTGGCGGCGACGAACGGCGCCCATCGTTTGATGGCCGGCCAGAAGCGGGCGGCGGCGGGCGGGTTGAATGGCATCGGAGATTCACGCTAAGCAAATCCGATGCCTGTCGGGATGTGCGATGGGAGATGGCGGATGTCCGATGGTCCGGGCGATCGCTCATCGCCGTTATCTGCGATCATCCGTGTTATCCACGATTCAACGCCGGTTTTTAACCACGGATCACGCGGATGAACGCAGATGCATTCCACTCCATGCCGGTCTTCTTTGTGCCTTCGTGTCTTTGTGGTTAATCGGATTGGAGATCGGACTAGCCCGGAGTTTTACCACGGAAACACGGAGATCGATCGATTTAACCGCGGAGATCGCAGAAATCGGACGGGGACGGCGCCGCGCGGTGGGCTGGCTCTCGATGCGCGCGAAGGCAACGCTTACCGCGAGCAAGAATTCCTCGGCGGCGCGGATGCTCCGTTCACGATACCAGGCTGCGGCTTCGGCGAGATCGGCTCGAGCTTCTGGCGTGACGATGACGTGGGCCGTCACAGGCCGAGATTTTGGCGGATCTCCGTCTCGGCTGAAGTCCAAGATATTGCGGCGCTGGGATTTTGTCGGTAGGCAGCCACGCGTTCATCGATGAGTCGCTTTTCCTCCGCGGAGAGCGGAGCTGTCGCGTCCAAGTCGTCGAGCCGGGAGCGGACTGCGTCGCGCTCGGCGGGTGACAGCCGGGGTAGTTGCGCGAGGATTTCTGACGTGCTCATCAAAGGTATGAGATAGCGGAAAATTCATATCGCGCAAGTCTCACGCTGGGTGGAGGAACTTGAGGGACGCCGATCGCTTAGCGCTGAAGTCCCAGTGGTTAAATTCCGACTTCTGGTCCGGGTTCGCTTTTGAGTTTTCTGCGATTTTGTGGTTAAGCGATGATTTGATTTTTTTCGGTCACAAAACGAAAGGCTGTTTCGTCCGAGAGAGTGCATGAATATAACGACACTCGAAAAGGCTCAGACTCAACCGCGGCTCAACTACCCGAACGCCGCCCCGCAAACCTTGCAGGCGATGCTGGCGATCTCGGAGGTCGTCAGACAAAGCGGCTTGGAAGAGTCTCTCCTTCACCTGATCGAAACGCGGGCCTCGCAGATCAACGGCTGCGCGTTTTGCATCGATATGCACATCCGCGACGCGAAAGCCATCGGTGAAACGGACGAGCGGATCAACCTGCTTACAGCCTGGCGCGAGGTCGACCTCTACACTCCGCGGGAACGCGCAGCGCTGGCGTGGACGGAACGGCTCACGCGATTGGCGGACGCGCACGTGACGGACTCAGAGTTCAGCGCGGCGCGGAAGGAGTTCTCCGACGAAGAATTGGCGAATCTCACGCTCGCGATCGTAGTGATCAACGGCTGGAACCGCTTCAACGTGGGCTTCCGCATGCCACCGCGGTTCGGGGGCTGATTCGCCATGAAACGCATCCGCATTTATCGAAACCCGCACTGCGAGCGCTGCGCACGCATCGCAAGGTTCAACGCCGCGGTTGACTGGCTCGGCCGGTTTGACGCGTCGACCGAGGTGCCACCGAACGGGCAGCCGTTACGGAAAGGGCAAATTTACGTCGAAGATCTCGCGACGCACCGACAGGTGCGCGGCGATGACGCCTTCGCACTGCTGTGTCGCCAGATTCCGGTGTACTGGCCGCTGCTGGTGCTGCGGTGGATTCCGCCGCTGCGGCGACACTTCGCGGCGGAGATGGATGCGCTGGGCGTGGAGGATTGCCATGCGCCGGCCGGGGCGGAGAATTCGGCGGCATGACGGACGCGTTTGAGTCACATCGCTCCCTGCTCTTCAGCATCGGTTACCGGATGCTGGGGAGCGTCGCGGAAGCGGAGGACCTCGTGCAGGAAACTTATCTACGGTGGCAGCGGCAGGAGGAGGGGAGCATCGTGAATGCGAAAGCATGGCTCGTGGCGGCGCTGACACGGCTCGGCATTGATCAATTGCGCTCGGCGCGACAGCGGCGCGAGGAATACGTCGGCGTATGGCTGCCGGAGCCGTTGGTGGATGCGACAGCGCCGGCGCCCGACGAGGTGGCCGCGCTGGGGGATTCGTTGGGCATGGCGTTTCTCTTCATGCTGGAAACTCTCGGGCCGGTGGAACGGGCGGTGTTTCTGCTCCGCGAGGCGTTTGACTACGACTATGCCGAGATCGCGGCGATTGTCGGAAAGAGCGAAGCCGCATGCCGGCAAATGATCAGCCGCGCGAAAAATCACTTTGCGCAACGCGAGCCAGCGGAAACGGCGCCGTCGCCGAAAGCGGAGCAGATCGTGCGGCGCTTCGTCGGTGCCTGCTCGACAGGCAACGTCGGCGAATTGCTCGCAGTGCTGACCGACGACGCCATTCTGTATGCCGATGGCGGCGGACGCGTCAGGGCGGTGCTCCGACCGATCCACAGTGCGGACCGCATCAGCCGGTTTTTCGCTGCTATACAACGACGGTTCCCCACCAGCACGCCGACGGTGATCACACACGTGAACGGCGACGTCGGCACGGTGATGCGTCGCGCAGACGGGCATTTATCCGTCAGTGCTTTTGCTTTCGAGGGCGACCGTATCCGTGCGATCTATACGGTGAGCAACCCGGAGAAGTTGCGCCATGTACGCGCGGAGCAGTAGCGAGCATCGAGTAGCGAGTAGATCAAATCTCCAGCTATCGCCTATTGCCTATCGCTTATTGCTGAAGATGTGTGATGTGCGAATGCCGGTGCTGATCGCTTATTGCCTAACGCTTATCGCCTACCGCTGAAGATCGCCTATGGCTTATCGCTTATTGCCGGAATGGAGGACCACAGAGGCACGCGATCCCCCGGATCGATCCGCCGATTAGGCGAATCTTCCGTGTTCGAAAAAATCAGCGAGGATTAGCGGTCAAAAACATTCCGTCTCCGGTCTTGTGCTTCTTGTGATTTTTGTGGCTAAACCGGATTGGAGATCGGACTGACACGGAGTCGGATGCCGGGAACGAATCGATTTAACCGGACTCCGAATCCCGTTTTTCCGCAGGATGTGTGCGAGTTTCATGTCGCGATTTCTGCAGCGGCTTCAATCCTCAGTCAGTCGTCTTCGACTCTCCCTATGAATGACCCCGTTGTGGATCGACAGATTCAGGCCATCACTCGTCCGGATAAGGCGCTCTGGACTTACTATATTCTGACGGCCGTCGCTTTTCCGCCGGCGTTTCCCGTTCTCATTCTGTTTTTCTATTTCCGGTATCACACGATG
>CBRAFL010000459.1:0-3733 GCA_967755055.1 uncultured bacterium
CGTAAGCATAATCGTCGGTGTACGGTTTACCGGTGCTGTCGTAAATCTGTATGACGGGCTCCGCGAGGAAGCCGGTAATTCCAAATTTCGCGAGCGAGGGGCCCACCGCCCGGATGAGGACCGCTTTCACATTTGTCCCGTTCACCACAAACCCGGCAATCAACGTTTGGTCGCCGCTGCCAGCCAAAGCACGCGTAGAAAGATTCAGGAATCGTTGCTGTGGCCCCACATTGAGGAGCAGCGCTTGCGAACCACCATAGGTGTAAATGCCGGCATCGGTCGGACTGGCTGACGAAATGACCAGCGTCGGTGTGGTCGCGCCTTGGATCGGTCGATTATCTTTGAACCATTGCGCATTGGAGCCGATCGCAGGCGCGGTAATCATGACTCGTTCTCCGTTCGGAACCGAGACGTTGGATGGCGGCACGAACCGAATCCCAAAAGCAACATCGAGAACTAAGGACGTCTCAGCGAACAAACCGCTAGCAGCGTTGAGCGCCAATATGGCGGCAGTCAGAACATATTTTGTTTTCATAAGCGAAAGGGGTGGGTCGCTATGCAGGTACGCTGGTGGTATTTCGCAGCGCAGGTTGTTAACCTGACTATATATCGATACTCCGCGAGTGCGAAAATTCCTCGGTCCTGCGGTTTGTCGAATCGCCCGCAGTTAACGATGAAAGCAGATCATCGCTCGACGCAGTGGAGGGCGTATCATGCACTGCTTTCATGGCAGTTAACCCCACTGTCGCCACCACTGCGAAGTCCGAGCAAGCCCGTTGGTTTGCGGAGGAAGTGCAACCGCACGAATCCTTGCTGCGCTCCTGGCTGCGTGGCTTGTTTCCCTTCATGCCCGATATGGATGACCTCGTGCAGGAATCCTACGTGCGGCTCATCCGGGCACGGGCATCCGGCAAGGTTAGTCATCCCAAAGCCTATCTCTTCACCACCGCGCGAAACATCGCCCTCGATATTTTCCGCCGCCGAAAAATTGTTCATATCGAGAGCATAGCCGATTTGGCCGCTCTGCCCGTCATAGATGACAGGCCCGGCGTAGCCGATGCCATCAGTCGACAGCAGGAACTCGAAATTCTAGCCAAAGCCATTCGAGCCCTGCCTGAACGCTGCCGGCAAACCCTCACGTTGCGGCTGCTTTATGGACTTTCACACAAAGAGATCGCCGCTGAACTCAAGATTTCCGAACACACGGTCAAGGCGCAGCTCGCCAAAGGCATGCGCCGGTGTACTGAATACTTCGAGGAGCACGGCCTCGTAAACCCTCGCCGGGCATCCGAGGAGAAAATTTGTGAATCGTCACTTTCCCAAACGTCTGACCAAGGAAAAGAGCATTGAAGCCACGGCTGCGGCCTGGCTTGCCCAACAGGACGATCACCTTACCCCTGAACAAGCGGCAGCGTTCGCTCGTTGGCGCCAGGAGAATCCGCTGCACGAAGCCGCCGTACGGCGTTTGGAGAAAACCTGGTCTACCCTGCATCTATTGCGCGACTTCAGGCCGGAATCATTGACTCATCCGAATCGCGATCTGCTTACCGCTCGAAGGCCCACACGATTGATATCCTTCCCGGTTTTGGCGGCTATCACCGCAATAGCCGCCGGAGTCACCCTCGTCGCACTTTGGCGGCCCACCCGCACGAGCAATCCATTCCGTCCATCAGTCGCATCGGTCCAGCAGGGGTCCGACACTCTGGTCTACACGACCGCCGGCGATGGCTACCAACGCGTAAGTCTGTCCGATGGCTCCGTCGTCGAGTTGAACGCGAACAGTGAGATCCGGGTGAACTACACCGCTGGTGAACGACGCGCACGTCTCCTGCTGGGTGAAGCAAACTTCGTCGTCGCGAAAAATCCGCAACGTCCGTTCTGGGTCGAGGCGGGCAAAATTTCGGTTCGCGCCGTCGGGACCGTGTTCAACGTGCGGCTCGGTTCCAAGGACGTCGAGGTCCTCGTCACCGAGGGGAAGGTTGCGGTAAAAACCAAGCCGGAACGCGAGGTCGCCCCGGCAGATCACGGCGCCACGTCGTCCTCGATTATCCCTCCTCCGTCCGAAGATGCGTTCGTCATCGCCGGGCAGCGTCTCGTATTCTCGACGCAGACACCCATTCCCAAGATTCACATTCAGTCGCTGTCACCGGACGTGATCCGCGACGCACTCGCGTGGCAGGTGACAGGGCTGCGGTTTACCGATACGCCGCTGGCGGAAGTGGCCGCGCAATTCAACCGTCGGAACCAGGTACAAATCGAAATCGCCGACGCCAGTCTCACGAATTTACCCGTGGACGGAAGTTTCCGAGCGAACAATGTAGAGGCGTTCGTACGCCTGCTTGAGTCGAACGGCGACATCACGGTCGAACGCGTCGGCACCGAGCGAATTATCCTGCACAAAAGTCGCTAGATCGTGAGCACGAAATTGTAGGTGGCGCGCTGGCCGCGCCACGTTGCGCGCGAGCGCGCAACCTACACCGTAGGCGGAACCTCCCGCTCCTCGTTTTGGATCCCGTACCGCAAAAGTATTTGCGACCGTAGCCCCTTCTTCGCGATGGTCGGCCCAAGGATTCATGACTACCCCCGCCTCGCTCCAGCGGCTAGCCCGCGTGCTAGGATTATTCTTGTGCTTCCATGTTCTCGGGGCGGCAGAAACCACCGTTAAAACATTCGCCGTCCCCGCCGGTGACGCCGCCGTGACGCTCAAGGTGTTCATCGAACAGTCGGGCGAGCAGATCGCCTATCTGGTCGACACCGTACGCGGCGTGACGACGAATCCGGTGAACGGCACCCTCGCGCCTCGTGAAGCGTTGAGTCGCATGCTGAACGGCACGCCGCTCATCGCCCTGCAAGATGAGAAATCCGACGCGCTCACCATTAACCGCAAGGCAGCCGCCGCGCCGAAAACTGCCCCACCACGCCGATCGCCCCACTCGGCGCCGACGACCAAAGACGACGATCAGATCGTCGAACTCAGCCCGTTCGACGTGCATGCCGATCGTGACACCGGTTACGCCGCGTTGCAGTCGAACTCGCTCACGGCCTTCCGGATCGATCTCAAGAAAATGCCCGCGACCGCTCAGATCTTCACGTCAACCTTCATCAACGACGTCGGCGCCACCTCGATTCAGGACGTGCTCATCAATTACACCGGCGTCGTGAGTGCCGACCCCAACAATACCGGAGCCGCCATCAACAACATGCCCGGCGACCGCGACGGCAGTGGCGGTGGCCTGGGCATCCGCGGCCTCGCCGCAGGCACGCCGAAACGCGACGGCCTGCCGGGACCACGCAGCACCTCACGCACGCCGACCGGCTACAACGATACGTTCTCCGTCGAACGCATCGAATTGATCGAGGGGCCGCAGTCCCTCCTTTACGGAGCCGTCGGCGGTGGCGGCGTGGTCAATGTCATTTCGAAACTGCCCGTGTTCGGCCAGCAGTGGACGTCGGCGTCGTTGCGATTCGACCAATACGGCGGCCGACGCGCCGTGCTGGATACCAATTATGGCACGGACCGCATCGCCATCCGCGTCGCCGCACTCGGGTCGAAGAGTGAGACCGCGCGCGAAAACCTCGGCAGCGACGGCTATGGCCTCTACACGGTCGTGGGATTCCGGCTCGGCGCTCACGCCTCGGTGCGGTTCTTTCACGAGCTCAGTGCGTTCCGGGGCAACGTCGCCTACAACCCGGCCAGCGCGGATCTCAATAATTTTTTTTATGAGAAGGATGC
>CBRAFL010000460.1:0-3728 GCA_967755055.1 uncultured bacterium
AGCGAGCGGCTTCATCACCAGTGAAAATCTTCCGCGCGGTTCCGGTCCGGTGAAAATCCGCGCCACCACATCGTGCGGCCGTGTTTATTTTATCCGTTCTGAACATTCAGTGAACATCGAGCAGGGCTGGATTCCGAAGCCGCCTCCGCCCAGTCCGGTGCGCGATCTTTCCACGGTGGCTTGGGAGCAGCCTGCGGGTCCCTCACTCGCTAGCCAGCCTCGTCCGCTTCCAACCGGAAACAAAAATATCCTCTTCGCGCTCTACGGCGATTTCTCCTCCAACAGCGCCCTCCACGTCGCAAGTCTCGCGAACGAGCTCATCGCGATGGGCTACGACTGCGTTGTCGCCGTCCCTAGTAACAAAGAAACCGTCGGCGCTCTCCCGCAGGCAAACTTCATGGCCGTTCAGTTCGACGAACTCGCGGCGCTGCCCTCTGCCTTCAAAAACGGACTGGGCCCACATCTCGTGCATGCCTGGACCTCTCGCGAAAACGTCCGGAAATTTTGCGCGCAAGTTGTCACCGCATTCAACAGCGCCGTTTTCATCCACCTCGAGGATAACGAACACGACATTCTCGAAACGCGCCTCAGGCGGCCGTTCGCCGAACTCGCCGCGCTACCGGACGCCGAACTCGACCCGCTGATACCCGATGCAGTGTCACATCCACGACGCGCCGTTGAATTTCTCCGTTCTGCCGCCGGCGTCACAGTGATTGTCGAGCGACTGAAAGAACAGGTCCCCGCTGACATCCCGACCGCAGTCATCTGGCCGGCAGCCGATGCACGTCATTTCAAACCGCTCCCGCGCGATGAACGCCTGCGAGCCGCTCTCGGAATCGCGCCCGCCGACATCGTGCTGTTTTATCACGGCAACACCCATACTTCGAATGCCTCCGAGATGCGCAGCCTCTACGAAGCCGTCGCACTGCTCAATCAACGCGGTCTTCCGACTCATTTGATCCGAACAGGTCGCGACTTTCCCGATTTTCTTCCCGACGGTGACGCGTGGATTCGCCCGTACCTTATTCACCTTGGACACATCGGCCGAGCGAAACATCTCCCCGCGCTCATGGCGCTCGCCGACTATTTCGTGCAACCGGGATTGCCCGACGCATTTAACAACTACCGTTTCCCCTCCAAGCTGCCTGAATTTTTCGCGCTCGGCCGCCCCGTCATCCTCCCCGAAACCAATCTCGGCGGCTACGTCCGCCATGGCGAAGACGCCTGGGTGTTGCCACGCGCTGACTCGACTTCCATCGCCGACGCGATTGCCGCGCTCCATGCCGACCATGCTTCATCTGAAAAACTTTCCCGCGGCGCCGTCGCTTTTGCCGCGGCGCATTTCTCGTGGTCACGCAGCGCGCAAGAACTCGCCGCATTCTACCGTTCCTTGACGCCCCTCTCCGCGCCCGCATCGTCCTGATCCTTTATTCATGGACGTCGCCCCTCTCTCGAAACGCATCATCCTCACCGGCGGACGCAGCCGACTCGCCGGAGTCATTCGGCAGCATTTTTCGCTCTGCGGTTCCCAACTCGTGAGCCTGTCTCGTTCCGAGGGCGACTCGCACCTCGGCTTGGAAAATCTCTTCGTTAATAATCTCGTCGATCATGCTGACACGCTCCTGCACATGGCGTGGAGCACGGTTCCCATCAGCTCCGAACGCCACGTTGGACTCGAGTGGCAGCAAGATATTCCACTACTCTTGAAAGTGCTTGAGACGATTTGCGCCTCTCCTAATCGCGATCGCCTCCATTTCATTTTTTTCTCCTCTGGCGGCGCCGTTTATGGCAACGCACGCGAAGGTCGGCCGAATTCCGAAAGCGATCCGTGCGAACCGATCGGATGGTATGGCCAGGCGAAGCTCGCCGCCGAGCGATTGATCGTGGAATACGGCCGCCGTCACGGTCTCGTTTACACGATCCTGCGCATTTCCAATCCCTACGGCTTTCCCGTTCCCGCTCACAAGCCACAAGGGATCATTCCATTCATTTTGAAAAGCGCCCGCGAAGGTTCGCCACTTTCCGTTTGGGGCGACGGCACCGCCCGCAAAGATTTCCTCCATCACACCGATTTCGTCGCAGCCCTCAACCAAATCGTCCGCACACGTTCGACTGGTATTTTCAACGTCAGCTCCGGCGAATCCCACACCGTGAAAGAAGTCATCTCTCTCGCCGAGGACGCGCTCGGTAAGAAAATCAAGATTCAACACGTACCGGCGCATTCGTGGGACGTCCACGACAGCCTCCTCGACAATTCCAAAATCCGCGCGGCCGTCAGCTGGCGACCAACCGTGACACTGGCTGAAGGTATCCGCCGCGCAGCGACAGGTCTGGACTCGTTGCGCTCGTGACCACAATACCCACACCGCCCCGCCGCGGCTGGTCTGCCGACACGCGGTTCTGCGCGATTCTGGTTGGCGTGGCCGTGGTGATTCACCTCTGCCTCTCCTCCATCGGCTGGAATAACACGCTGCTCGGCCCTCACAGTTTTCGTCAGGCGCAGACCGCGATCTCCACGTTCCACTTCATTCAAGATGGAGTAACGGTGAATTACATCACCCCAATCCTGGGGCCGCCCTGGGAAATCCCACTGGAGTTCCCGTTGTTTCAGGCCTGCACCGCGTGGTTCGTTAAAGCGACCGGTCTCGAACTCGACGTCGCCGGCCGCCTGATGAGCTGGTTATTTTTCATCAGCTTGCTGCCGGCTTGTTATCTCTTGCTCGACCGCTTTCGCATTTCTCCAGCGCACCGGCTCATTTTTCTCGCGCTGTTACTCCTCAGCCCGCTCTACATTTTTTTCTCGCGGTGCTTCATGATCGAGTCAGCGGCACTCTCTCTCGCCGCATGGTTTCTCGTTTGCTTCGACCGTTTTCTCACTCGACCAACTGTCGGCTGGCTGCTCGGCGCGCTCGTCTTCGGTGGTTTGGCGGGATCCGTCAAAGTAACCACCTTCATTATCTTCCTGGTCGCCGCCCTCCTGTTGCTCGTTGGTTCATTACGAACTCCCGGTCCCATGTCGCGCTGGCAGTGGTGGACGCGTGCGGCTGTAGCTGTGGTCGGGCCCATCATTCTCACCGGACTCTGGGTCGCTCACGCTACGATCGTTCGCCATCGCAACCCTGAGGCGGCGTTCCTCGACCAGCACTTTGGCTTCTGGAGTTTCGGTGACGTGGCGCAGCGATTGTCACCCGCTTTTTGGGGCCGGACGTTCCGCGTCTGGGCCGGCGAAATTGTCAGCGAAGCCGGCATTGCCCTTCTCGTACTCTACTATGGCTGGCTCGGCGGTCACTACCGTTTAGCCGTGACGGGTTGCCTGATCGCCTTTCTTTCCGGCCAGCTCATTTTCTCCAATCTCTACTTCGTCCACTCCTACTATTTTTACGCGAGTGGACTTTTTCTCGTAGCCGCTCTGGGCTTTTTCCTCGCGGAGCTGCTGCAACATCAAGCGCTTTCCGTCCGCACCCGCTGGGTCATGACCGCGGTAGTTCTTGGTCTTCAGATCAGTGCCTATTTCCGAACGTATCGGGACTTTCAGCACAAGAACATCCCGCTGCCGGAATCCATCGCCGTCCTGCACGCGATCACCAAGCCCGATGACATCGTGATTATCCTCGGCCAGGATTGGGACTGCTCATTCCCCTATTATGCCGAACGTCGCGCGTTGATGTTGCTGAAGGTGCGTGAATTCGATCCCGAGGGCGTGAGCCGAAGTATCAAACGTCTCGATC
>CBRAFL010000461.1:0-3725 GCA_967755055.1 uncultured bacterium
TTTTCCTACTTATATTTTCTTTATCAACTCTTCGCGCCCTGGTGGCCGGCCCCCCCCCGGCTACGCACGAACCGAGAAGATGGTTACCCGGCCAGGTCGCGATAAAACACCGTCGTACTGCAGAATCCGCCCTCCGGCAGCAAAGCATAGCGCGGAATATCCCCGACACGCACCCAACCCAAGCGTTCATACAGGCGTTCGCCGTCGCCGCCGGTGACGGTATCGAGCACGAGCAGTGTCTTGCGGCATTCGCGCGCTGTCTCTTCCGCCGCTCGCAGAAGGGCTGCACCCAGCCCGTGACGGCGCGCGCGGCGACGCACCAGCATCTTTGCGAGATCGGCGCGGTGCGGTTGGTTCTCCGGTAGATCAAAGATCAGCTGAACGGTGCCGCAGATTCCTTGAGCGTCTTCGGCGATGAGCAACGCGCGTTCGCCCGCAGCCACACCTTGCGCCACGCGACGCCAGAACGCCACGGCGCGCTCGCGCGTAAGCGGAAGCATGAAGCTCACCGACGCGCCGCCTTCGACGCAATCGATCAATACACTCGCGAGTTCGTCGATCTGCGCGTCATCGACCGCATGCAGCCGACGTAGTGAAGGAACGGATGCGCTCATCGTTTCGAAGAAATTTCGGACGCGATCACCACGGCGTAACGCGCGGGCTTTTGCGTGGGATTGTGAAACATCGTCGGGCGGTCGAGCTGCATCGCGAGGCAGTCACCTTTACGCAAACGATGCCGCTCCTCGCCGACGGTGATGTCGATCGCGCCTTCGAGCAGCCACACCTGCTGATGCACGCGAACATCTCGCGCGCCGGTTTCAAACGTCACTCGTGCACGAGCCGGAAAATTCACTTCAACGATTCGCATCGGCTGCGGCACATCCGGTGGGGAGACGTTGCGCCGAACATAACCCGAAGCCGGGTCGCGCCACTGCGGTTGATCCTCATGCCGCGCGATCGGACCACTGGACTTCTGGACTGCGGCGGCGGGAGGATCGAAGAGCGAAGCGAGAGTTACACTCAAACCGGCGGCAAGTTTCTCGAGCACCACGGCGGTGGGACTGCTTTCTCCGCGCTCGATCACCGAGATCATCGAACGACTCACGCCGCTGCGAGTGGCCAATGCGTCGAGTGACAGACCGTGTGCGGCGCGCAGTTCGCGCACCCGTTCGGCAATGCGTTGATTTAGGTCGGAAACAGATTCTTCCATATTGGACGTAGCGTCCAACATGATGGATCGCGGCGTCAAGCTCGAGTTGTGCAAGCCAACACACCCCGCCCTTCCTCCTTCGCCGAGCCTACGGCGGACAAGTCGGGCACCTTTCTCGAGAGGGGACTTCGGCGGCTGAGGTCGCAGAAAAATCCCCTCTTGAGAGGGGTGGCGCGAAGCGACGGGGGGTGTGCTTCGGGGTTTCACCGAATCTGTCACCCCAGCTACAAATAATCGTCGCCACCTGTTCCAGGCGGCATCGGTGCGGCAGGCATGCAGGGCACTGCGCTACGAGGAGTGGTTCCGTCTTTTCCCTTCCCCTGCAAATCGCTCACGCGGGAACCGATCTTCACGCCGAAGGTCGCTCGCTATGCACTTCTAGTGCTTCTTCCTGCAAACCGGGCGCTTCAAAGGTCTTATCTCGCAACATGTCTTCCAACGCAGCGCGCCTCATTTGTTCGTTGTGCGGCCATGATCACCAGCCGATCCACCTCGCGCCGGGAGAACGGGCGCTTTGCGTGCGCTGCGACACGGTGCTGGCGCGGGGCTCGCGATTCGGTCGTGATGCCACTCTCGTCTTCACGTTAACGGGTTTGGTTCTCGCAGTGCCAGCGTCATTCCTTCCGTTCATCACCGCGGGAAAATTCGGCCAGGTGCGCGGCGGCCTTCTTTTCACTAGCGTCGAAGGTCTTTGGGATCACGACATGCGCCTGCTCGCCATTTGGGTGCTGCTCTGTGGCACGGTGGTACCAATGGCGCTGCTCGGAATTTTGGCCGGCGTGTTGCTGCCAGCGCGTATCGGTTGGTCGCAAAAGAGCAGCGCGTTCTTATCGCGAGCCGCTCACGCTTTGGGTTATTGGGCAATCCCAGAAGTTCAGGTGCTCGCCGTGCTGGTCGCGCTGATGAAATTAGGATCGCTTGTCACCGTCACGATCGGCGCCGGATTCTGGTGTTACGCCGGCATGTCCCTGTCGCTCCTCCTGGCGTGGCGGAGCTTCCTGCTTCGTTCGCCCGACTTGCCGTCGAGCAATCCTTCGCCAACAGCCGCCACGTCGGCCCGCGCATGAAACCCCTTCGTCTCCGTCTTCGCTCGGAAAAACTCGCCAACGCCACGGCGCTTTCGATCGCCGCCGCGGTGATGCTCGTGCCGGCAAATTTCCTGCCGGTACTGACGACGGAGACGTCGGGCCATCGTCGCACGGACACAATTTTTTCGGGCGTAGTCGAACTCTGGCGACAGGATCTATGGGCCATTGCCGTGATCGTGTTTGTGGCGAGCATCGTCATTCCCATCCTCAAACTCGTCGGCCTCAGCTGGCTCCTCGTCAAGGCGCGCCGTGGGCCCGTTCGCGACGCGCGACGACTCACGCGCCTGTACGGCGCCCTGGATTTCATCGGCCGCTGGTCGATGCTGGATGTCTTTCTCGTCGGCTTTCTTTCCGGCGTGGTGCAATTCGGCGTGTTCTCCAATGTCGAGCCGCGCCGTGGCATCGTCGCCTTCGCAATCGCCGTCGTTCTCACCGTACTCGCGACCCACGCTTTCGACCCACGCGTGCTCTGGCGTGGCGGTTCCAACTCGATTCTAGCGCTTCCCAAACCATGAGTTCGTCGCCCGCCCCCCTTCCGAAAGTCAGCCGCGCAGCCACGTTTCCCCTCGTGTGGGTGGTGCCGTTGATCGCGATCGCGCTGGGCGGATGGATGGTGATCCGCGAATTGAAAAATCGCGGCCCGGAAATCACGATCGAGTTCGTCGATGGCTCCGGCGTTGCCGCCGACAAGACCGTGCTCGAATACAAAGGCGTATCAGTCGGCACCGTCACGGCAGTGGAATTAAAGCCAGCGCTGGATGGCGTCCTTGTGCACGTGCGACTCGAAAAAACATCCGCGGCGCTCGCGCATGGCGGCGCTCAATTCTGGATCGTACATCCCGAGATTGGTTTGTCGGGCGTGCG
Organism: uncultured bacterium; assembly: GCA_967755055.1. Classification (GTDB taxonomy): domain Bacteria; phylum Verrucomicrobiota; class Verrucomicrobiia; order Opitutales; family Opitutaceae; genus Opitutus. The sequence goes on from CBRAFL010000461.1 coordinate 3,163, forward strand.
CGGACTCGATACGTTGCTCACCGGCTCCCGTTTGAATGTGCGCCCGGGAAAAGGGCCGCCAACAGTTCGTTTCATCGGCCTGGAGAAAACGCCGGCTCCGGAAATACCGGAAGAAGGAAGGACGTTCATGCTACACTCCGACCGACTCGGCTCGCTCACGACCGGCGCGGGAGTTTTTTATCGCGAGATGAAAGTGGGAGTGGTGGAAACCAGCCAGCTTGCCGACGACGCCACGAAAGTTTTAATCCGGATACATATCGAAGCGCCCTACGCGGACCTCGTCAGAATGGACACCCGCTTCTGGAATGCCGGGGGGTTTTCTTTCAAAATCGGACTGCTCGGTGCCGAGTTCAAAAACACTTCGCTGGAGTCGCTGATCTCCGGAGGAATCGCGTTTGCGACCCCCGGTGGTGGCACTGAGGCCGTGGCCCCAGTTGCACCGGAAGGAACCGTCTTTCAGCTCACGTCCGAGCCAGAGAAAGACTGGCTGAAGTGGGCTCCGAAGATCCCGCTCAGAGCTCCCGAAGTGGTTTCTGAACCACCGCAACCGTCCCGCATCGGGA
>CBRAFL010000462.1:0-3725 GCA_967755055.1 uncultured bacterium
CTGTCGACAATCCCCATCCGTCGAAAATGCGCGCAATGGAATCAAGTGGGCGAGCGCATCAGATTGATAGAGCAGGATCATTTTCTTATTCTTCTTCCATTTGACGAAGTCGGACCAGACCAACGTCACCTGCCCGTTTTCAGCCACTACGGAAAGATGAGCGTCGGTGAATTCCAATTCGAATGGACGCTGGAGAGACTTCTGCTGCAAAAATATCTTCTTCAAGCGCCATGTCATCAGTACAAGGAACCAAATCGCGACGTATACGATGCCGCCAATCACCCACCACAATTCAACGGGGATTGACCGCTTGTGAACGGCTTCGTTGACGCCAACCGACGTTCCAAAAAGAAGCGTCGCAAGCACGATCCAGCCTGTGACTTGAAGCCAAAAACGTGGCCGCATCGCGAGCCAGCGCGACGCGACGAAATCATCTTCTGTAAGCTGGACTTGGAATTTCATGCTTTGCCGATCTGCGTACGACTCCGGGCGCGCAGCCGTTTGTAATGTCCGCACAGCGAGTAGGCTCGCGTTTCACTTATCGATTAAAGACAAAAAGATCGGGACGCATCTCAAAGTCGAGTTGATAGAAGCTAGTAGTATTCGCCAATGCTCGCCTAGTCATCCACTCTGCTCCCGATACTCTACCGTTGTGCGACCATCCCCACGCTGCCGCGGCTCTTAGCTTCCGGCACTGGATTCTCGACTGCACGAGTCCAGTTTAGCCGATTTCCAGAAGTGCCTCGATCGACTATAACAGCCCGCGATCAGCAGGCTCCCAAAGCCTCAAGGCGCAGGCGATCAGCCGTAGCCACTTCCTCAAGATTCCCGCATTGGGGAATCCTATTAGCGGTTCTCTCTCGGTCTACATTCCTGGGTCAGAAATCGCCGCGCTACGCCACCGGCCAATTCCGCACCGGATCGAGCCGCGGTACACACAAATGGAAACAGCCGAGTGCTGCGAGATACGCGAAGCCGGCGATCGTGAAGAGCACGGTGTAAACATGCTCGGTGCCGCTCTGTACCGTCGAGGCGTTGAAGAGCCGGCTCGTCAGCGCGAGGAGCGACATCGCGCCAATCCCTCCAGCGGTGCCGCCGATGCCCGCCACCGTTGCGACCGCGTGCTTCGGAAACATGTCCGAGATGCTCGTGTACAAATTCGACGACCAGCCCTGATGCGCCGCGGTTGCCAGTCCCACGATAAAAATTGCGAGCCACATGCTTCCCACCTGCGTAACGAACATCACCGGCAGCACAAAAAGCACGCTGACCAGCATCGCCGTTTTGCGCGCTCCGTTGAGTGACCAGCCGCGCTTGAGCAACGTCGACGACAACCAGCCGCCACCGACGCTGCCAACATCCGCCATCAAATAAATCATCAGAAACGGCGGACCGAATTTCTTGATATCAAGATGGAAATGCTGGCTGAAAAACAGCGGCAGCAAATAAAGATTCCAGCGCCAGATCGCGTCGGTGAAAAATTTTCCCAGGATAAACGCCCACGCCTGCCGCGTACCGATGATTCGCTGCCACGGCATGAGTTCCGTGATCTCATCCGGCGGATCGCTGTGGATCAGCGCCAACTCAGCCGGCGACACGCGCGGATGATCTTGCGGCAGGCGATACAGCGCCCACCAGAAAACCAGCCACACCAGCCCCGCCGCGCCCGTCGCAATAAACGCCCATTGCCAGCCGTACTGGATAAACAACCACGGCACCGCAAGTGGAGCGATGATCGCGCCGACGTTACTACCGGAATTGAAAATGCCTGCCACGAGGGCTCGCTCACGTCGCGGAAACCACTCCGCCGTTGCTTTCGTCGCTCCGGGAAAAGCGCCCGACTCCGTCAACCCGAGGAAAAATCGCGCGATCTTAAATCCGAAAACCGTGCTCATGCCCGCGTGCAACACGGAGGCCAGGCACCACCCGATCAGCGAAAGTGCCAGCCCGAGTCGCGTGCCCACGCGGTCGAGAAACCGTCCGACAAACGCCAGCCCGAGCGCATAGGCCACCTCGAACCAGAACGCGATGTCGGGGATGTCGGCGTTGCTCCAATGAAAGAGCTTCTGCAACTCCGGTGCGACCAATCCGAATACAAGCCGGTCCACATAGTTGATCGTGATCTCGAAAAAAATCAGCGCGCAGATCACCCAGCGGAACCGGCTGACGCGCGAGGCTAAGTCCGGTCCGGGCATCGGCGCTTCTATTTGCGCGCGGGAAGCGCCCGGGTGTCGTTGACCGAAATGCCGCCGTCCACGAGGAGAGTCTGGCCGGTAACGTAACGGCTGGCATCACTGGCGAGAAAGATGAGCGCGCCGTCGAGATCATCCACAGCGCCCGGACGGCGCAGCGGAATCTTATCGCTCAGGTAGCGCACCCATTCGGCGTCATCGTACATCACGGCGTTTTGCGCGGTCTTGAACCAGCCGGGCGCAAGACAGTTCACCGTCACACCGTGCGGCCCCCAATCGGCCGCAAGGCTCATCGTGAGTTGTTTGATGCCACCACGACTTGCGCCGTAGGGGCCGAGCCCGGCGTAACCGGCGACGCTCGTCACGGAGCCAATATTGATGATTCGTCCACCGCCCTGCCCGATCATGTGACGAGCGACCGACTGCGCCACGAAGAACGGCCCGCGTAGATTCGTATCGAGAATCGTGTTCCAATCCTCCCACGTGACCTCGAGCGCTGGCTTGCGAATGTTACAGCCGGCGTTGTTCACCAAAATATCGATTCGTCCGAACTGCGCGTGCACCGCCGTCACGGCCGATTGAATACTCGCCTCGGTTCGCACATCGAGCACCACGGGCCAGCATCGCCGGCCCAGCGCCTCGATCGCGCGCCGGGTATCATCAAGCGATGCAAGGGTCCGGCTCGTGATCGCAACGTCGGCACCCGCCCGCGCCAGCGTGAGAGCAAACGCCTTGCCCAGTCCGCGGCAGGCGCCGGTGACCAGCGCGATTTTTCCCGTGAGGTCGAAATTCGCCGAGGTGTTCATGGTTGCAGGATGACTTTCATGAATTGGCTGCCGCCTTTCGCGCTGAGGCGCTGAAACCACGCAGCGCCGTCAGCCAGAGGGGCGACGGCGCTGATCATCGGCTCCACGCGAATCACGCCGCGCGAGATGAGATCGAGGCAGAGCGGATATTCGCCCGCCGAGGAGCAGGTGCCGTACAGCGTGAGCTCGCGCGTGACCACCGCTTGCAAGGGAAAGTCCGTCTTCGGCGCCAGATTGCCCACGAGCACCGCCGAGCCTCCGCGGCGCAACGTCGCGAGCGCCAGCTGAAGGGTGGGCGAAACGCCCACGACCTCAAAAGCGAGATCCGCGCCCTGTCCGCCGGTGAGCCGGGCGACCTCGGCCGGGACATCGCACGTATCGGATTGGAGGATATCGGTGGCGCCAAGCTCACGGGCCAGCGCCAGACGCTTCAGTTCGAGGTCCACGGCGATGATCCGCCGCGCGCCCGCCCAACGCAGGGCCTGCACCACGAACAATCCAATCATCCCGCTGCCGACGACGACCGCAGTATCAGTCGGTGCGATTCGCACCCGTTGCACCGCGTGAATCGCGATCGACACGGGCTCAACCATCGCCGCCTGCTCGAACGTCAGCGCATCCGGCAGTCGGTAGAGGATGCGCGCGGGCAACGAAACATACTCCGCAAACGCTCCATGCTGACGATACTCGGCGGGCGCCACACCGAGCACCCGACGGTTTTCACAAA
>CBRAFL010000463.1:0-3719 GCA_967755055.1 uncultured bacterium
AGTGCGGGCGCGGTGGCGGCGGCTGATGTTAATCACGACGGGCGGCTCGATGTGTTCATCGGCGGACGCGTTTTGAATGGCGAGTATCCGTTTTCACCCCACAGTGCGTTGCTCCTCAATCGCGGCGGAAAATTCGAAGATGCGACTGATTCCCTCGCGCCAGCGCTGCGCGAAGTAGGCATGGTCACGTCTGCCTTATGGACAGATGTCGACGGCGACAGCTGGCCCGATCTGTTGCTCGCACTCGAGTGGGGTAACGTGAAATATTTTCACAACAGCCAGGGGAAGGGTTTTGAGGACTGGACCGAGAAGGCTGGCTTCGCCTCCGCCGGTACCGGCTGGTGGACGTCCATTGCGTCCGCGGACTTTAACGGCGACGGGCGGCCCGATTACGTGGTCGGCAATGTTGGTTTGAATACGCAGTACCACGCCGACTCCGCCCATCCTGCGTTACTTTTCTCCGGCGATTTCAAAGGCGGCGGATCAACCCAGCTCATCGAAGCTTACTATGAAGGAGATAAACTTTATGCGTGGCGAAGCCGCCGCGATCTGAGCGCGTCGATTCCCTCGATTTTGAAACGCTATCCGCGCAATGACCTTTTCGCCCGGGCGACGCTGGGCGAAATTGTGGGCGAAGATAAACTGGCGAAAGCTCAACGCTTCGCTACGACTGAACTTCGCAGCGGCATCTTCTTGAGCCAGCCGGACGGCTCCTACCGTTTCGAACCGCTTCCGCGCGTCGCGCAAATCTCGCCACTGCAAGGCATGGTCGCAGGAGATTTCGATGGCGATGGTCACGCGGACATTTACGCGGTCCAAAATTCCTACGCGCCGATCCCGGCCGTCGGTCGTTACGACAGCGGACTCAGCCAACTCTTACGCGGCGATGGCCACGGACATTTCACGCCGGTGCCACCGGCGGAGAGCAATCTCGTTGTTCCCGGAGATGCGAAGGGACTGGCGGTGTTTGACATCGATAACGACGGTTGGCCCGACTTCGTCGTCACACGAAATAACTCCGCTACGCTCGCCTTTCGGAATACCGGCGTGACTGGCAATAAATCGTTGCGCGTTGTCCTCCACGGCCCAGCCGGAAACCCGACGGCCATTGGCGCGCGCGTAACGATCGAGCTGACGGACGGATCGACCCAGACCAGCGAGATCTTTGCTGGCTCCGGATATTATAGTCAGTCTACGGCCGCTTGTTTTTTCGGCCATGCCGACTCCAATCCAATAAAGAAAATCCGCGTCCGCTGGCCGTCGGGAGCCATCTCTGAACACGACGCGCCGCCCAATTCGCCCACGCTCACTCTTTCCGCGCCGATCCAATGAACTGCGTGATTCATGAAAACCAGAAATTCATGCGTGCGTGTAGCGGCCGACCTCCGTGCCGGATGAACTCCGATCTCCGAATTACGAACTCCGAACAAGACAGGCACGGAGGCCTGCTGCTACTTACGGAAATATCACGCGACGTTTAGTGCGCCTTCGCCCTCTCGCCACCTTCTCATGTTCGCCCCAAAAAATTCCCGTCGCCCCCTCCTACGAAAGGCCATTCAGCACGCGATCCGTTTCGCGACAATTGCGGGCGTCCTGTTCACGACGCTGACTGTTTCTGCAGCCAATGCCGCAGTCGGCCTCACCGAATCTCCGCTTGCACCACACTCCCATCCGCGTGGCAAAACCATGTTCGTCCAGCTTCCGCCCGAAGTCACCGGTGTGCGGACGGAAAATCGCTACGACGACCCCAAGATGCGCGCGGAGCTTTATCAGGAATTCGAGACGTCATCGATCGGCACGGGAGTGGCAATCGGTGATTATGATGGCGACGGCCGGCCCGACATTTTTGTCGTGAGCAAAACAGAAAGCTGCCGGCTTTTCCGTAATCTCGGTAATTTCAAATTCGAAGACGTGACCGATAAAGCAGGCGTCGGTGACAAAGGTGCCGCCGCCCGCATCTGGAAACAAGGCGTCACGTTCGCCGACGTGGACAACGACGGACGCCTGGACATCTATGTTTGCCGCACCAACGCCCCCAATCTTCTCTATATCAACCAGGGCGATGGAACGTTCAAAGAGCAGGCGGCGGCGCATGGGCTTGATATCAAGGACTCCAGCGTCATGGCGGGCTTCTGCGACTACGACCGCGATGGCTGGCTCGATGTCTATATCGCCACGAACATCTTGAATATTGCGACCCGGCCCAACGGCCAGCGGGGTTATCTTCTCCATAACAACCGCGACGGGACGTTCACGAATGTGACGGATCGCGGCGGCATCACGGATGAAACGCAGAGCCATTCGGGCACCTGGTGGGATTACGACAACGACGGTTGGCCCGATCTTTACGTCGCGAACGACTACGGAAAGCCCGACAAGCTGTATCACAACAATCGTGACGGCACCTTTACTGACGCTCTTGATAGTGTTCTACCGCATACCGCATTTTCCTCGATGGGCGCGGACTTGGGCGACGTGAACAATGATGGGCTCATCGATTTCCTTGTCGCCGACATGGCCGCGACCACCCACGTAACAGACCAACACTCCCTTGCCGACGCACGTGGTAGGACCGATGAACGACCGGACAACGTCACTGCGGCACCGAAGTATCACCGCAATGCTCTGCTGCTCAATACCGGCACGGACCGCTATCTCGAGGCAGCCTTCCTCGCAGGCGTCGCAGCCACGGACTGGACGTGGTCCGTGCGTTGGGAGGACTTGGACAACGACGGGCGCGTCGACCTTTTCGTGACCAACGGTTTTCCGCGGGATCCGGGCGTCGATGTCCTCAGACGCATGATGGGCGTCGAATCCCCCGCTGAGCGCATCAAGATCATGTATGAAAGTGCGGAGCAGGCCGAAACCAATCTCACCCTACGCAATCTCGGTGACCTTCGATTTGAAAATGTCAGCACAGCGTGGGGCCTCGACCACAAAGGCGTGAGTTTCGGAGCCGCGTTGGGTGACTTGGGCGGGGAGGGTAATCTCGACCTCGTCTATACTAACTATCACGGCGGCGTTTCGATTTACCGCAATGACAGTGACTCAGGCCATCGCGTGGCCATCGATCTGCGAGGGACTGTCTCCAATCGTTTCGGCGTGGGCGCCATCGTGAAGATCGAAAGCGCGTTCGGCACGCAAGTACGTCAGCTCATGTTGGCGCGTGGATATATGTCGAGTAGTGAACCGATGGTACATTTTGGCCTCGGCCAGGACACGACCATCAAACGCCTGACCGTGAGCTGGCCCAGCGGTCACGTGCAGACATTTGAAAATCTGCCCGTTGATCGACGCTTCACGATTACAGAGCCGGCGTCTCCGATCCCGGTGCCAGTCGAACCAAAGAAAACCGCCCGCGGACAATTTGAAGAAGTGTCCAAGGCAACTGGCTTGGGACTTATTTCACAGGAAGAACCAGTCAACGAGATCTCCGTGCAGCGGCTGCTGCCGGCCAACCTCAATCGCCATGGCCCGGGCGTGGCAGTGGGACCCATTGCCGGCGAAAGCAGCGATGCCGTAATCATCGGCGGCACGACCCTCACTCCTGCGCGTATCCTGCTGAGCACGCCGGGAGGTCAGTTTACGCCCACCAACACGTCGTCCCTGCTGCCCGTGGGCTCGGTGAATGACGGCCCCGTGCTTTTGTTCGACGCCAACGGGGACGGAAATAATGATTTGCTCGTCACCAAAGGCGGCAACAGCCACCCGGCTGGCGC
>CBRAFL010000464.1:0-3706 GCA_967755055.1 uncultured bacterium
ACGCTCACACCTGGTTCGTCAGACGCTTCGGGCCTCAAGTACCCACGCACCAGAAAATCCTTCAACCCACGCAGGAAAATTCGACGACGCACATATTACGTAATTCGTAATATGTAGGCTTGGGCCGAAAATTCTGGAGCCCACGTGGACAGCCACGCGGGACACGAAGGCTGAAAGGTGTCCCCGTCCCGGCGGAGCGGCAGCAATCGTCCATGATCGGACGACGACGTCGGCTGCGTTGAAACACTGCGCTAAATAACTTTCCCGCCGCAGCGTACGCCCTCATCTTGTACGCCATGTCGTCGAATCCGTCGCCCCGCATGCCATGGGTCGATCACCTGCGCACGCTGGTCATTCTTCTCGTCGTCAACATGCACGCGTGCGTCACGTACAGTCACGTCGGCGACTGGTACATCTTGAGCGAACATGAGCCGACGTTCATGCAGAAAGTTCCGTTCATCCTTTGGCAGGTTCATCTGCAATCATTCTTCATGGGTGTCCTGTTTTTTATTTCGGGATACTTCGCACACGGTTCGATCAAACGCCGCGCCCCCGGACTTTTTCTGCGCGAACGACTCTTCCGTCTCGGGCTGCCTGCGCTGTTTTACATGCTGGTAATTCATCCGTTCATCCTGCTCGGGTTGAATCCGTGGCGCGCAAAATTTCCGCCGGTACTCACCTATTACGCGAACGTCATCCGCACCGGACGATTTTTGCGCGACAGCGGACCGCTGTGGTTCGCCGTTGCGTTGTTGATTTTCTGTTTCGCGCTCGCGGCCTGGCGCGCGCTCAAACCCGGTGCTCACACGGACGCTCCCGCTCTTTCCCAGCCGCTGCTTCCATCAACGCCGGGCAGCGGGAAGATCCTGCTTTTCGCGCTCGCGATCGGTGTGAGTTCATTCGCCATCCGGATGATTTACCCGATCGGCACCAACATTCTCAATCTGCAGCTGTGCTTTTTCCCTCAATACATCGCAGGCTTCGCCGTCGGTTTTATGGCTGCCCGTGGTAACTGGCTGGTGCCGCTCGCTTCGTCATCGGTGGCTCGTCGCGCAGGGTGGATCGCGGTGATCAGCGGCCCCGTCCTTTTATTGATCGTATTGAAATTTGGGAGTCGTGATGGTCTCGCAGCGTTCGTGGGCGGCTTGCATTGGCAGGCGTTCGTGCTCGCTCTGTGGGAGCAATGCATCGGCGTCGGCCTCGCACTGGGCTTGATGTCGCTTCTATCGCGAAAGCTCAACCGCGATGGCCCCGTTCTCCGCTGGATGTCCGATCGTGGCTTTGCGGTATATGTGCTGCATGCGCCTGTGCTCATCGCTTTGATGATGTTGTTCCGCAGCCTGCCGCAAAATCCCTACGCGCTTGCCGCTCTTCTGACTATCGCAGGATTAATCGTCACTTTCGCAGTCGCAGATATCGCCCGCCGCATCCCCGGCCTACGCGCGATTCTCTAAGTCGGATTCTCCCATCGCCAAAACCTTCCTTTGCAAACGCGCGACAAAATCGAACTCGGGCTCATTCCCGTCGCCGTGCTACTCGTCGGAAGCTTCAGTCGGTTTCTTCCCACCCGGCTTGCGATCGGCGAAGTGCTGACCCTTGCTTGCCTCGCGTGGCTAGTGCACGGCGGCGTGCGCGATCTCTGGCTGATGTATCAGTTGAAAACGCGGCCGTCTTCCGCACCACGACGCAAGCTGGCCTGCATGTGTCTTGAGTCGAGCGCGGGAATGACAGGACTGATCGTGGGAATTGGTCTCACGCTCTGCGGATTCGGCGGCGAACTGCGCTTCACTCCAACGCGCTGGATGCTGCTCGCCGGCGGAGTGTTCGCCCTCGGATTCTTACTGAAAGATTTCGTGATTTCATGGCGCCCGCTCGGACTGCGCCGCGACCCGGAACACCACTCGATCGTTTTCACGTGGTGGTGATCCACACCGCTTCCTCAGCCCTCGTTACCCAACCAGGATTTTTTTCAACGCCACTTTCGTCAGCCCGAGCTTTTTCCCGGCGGCCGTCTCGTCGCCGTCGAACGAAGCTACGGTGCGCTGCGCGAGTTCGCGTTGTACTCGGCTGAAGATCGGCTCTTCGCCGTCACTGAGCTCCGAATACACGAAATCAAGAGCCGTTTCGAGCGTGAGCGCCGGCTTCGGCAGACTGGCGGGCACGACGGGCTCCACGGCCGGCGGCGCGACGACAGTAGTCGGAGCAGCAGGGCTAACCGGAACTGTCCCTCCCAATTCGGCGGGCAAATCTTTCACCAAAATCGCGTCGCCCTGCGCGATGACCGCGCTGCGGTAGATCACGTTTTCGAGTTCGCGCACGTTGCCTGGCCAGTTGTGTCGTGTGAGAATCGCCATCGCTTCCGGCGATACTTTGCTGACCCGGGCTTTCTTCTGCTTCACGAGATTCTGCAGGCAAAAATCGACAATCTGCGGAATATCTTCTCCGCGCTCACGCAGCGGCGGCATCTTAATGCGCACGACGTTGAGTCGGTAGTAAAGGTCCTCCCGAAACGTCTTCGCCTTCACCATTTCCTCGAGATCCTTGTTGGTCGCACCGATCACGCGCACGTCCACCTTGATCGTCTCCGTGCCGCCCACGCGCTGGATCTCGCCGGCCTGTAACACGCGCAAAATTTTGGTCTGCGTCGCGAGCGCCATGTCGCCGATTTCATCGAGAAAAATCGTCCCGCCGTCACACAACTCGAACTTACCGAGTCGTTGTCCGGTCGCGCCGGTGAACGAGCCTTTTTCGTGACCAAACAATTCGCTCTCGATTAAATTATCCGGAATCGCCGCGCAATTCACCGCGATGAACGGCTTGTTCGAGCGATGGCTGTGTTTCCAAATCGAACGCGCAACGAGCTCCTTGCCGGTGCCGCTTTCACCCGTGATCATCACCGTGACGTCGCTGGCGGTGACTTGTCCGATGACTTTGAATACGTCTTGCATCACCGGGGAGCTGCCCACGATGCCTTCCCGATAATCGTCCGCGTTGATCGTCGGCTTGTAATCGCTGACGGCGTGTAGATCAGCGCGGGTTTTGAGCGCTGCTTCCGCGAGCGCCAGCACCTTCTGCGGATCGAAGGGCTTCATCATGTAGTCGAAGGCCCCATACTTCATGGCTTCGATCGCCGTCTGAGCGGTGCCGAAGGCGGTCATCAAAATCACAAGCTGCCGGGGATTGGCGGCGCGAATGAGTTGCAGCGCTTCGATTCCGCCGATGCCGCCCATGCGCACATCGAGGATCACCAGATCGGGCGTCGGCCCTTTTTTCACCAGGGCAACTCCGGTTTCACCGCTGGGCGCTTCGCTTACCTGATAGCCGCGCGAGGAAAGCACGCGTGACAGCGAGTAGCGAATTTCGGCATCGTCATCGATGACGAGGATGGTGGCAGACTTGGCGACTTCAGACATTGGAACCAGCAGAGAGAACGCGCCGCGCAAAGTAAATACTTGGAGTGAGTCCGTCTGCTTGAAGGTGCCTTTCTTGTCGTAGCCGCACCGGTTACGGTGCGTGATTTTCTGCGCTCCCGTAGCCGCGCCGGTTACGGGGCGGACTCCCCGCATGCTAACGCATGCGGCTACACTGAACGCGCAGGCGGCGGCGCCTCCATTGAGCGCCAATTCCAACTCAATACTGGCGCTTTCGAAAAGGGCGCTTTGATTAAGCGAATGCTTGGCTGGTCAATCAACTTGTTCCGCGTTCG
>CBRAFL010000465.1:0-3677 GCA_967755055.1 uncultured bacterium
TCCTTGGTGCGATGCGTGCGGTACTCGGCGTTCAACTCGCGCGACTGCAGCCGAAAATAAAATCCGTCCTTCTTCTCCTTCGTGATTTCGTAACGGCCCTGCGCGAACTTCCACATCATCCCGCCGCCGTATTCACCTTTTGGAATCGCGCCCTCGAAATTCACGTACGCGAGCGGATGGTCCTCCACATTGACCGCGAGTCGCTTGATGCCGGGTCGCGGCGGCAGACCTTTCGGCACGGCCCACGATTTCAGCACACCGTTTTGTTCGAGTCGCAAATCATAGTGCAGTCGCGACGCGTGATGTCGGTGAACGACAAACGCGCTCCCGCCTCCCGCGATTTCCGCCGGCGGCGGCTCGGGCGTTTTTTCGAAGCTGCGTTTCTTCGAATAGCTCTCGAGCTGCGCGGAGGTTTTGTGCTTGGGAAAATCCGGATCAGAAGCCGGCGATGGAATGGTAGGGCGGCTTATCCCTAGGCCGCCAGACTCGTTCTGAACTGACGCCGTGACCGGCGCGTTAGGGATAATGCGCACCACCTTTTTCGAAACCTTCCTGGCCCGGCTGCGCCCAGCGGCCGTATGAATCGGCGTCGCATACGCGGCGATCGCCTCCCATGGATCTCCATTCTCGATGACCCGTTGCGGAACATTGCTGAGGTCGAAAGCTTTTGAACTCTCGAGCGAGGCGAGCTCATCCCATTGCAGAGGCGTTGAAACGGGCGCGCCGGGCAAACCCCGGACGCTGTAGGCCGCAACGATGGACTGCGATTGCCGGTTGCGATAAATATCCAGCAGCACTTTGCCCGCGCGGTAATCTTTTTTGATCTGCAAGGTCAGTACCGAGCCATGCACCTCGACGAACGGCTGCGCTACCGCTTTTGCCACCTCAAACGTTTCCTGAAAATTCCACTTTGGTTCGATCGGCGTGAGGACATGCAGGCCCTTTCGGCCGGTCGTCTTGACGAACGGATGATAGCCGAACGTCTCGAGGTGTTCTTTGAACTTCAGCGCGAACTCCGCCACGCGCGCGAACGCGTAGCCTTCCGGCGGATCGAAATCGTAAACGATGTAATCCGGCGCGTCGAAATGCGGCGCACGCGAATGCATCTGATGCATCTCGATACACGCGAGGTTCGCCAGCCACACGAGGGATGCCTCCTCGGTCGCGAGCATATAATCTTTTTTTTCCTCGCCGAGCGTCACATATTGGAGCCAGTCCGGCGCCCAATCAGGACGATTTTTTTGATAGAACGATTCGCCGCCGATGCCATCTGGATAGCGCACGAGAGAAAGCGGCCGTCCTTTCACGTGCGCCAGAATCGTCGGCGCGATTTTGAAATAATACTCGATCACCTGCGCCTTGGTGATGCCATCGTCGGGGTAGAGAACTTTGTTGAGATTCGAGAGTTCGATCTTCCGTTTCCCCACCTGGGCAATTTGTGACGTGCGCGAAGGCATGAGCGGACAATGCGGTTGAGAGTTGATAGCCGAGGGTTGAGAGCAAAACCAGACAATGAATGCGTTGCAGCGGAATCAGTCAGTCGACGCCCAGCGTTGAGAGCTGAAAGCGTGCGAAGGTAGGGCGAACCGTCCCGGTGAGCCGTTTCGCTGCACGGCTCGGCGGGACGCCTCGCCCTACCTTCCAGTCGTCCAGAATTGTTAACCGCAAAGAACGCAAGGAGCTCAAAAAATACGCTGCCTTGATCTTTGTGAACTTTGCGTTCTTTGCGGTAAAACTTCTGGATTCGTCGTGCCGCCGCCCTCAGCGCTAGACTCCTCCGCTCCGAACCCGATCCATCCATTCCGCCATCGTATCCAATATTTCGACGCGGACCTCGGGATCTTTCCTCCCTGAGCGCGCCGGCACATGAAACGAGTGATCGGCATCCTGAAACAGCTTGAGGGTCGCACGGGCGCCGAGTTCCGAGCAGAGCGGTTCCAGCAACGGAAGGTTGGCGAACTCGTCGCGGGTCCCCTGCAGGAAGAGCATTGGAATGCCGACCTCGAAAAGATGTTTCGCGCGCTCGTTCGAAGGCTTCTCGGGCGGATGGAGCGGAAATCCAAGGAACATCAGCCCGCGCACTTCCGGCAACAGTGATGCCGCTTGCGCCTGAGACGTCATGCGTCCGCCGAACGATTTGCCACCGGCGAAAAGCGGAAGCTTCGGCAGCCGACGCGCCGCCTCCAGTACCGCTGCGCGCACTGCGGCATGAGCCAGCTTCGGAGGGTCCGGTCGCCTTCCTCCCAGCTCCATGTACAGAAATTGATACCGCAAAGTGGCGATACCACGCTCCGCCAGACCGTCCGCAATCGCGGCCATAAACGGATGCGCCATGCCCGCCCCCGCACTGTGTGCCAGCACATAACACGCCCGTGCGTCCGTCGGCACCTGGAGCAGAGCAGAAACGTGCTGAGCGTCAGCAACGGTGAGAGTGAGCGTCTCGGCTTTATCAGAACTCATCTCGTTTTTGCGCGACGGCATGGGCTTCAACGTGCGAAAGGAATACGGTTCCGCGAACGAGATCGAACCTTTTGAGATGCGTTCTAGCAAGAGGGGCGGCGCGCGCAGGGAACGGTGCGTGTATTGGCTTTCATCCACTCGCTCACGCTCGCAGCCACGACTGACCGGAACGATGGCCCCCACCCTTCAACGCCGCTTCGGAGCCCAACTATCTCTCCCCGCGAGAACTGTATTCGGCGCGGGTTGAGCAACGTTGTCAGCCGGTGAGCTCGTGCGCGCCCACGGCACGCGTTGGTCGAACTTCGCTCCGGCGCCGTGACTCGCGATCTCGACGAAACGCGATGTCTTCTCCCGATCAGGACGGTCCCAGTTGTGCCACCCTTCAGCGTGGATCACGTCGGCCATTTCGGTGTTCAGGAAAGTGACAGCGGCAAACGAGCGCCACGGACGTCCCAAATAAGTGCGCACGTTTGGATCGGCGCCGCGGATCTGGCAGTCGGCAAAAACGAAACCGTATTCATCATAGGGCAACGTCGACGCCGCCGTGATGAAGCCGTCACCCACACACAGGATGTCGCAGGATTGGAAAAACGCCGTCCCGCCTCCGAAAATAAAATCAACCGCGCCACTGATCTGACACTTTTCGAAATAGTGCCTCCCGCGATTACTCAAGACCGTGTCTTGCCAGCCCATCAAGCGGCAACGCACAAAAGTGACCCTATCGCCATCCACGCGGAGCGCCACAGCCTGTCCCACGGCACCGGCATCGTTCTCGATCGTGAGATTTTCCACCGCGAAATCGTCGGCGTCGATCCAGACCGTCGGCGTACGAAATGTTCCGATCGGCTGTCCGTCTTTGCCAATCATTCCGGCGTAGAGACCGCCGACGATCTTCGTGTGCTCGGCATCCTCGCCGAGCAGCCGCACAAAACGTTTCTCGCGCATCACGTAGATCAACTCACGGTAAACTCCCGGCTTGATCCGAATCGTCCACGTGTCGGCGGCACTCGTGAGCTGCGGCGCCGCATTGATCGCTTCCTGAATCGATTTAAACGTGCCCGTCCCATCGAGCGCGACGACCGTTGAATCGGCCGACGCGGTAGTTACCACCGGCTCACCCGCCAGCGCAAAAACCGCAGGCCAGACCCATGCGACTGCAATCAATAGCAACCGTTGGCAACGGCGCTTCATTTTAAATGTTTCCTCAAGAAGTGATC
>CBRAFL010000466.1:0-3627 GCA_967755055.1 uncultured bacterium
ATCACCCAAATCCTGGCTGATGCCGGCCTGCGCGCGCCGGCCGATGTTGGAGTAGCAATCGTGCCGTTGCCGGAGCGGTCGGGCGCGATGGCCGGAATGTATGAGAACAGCCGCCACATCGGGGCGTTCGCAGTCGATTTGGTTGTGGGCATGATTCAACAAGGCGTCCGGGGTCCGCCAGACGTCCCTCATTACACGCATGTCGATGCGGTCTGGGTTGCAGGGCGTTCGCTGCCGCCTCGCAAGGCGCAATAACCGGATTGCGACACGCTGGATTTTTCTGTCACCCGTGTGAATACCCGAGGGCTTGTTCCAGCGTTCGATTCACGCGAAAAACCAGCCATGCTTTCTTGGATTTGCCGGACTTCGTCGTCGTCGCGATTTGCCTGCGTGTGCCTGTTTACGATTCCTTGGTTTACTCTCAATGCGGCAGACAATTTGCCGATCCTCACGCCCGCACAAGTCGCGGCGCATCGGGCCGCGCACGAAGCGGAGTGGAAGGCTGTTTTGCAGCCGGGCGAGCCGCGATTGTTTTTGCGTTCGGGCGAACGGATACGCCGGTTCGAGGCGATTCGCCACGCCGACGGTAAGCTGGCGGAGTATCGACAGCTGCTGCGCGACGCCGCCGACCAAATCGTACAGCAACCAATTCCTGAATACGCGCCGCCGGAGAAGAGAGTCTCCGCCACCTTGAATCTAATGCAGGCCAATGAGGAGGGCTGGCAGCGAGGTTATGGCGATCGGATGTTCGCGCTCACCGTTGCGGCCGCGATATTCGATGACGCGCAGTACAAGGAGCGACTCAAAGCGATGGTGCTCGCAGCCTGTCGATTCGATAGTTGGGGCCGTCAAGGCGCCAACGGGGAACTCCGCGATATGGACTTGGCGGCCGGTCACGTGGTGAAAGGCATCGCGATCGCGTACGATTGGAATCGATCGCTCTTCACCGAGACCGAGCGCGCTTTCATCAAAAGTGTGATGCGCGAGCGCGTGGGCCGGCTCCTGCAGGGACTCTATGGCGGCATATTTTGGAGCAACTGGTACGGCCAGAATCATAATCACATCGCGGTAGCGGCGCTCGGATTGGCCGGCCTGGCGTTCGTGGATGAACTTCCCGAGGCGGCTGATTGGCTGGCGGGTTCGATCCTGAATTTCGAGAACGTTGGCAAATCTCTCGCCGCCGACGGCAGCTCGTATGAAGGACTTCCCTACTGGAGCTACGGCCGGTCGTTCATCCTGGAGTTCATCGAGGGCACCAAGACGGTAGCGGACACCGCACGATTATACGATTCGGCCGGACTGCGCAGCGCGATCTCGCATCGGCTGGGCTGCGCCACACCGGGGTTCAACGGCGTGATCATGTGGAGCGATTCGCGCGGCTCGGATGTCGCGGGCCCGCACCATATCCTCTACCGACTCGCGTCGCAGTATCGCGACGGACGTGGGCAATTTCTCGCGGACCGGCTGCCGTTCGCTCCGCAAAGTGTCGGTGGCGATACGATCGCCTGCACCGTTCTTTGGTACGATTCCACGGTGAAACCAGAAATGCCGCGCGAGCTGGATTATCACGCCAACGTCTGGGATGTGGCGACGTCGCGGAGCGGGTGGGGCGACGACGATTATCTCCTCACCGTGAAAGCCGGGCTGAACAGCAATCACCACACGCACCTCGACGCGGGGGCATTGGCGCTCAACATCGCCGGCGGATGGACGCTGCTAGCGCCCGGTTATGGTTTCGGCGTCGGCCAGAGCGGCTTCTTCGATAATCGCGGCAAGCGCTGGACCTTTCTTTCGAATTCCGCCGAGTCGCATAGCACACTCATCGTCAATGGCCGCAATCAACGGTTCGACGAAGGTGCCGGCGGAAAGCTCGAGCATCTGGTTTCGGGTGCCAACACGTGGTGGGCGGAGGTGGATCTGACGAGCGCCTATGATGAGGTGACCAGCGTCAGGCGACGCATCCTGCACCAACGCGGCGATTATATTCTCGTGTTGGACGAAATCCAGGCAGCTGCCCCGGTCAGCGCGGAGTGGCTGGCGCAGATGCCGCCGGAGACAACGATCGATGGCGCCGAACTCCATCTCGATGCGCCGGGCGCTGCGCTGAAAGTTCAATCGCTTGACGGCTTTAAGTTTTACCGTCGCGAGCCCAATTCACCCATCCGCGATGTTTCACCGTCGCGGCTGGCGACGTTTGCCGTTCAAGCAGCCAAAGGAACGCACGTTTCATTGGCGAACGTGTTGCAGCCGTCGCTCGCGCTCGCTTCGACGCCGGCGCTGCGGGTGAGTTTGGAGCGCGATGCCGCGCAAGAGCGGATCACGATCGCCGGTTCGAATTGGGAAGATCGAATCTGGAGCGGCGAGGCCGATCCGGTACAAGCGGCGATGGGAGCGACCACCGCTACTGCGCGCATGGTGGCTTTAAGAACGGAAGCGGGAGCGGTTCAGTCGCTCCTGGCCCGCTCTGCGACCCAAGTTTCAGTTGCGGGCGCGACGATCACCGCCACCACTCCTTTTGATCTTTCGTGCGAACACGTTTCTAGCGGAGCTTGGGTCGTCTCGCTGGCGACGTCGTTTCGCGGCCAGATCGTTCTTCCCGCTGACATGCTACTTTCCCGGATGGAAGGTTTGGCCGACGAGTTGCCGCTGGGACACGCGACGGAACTGCAGCCCGGTCACTATTGGCTGGGCATGAAAAGCGCACCGCGAGACGAACGTGCGTGGAAGGCCGCGGATCGTTTCCGGGGCAATCCGTCCATCGAGCCCGCGTCGATTCCGTCGAGTCCGACTTTGCCGCTGGCACCTGCGTCTATTCAGGTGCGATGGGAGGCCGAAGCGCCGCACGAGGAACACTTCGGTCGCGCGAAAGTTGAGGAGATCGCGAGTGCTTCCGGAGGTCGCGCATTGATGGGGTTCGGAACGGAGAGCCGCTGGGCCACGGCCGCATGGCATGTGAAGGTTCCCGTTTCGGGTATCTATCACTTGAACCTGCGCTATGCCATCGGACAAATGGCCAGTCAGATCTCGGTGCTCATCGATTCGGCCAAACCCGGCCAGCAGTCATTGCGCATGACGCTGCCCGGTCAGCGAGGCCTTAATCCCGAGCGCGCGTGGATCGTTGAGTCTCGCAGCTGGCGGGAATCGCTGGCGAGAAATGAAAACGGCGACGCACTCACGATACCGCTTGCCGCCGGCGAACACATCATCGCGCTGAGCTCTCCCTCCGAGGCGCTGAACCTTGACTCTTTCGCACTGATCGGAGCGGCCGTAGCGAAATAATTGATACGCGTTGCAGGCGGGGATAGTTTGAGGCGAACGATGACGTTCCGTCGATCTGACGTGCGCGCGAATCGCGATGCCTTTTCTTCCGTCGTTCGTGCGGGCGCCGGACTCGGACTCGTGGCACTCGATTAAGTCGCGCGATCGTAAGCCTCGGCCGTGATCACGCCTTGAAGCGTTGCGCCTTCGCAATATCGCGCGAGGTTTTGGAAGGCGAATTGGCCGCAGGCAGGGAAGGCGTCATCGGTTGGTCCCGCGCTGTGCGCGAATAGCACAACATTCGAGAGTCCTCGGAGCGGGGAATCGGGTGACAACGGTTCGTCGGCATAGACGTCGAGGCCCGCGCCG
>CBRAFL010000467.1:0-3621 GCA_967755055.1 uncultured bacterium
CGCATTGGGAAATTCCGGGATTTGAAAAGCTGTTTGATTTCGGTCGCGGCGCGAAAGTGACGGGTGCGGGGTTTCCTTTCTATATTGGTGACGGAGCGCGGATCGTGAGGGCGCTGCTGCACTTTTTCCTGGATGAAAACGCGAAGGCGGGATACGTGGAGGTCAACCCGCCGATCTTCGTGAACGCGGCGAGTGCCACAGCGACCGGACAGCTGCCGGACAAGGAAGGCCAAATGTATGAGACCACGCCGGATCACCTTTATGCGGTGCCGACGGCGGAAGTGCCGCTGACGAATTTTTTCCGGGACGAGATCGTTGAAGAATCCGTTTTGCCAATTTATCGCTGTGCGTACACGCCGTGCTTTCGTCGAGAGGCGGGAAGTTACGGCAAGGACGTGCGCGGGCTGAATCGTCTGCACCAATTCGACAAGGTGGAGCTTTTGAAATGGGTGCATCCGGCGAGCAGTTACGACGAGCTGGACAAACTGCGGTTGGATGCGGAGCGGCTCTTGCAGAAATTGGATCTGCCTTATCGCGTACTGCTGATGTGCGGAGGCGAACTCGGATTCGCGCAATCGAAAAAATACGATCTCGAAGTGTGGTCGGCGGGGCAGAAGCGGTGGCTCGAGGTGTCGAGTTGCTCGAATTTCGAAGCGTTCCAGGCACGACGGGCGCAGATTCGTTTTCGTTCGAAGGAGTCGGGCAAGCCAGAGCTGGTGCACACGATCAACGGATCGGGCCTGGCCGTTCCGCGCGTGTTGGCGGCTTTGCTTGAAAACAATCTCGAGCCGGATGGCCGGGTACGATTGCCGGCGGCGTTGGTACCTTATTTCGGCAAGGAGTTTTTAAGCTTCAACTGAAAGGGTGGGGCGGTCGGCGCGCTCCACACCTGAATGCCCCTCCGCAAAAAGATCGACTGGCCGGCGTGTGCGGAACGAGTGGGCGCGACGCTCCCCGCTCAACGTTTGCATCCAAGCGTCCTTGCGTGGGCAGCGAAAGCATCGCCGCGACAAGCCTGGGCCGTCGCGTTTTCGGGCGGAGCGGATTCTTTGGCGTTATTATTGTGGCTGTGGGCGTATTGGCCGAAACGACGGGCCAAGCTGACGGTACTGCATTTCAACCACCGGCTTCGCGGTGCTGCGTCCGACCGAGATGAGCGATTTTGTCGGGAGGTGGCGGTATCACTCGGGATTCGATGGCGCTGTGGTAGGTGGGCCGATGCGAATCGCGGAGCCAGTGAAGCGCAGGCGCGGAAAGCACGACACGAGTTCTTTGGGAAAGAATTACGGAGTCTACGTACGACCGCACTGTGGCTTGGGCATCAACAGGACGACGTGGCGGAAACGATTTTGATGCGACTTGCCCGCGGCAGCGGGACGGCGGGTCTGGCGGCCCCGAGACCGGTTCAGTTGATGCCGCAAGGTCGGGTGCATTTAAGACCTCTTCTGCCTCTGAAGAAAGCGGAGATCGCAGAGCTATTGAAAACGGAACGAATCCCGTGGCGCGAAGACGCGAGCAACGCCGCCGGTAAATTTTTGCGGAATCGCATGCGACGTGATGTCGTACCGGCGTGGCGGCTCGCAAGTGGTGATCGCGATGCGCTTTCCGGAGCGGCGTTATCCCGTGAATTGCTGGAAGAAGACGATGCCGCCTTGGACGCTTGGCTGGCGGAGGTGGACCCATTTACAAAAAAGGGCGCATTGAATCTTCGGCGGCTGGCAGGTCGTCCGCGAGCGCTGGTCCGTCGCGCGATTCATCGATGGCTCGCGCTAAACGTGACTGAGGCCGGTCTGTCGCGACAAGCCTTTGGAGCGTTGCTGGATGACGTGATGAACCGACGGTTAACGCGTCACAGTTTGGGCGTCGGTGGGTTCGGAAAGATCGGCAAATATCAACTGACGTTTGAGCGCGCAGATCGGAAACTTTCCGATTGATTCCGACGGTGCTCCAATTGACTAATCAGAAGGGAACATCCACTTTCCGGCTTAATCCTACTCTCTAAATGTCCGAACTAGACAACAAAAAGAAGCGCCGCCCATTGAAGAGTCTGCCGCCTGATCGGTTTCAGCCGAAGGTGTTGATCTTCTTCCTGGCGCTTTTTCTGGCCGCACTCGCGTTGCTTTTCCTTTCTCCCGGACGGCTTACGTCGCCGGCCTCGTTGAAGATGCAGCGAGTGGTTGAGTTGGCGGAGCAAGGAAAAGTCCGCGAAGGTATTATTCACACCGATGGATCTGGTGGTCGCGATTGGGTGGTTGTGACCGGTGAGACGAAAGACGCGACGCTGGAAAGCGATCGTGGGCTGACGAATCAATTTCGCGCAGCGGGTCGTTTGACCGATGCAAATTTGGAACGTTTGCAAAAGTCGCAGGCGTTTAGCGAGCAGCCGGCGACAACGATGTTTCAGCAGATCGCCGCGCAAGTGGTGCCCTTTTTAATTATTATTGGCCTGCTCTATTTTCTGTTCGTTCGCCAATTGCGGCAGGCCGGAAAAGGCGCGCTCAGCTTCGGCAAGAGTCGCGCAAAATTGCTCACGAGAGATCGCGACAAGGTCACGTTCGCGGATGTGGCGGGTTGCGACGAAGCCAAGGAAGAGGTGAGCGAAGTCGTCGAATTTTTGAAGGATCCGAAGAAGTTCACGAAGATGGGCGGCAAGATCCCGAAGGGCATTTTGATGGTCGGTCCTCCTGGTACGGGTAAAACGCTGCTCGCAAAAGCAGTCGCGGGTGAGGCCGACGTGCCGTTTTTCTCGATCTCGGGTTCTGATTTCGTGGAGATGTTCGTCGGCGTCGGCGCGAGCCGCGTGCGCGATATGTTCGAGCAGGGCCGCAAGAGCGCGCCGTGTCTGATTTTCATCGATGAAATCGACGCAGTGGGTCGCCAGCGTGGCGCCGGTTTGGGCGGCGGTAACGATGAGCGCGAGCAGACGTTGAATTCGTTGCTCGTTGAAATGGACGGCTTCGATACGACTGAAGGCGTCATCATCATCGCAGCGACGAACCGGCCCGATGTCTTGGATAGCGCGCTGTTGCGCCCGGGTCGTTTCGACCGACAGATTTATGTCGATCTTCCCGATCTCGTGGGACGCGAACAGATCCTGCGGGTTCACGCGCGGAAAATCACACTGGCGGAAAATGTAGATCTTGCGGTGATCGCGCGCGGCACGCCCGGTTTGTCTGGTGCTGAGCTGGCCAATCTCTTGAACGAAGCGGCGCTGCTGGCTGCTCGTCGAAATAAGAAAAAAGTCGAGATGATCGACGTCGATGATGCGCGCGAAAAAGTTCAGTTCGGCCGCGAGCGACGTCGCGTGATGGACGACGAAGAGAAGAAGCTGACTGCGTATCACGAAGCTGGTCACGCGCTGGTGCAGGCGGTTTTGGACGATGGCCACATGCCGGTGCACAAGGTGACGATTATTCCACGCGGACACAGTCTCGGTAGCACGATGTTCATTCCGAAGAAGGACATCCTGACTCACGCGATGAAGCGCATGCTGAATCAGATCGCGATGGGCTTGGGCGGTCGCATCGCCGAGGAATTGGTGATGGGCGACATCTCCAGCGGAGCCGCCGGAGACATCAAGCAGGTCACTAAAATTGCCCGCCACATGGTCTGCGATTGGGG
>CBRAFL010000468.1:0-3608 GCA_967755055.1 uncultured bacterium
CGAATCTTTATTTCGAAGACACGGCCTAGGCCACCGTGATCGTACGGCGACGACGCGCTGAAACGGACGTGCGGGTTTATTTGGAAAATAGGTGTTCAAGCGCGGAGGCCGTGAGTCCGGCGCCTACGCAGATCTTCAACGGCCGATCTTGAGCAGGTGCTGAAATTGCGGTGACCGTCGCCGGTTTCGCTTTGGGAAAAAACGAAAAACGATTGGCGTTGAACGACGGACGTTTCATCCGCGGGAGATCGAGAGTCATGGTTTGCATGTGGCGATAGGGTTGAGCGCTCACTGTAGCAAAAATGTTAGAGGCCGGTAATTGGACTTTCGGCTATTCTCCTTTCGGCTAGTTCGTCTTGTTGGTTCGCCGGCTCGACGACCATCGCCCGGGTGGACAGCGTAAAAATCAGGCTGGGCAGGTGAAACTCACTCAAACGTCACATGCGACAGATTGAGTTTCGGCGGAATGCGCCGAATTCCTTGCGCGATGAATTTGACGCTATCCACAAGTGAACCAGTCGATCTTTTGACTGAGCTGGAACTTCAAGTCGCCCGTCGGGCGGATGAGTTGAACGGGAACATGGTGAGCAGAATCCAGAGCGGAATTTTTGGCAGGACGCTGAAAATGAGATCTGGCCGCGGAGTTTGGCGCCCCTGTCGGGCGCAGTCAGTTGACCATGCTTTTCTTGAGAGCGCATCCGTTCCGAAAACGCGTTTTGCCCGTGATGGGAAGAAACAGCGGCGGAGGGACCGGCTCCGTCCGGTCCGTTCCGTTGGTCAGGTGATTCCGCTTCGCGGACGCCGGACGACACGGAGGTCGTCCCTCCATCGAAGCAGCTGTTTCCTAGTAGTCGGAAACCACGAATAACTCAGATTAACCCGGATCTTCAGAGGAATGATTTGAGCGACGCCTCAAAGAACTTTCGGACACCATCCGATGTTTTCGCGTTATTGGATTTGCCGTTCATAATGCATTGATCCGTGTCAGTTCGTGATATCCGTGGTTAAATTCTGACTGCATTGTTCCGCCTTAATACACCTGTGGTACGTAGATTTCTTCCGGGACTGGATTGCGCACGTAGTCGGGGTGGTGAACGCGGGTTGGTAACGCGATGGGCTCCCGCTCCACTTCCTGATAGTTCACCTGCGTCAGCAGATGATGGATACAATTGAGCCGGGCTTTTTTCTTGTCGTCCGCGGCGACCACCCACCACGGCGCTTCGGAAATGTGGGTGCGGCGCAACATGACCTCCTTGGCTTTGGTGTAGAGCTCCCACCGCTTCCGCGACTCGAGATCCATCGGACTCAGTTTCCACTGCTTGAGCGCGTCGTTGATCCGGCAGCGAAAGCGAAACTCCTGCTCTTCGTCCGAAATCGAAAACCAATATTTGATCAGCCGGATGCCGGAGCGAACGAGCATCTTTTCAAACTCCGGCACCGAGCGAAAGAACTCCTCGTACTCCTCATCATTGCAGAACCCCATGACTCGCTCCACTCCGGCGCGGTTGTACCAGCTGCGATCGAACAGCACCATTTCACCCGCCGCGGGCAGATGTGCGATATAGCGTTGGAAGTACCACTGCGTACGTTCACGGCCGGAGGGAGCTGGTAACGCCGCGACGCGGGCCACGCGCGGGTTGAGTCGCTGTGTGATACGCTTGATCACTCCCCCTTTGCCCGCGGCGTCACGCCCTTCAAAAACGATGACGACGCGTTGCCCGGTGCTGACAATCCAGTCGTGCATCTTGACCAGTTCACCCTGGAGTCGAAAGAGCTCTTTGAAGTACTGGTTTCGGGCCGCGCGTTCGTCGTCTGCTGTCCGAGCGGGCTGCCCGGCTGCACACGACTCCGGGATTTCGCGGTCCTCGATCTCCATTTCAAGCTCCTCGTCGTACTCATCGATTAATTCGCGGCGGACACGCTCGATAAAACGATCATCTGATGGGTCGGGATTCATGGTGGTTTCGCCAACGCAGCGATGAATCACCGGCTCGGTCAAGCGAGCACCCGCTTCAATCGCGCCTGGCGACGGGTGTTTGCCGCGATGTCACACGATCGTTGCATTCCTTGCCTTCCAAGCGGCGGCTCAACGAAGGCAGCCGCCGGTGGACCGCCGCCTGATCGAGTTCCGCCCAGCGGAGCGCACCGATCAACAGGATGCACCAAGTGAGAAGCACGGCCGGATTCTGAAAAACGAAATCCACCCAGGCGTGGACAAGGGTGAGACCGCAACCAATCACCAGCACCAGCGACAGAGGGTTGCGCCAAAATCGCACACGCACCAGGCCCCATGCGAGGTATCCGAGACCGAAGGCCAGCGGGAGGAGTCCGACGACGCCCAACTCAGCGGGGAATTCCAGGAGATCGTCGTGGGCGTGTTCCCAGTATCGACGGTCTCCGCTCGCGGTGTAATTGAGATCGGGATACTTTTTCGAGTACTTGGGGAAGGCGTATCTAAACGTGCCCGCGCCCCAGCCGAAGAGCCAGTGGTCCGCGATCATGTCACGGGTCGCAGCCCGCGCCTCAGCGCGGCCGTCAACGATGGGTGAAGGATTAAACAGCAGCGAGGCGAACCGCTCCTGACCTCGCTTGGTGCCGAGCGAAAAAAAACCGATGGCTATAACCCCCGCGGCGGCGAGGAGGAATGGAATCAACGTCGCACGCTTACGTGCAGGCTTCTTTGCCCTCATTAGCGCCACGATTGCCACGCTGCCGGCGACCAGCAGAAACGCCATGAGCAGCGCGGTCGACATGCGCGAATAGGAAAGGATGACGATACTCGCCGCGCCTACACCCGCCGCCGCGAGAAAGCCCATGAGAAAAGGTGAACTTGAGTCGCGTTCGGCTCGTCCGTGATGCCACCAACTGAATCCCGCCGCAATTGCCACCATCAGGTTAAAATACGCACCGCCGTGGTTGGGATAGATGAAACTGGATACGAACCGATCGTTGCTCGGCTCGTACGACCAGAAGATGAGGTGACTTCCGCCGGCCAGTTGCAGCACGCCCAGCAGGGCGAGGGCGGATGCGTTGGCGGCGAGCACCAGAAGCAGCACGCGATAACTTTTGCGACGCAGCAGCCCGGTCCAAACCGAGCACACCGTCAACCAAAGCGACGCGTAGATTATGAGTGCCCGCCACGCATTCGATTTCGCGATCGGTGCGTCGATGCCGGATGGCAGCCATGAAACGTGCGCGACCGGTTCGAGCCACCAGATGTTGGGATTGCTCGCGAAGCGCCACGCGGGATTGCAGCCTTGCATCGTAACGTACGCCAGCAGCACCGCGCCGCCCCAAAAGATCGGGAATCGCAGGAGCCGTTTCGCCGGATGGATGATAGTTTCACTCACTGCCGCACCGAAATCCGGTGTGGCCGAGCGACGCGGAACGAGTGCGAGCGTGAAGCCGACAATGGCCAGGCCAAGGCTCAGCGTCTGACTCCATAGGTGCATGGTTCCGAGCGCCCACGGCAAAAAGCAAAGGTGAAGCGAGGTGACAACGAGCCGCTGCGATTCTTCCCGTACCGCTACGCTCCTAGCGACGCATGGAGCCTCTGGGGATTCGCTCAGAGCCTCGAGGCCGACGTACGGGTGCGGCCCGCGGTTTAT
>CBRAFL010000469.1:0-3603 GCA_967755055.1 uncultured bacterium
CGCATGCGTTTCGATGGGTCGCAGTTCTACCTGAAGTCGCGCGATGAGATGGCGAAAGTTTTCGCCGAGGTGCCTGAATCGGTGGTGAACACGCAACTCGTCGCCGAAATGTGCGATCTATCGATTCCTTTTCCAAAAGGCAGCGAGCGTTACCCGAAGTATCCTCTTCCCGCCGAGGTAAAAGTCGATCGCAGCGGTTACCTGAAAGATCTCTGCGTCGCCGGTCTCCGACGCCGCTACAACGTCGACTATCACGACCCCGCGCATGCCCCAGATCCCGCTCTGGCAAAAACACTCAATGAGCGCGTCGACTACGAACTCTCCATCATCAGCAAGACAGGTTTCATCGACTATTTCCTCGTCGTCTGGGACTTCATCGATTGGGCCCGGAAACACGACATTCCTGTCGGGCCCGGCCGTGGTTCCGGCGCCGGCTGTCTTGTCGCGTATCTGCTCGGTATCACGAATCTGGATCCG
Source organism: uncultured bacterium (assembly GCA_967755055.1). Lineage (GTDB taxonomy): Bacteria > Verrucomicrobiota > Verrucomicrobiia > Opitutales > Opitutaceae > Opitutus. The sequence continues at coordinate 478 of CBRAFL010000469.1, forward strand.
CTCCGCTTCAAACTGCTCTTCGAGCGTTTTCTAAATCCCGAGCGCGTCTCCCCGCCCGACTTCGATATCGATTTCTGCATGCGTCGCCGGCAGAACGTCATCGACTACGTTCGCCAGAAATACGGCAACGACTGCGTCGCGAACATCATCACCTACGGCACGCTCGGCGCGAAGATGGTGATTCGCGACGTATCTCGCGTTCACAATCTGCCCTACGCCGAGGCCGATCGTCTGGCTAAGATGATTCCCGACGAGCTCAATATCTCGCTCGAAGACGCCATTAAAAAATCCTCCGAGCTCGCCAGCGAAATCTCGCGCAATCCCGCCGCGAAAAAAATCGTGGATCAGGCACTTGTCCTCGAAGGCATGGTGCGCAACACCGGCAAACACGCCGCCGGTATCATCATCACGGATCGCCCGCTCGACGAATTCGTCCCGCTCACGCTGCAGGAAGGCGACGTCACGGTGCAGTACGACATGAACGCCGTCGGCAAACTCGGTTTGCTGAAGATGGATTTCCTCGGGTTGAAAACGCTCACCGTCATCGACGATGCGGTGGCGAATATCCGTCGCACCGCCGACCCGAAATTCGACATCGAGGCTGTTGGCTTCGACGACCCCAAGACTTACGAGCTGCTCAACTCCGGCCGCACCACTGGCGTTTTCCAGTTGGAGTCCGGCGGCATGCAAAACCTCTGCCGCCAAATCAGTCTCTCCTCCATCGACGAAATCGTCGCGCTGATCGCGCTCTATCGTCCCGGCCCGATGGAGTGGATTCCCGACTACGTTCGCGGAAAAAAAGATCCGAGCACCGTCACCTATCCGCACAAGCTGCTCGAGGAGGTCTGCCGTGAAACTTACGGCATCATGGTCTATCAGGAGCAGGTCATGGAAGCCGCGAAGGTGATTGCCGGATACACGCTCGGCGGCGCCGACATGTTGCGCCGCGCCATGGGTAAAAAAGATGCCGACGCGATGGCGAAGGAGCGCGTGAAGTTCGTCGAGGGCGCGAAGCGTGTGAACAATATCGAGGAAAAAATCGCCAACTCGATCTTCGACATTCTCAACAAATTCGCCGGCTACGGCTTCAACAAATCCCACTCCGCCGCCTACGCCGTCCTCAGTTACCAGACTGGTTTTCTCAAAGCCAATTATCCGGTGCAGTTCATGGCGGCGATGCTGAGCTCCGAGCTCGGCAACTCCGAAAAAGTTTCTCACTTCGTCGCCGAGTGTGAAGCGATGGGCCTGAAGGTTCTCGGCCCCGACGTGAACGAGTCCCGCGAAAATTTCACGCCAGTGTTCCGCGGCGCGGCCGCGCCGCGAGTTGAAGAGCCCAAGTTTCAAGTTGAAGGAAAGACGCCGAACTCAGCGGCCGGGTCGATCACTTCAACTTCCAACTTAAAACTTCCATCCACGGATCGCGGCGCCGCCGCGATCCGTTTCGGCCTCGCCGGTGTAAAGGGTGTCGGCGAACTCGCCGCGCAAAAGATCATCGAAGAACGCGACAAGAACGGTCCTTTCCGCGACTTCGAGGACTTCATTTCTCGCGTCGACGGACGTGCGATCAACAAGCGCGTGCTCGAACATCTTTCGAAAACCGGTGCGTTCGATTTCAGCGGCGCCTCGCGCAAAAAACTTTTCGACAACATCGACAGCGCGATGTCCACCGCACTCTCCGCCGCCCGCGACAAAGCCGCCGGCCAGCATAGCTTCCTCGACATGTTTGCCGAGGAGCCGCCCAAGAAAAATGGCGCCACGCCTTCGTCGCGTTCTGACACTCTCAGCTCTAAACCCTCAGCTCTCGACTCGCCCGGCGTGGACGACTTCACCTCACACGAACGGCTCCAGTTCGAAAAAGAACTCCTCGGCTTCTACGTCACCGGCCATCCGATGAACGCCTACGAGGGACTCGCCGAAGCACTTAACACCTTTGACGTCGGCGATCTCCTTGCACAGCCCGACCGCACTGAGTTCCGCCTTTGCGGCATCATCAGCAACATCGCGAAACGTCTCTCAAAAAAGGACAACCGCCCCTGGGCCTCCTTCACGCTCGCCACGAAAAAGGCGTCGCTCCCGCTGAACATGTTCGCCGACGCGTATGCTGCGCACGGCACCGTTCTCACCGAAAACGCGGTCGTGCTGGTACAAGGCAATATCATCGTCGGCACCGAAGGCCCGCGCATTAATATCAAGGAAGCCTACCCGCTCGATAACCAGATCGCCTCGAACGTTCGCAAAGTCATCTGGCTCCTTCATCCTCAACACCGCGAGCTTCCATCGTTCCTCCGCCAGCTGCGCGAAACGCTCAACAAACAGACAGGCGACACGCGCATCGAGTTTGCATTTGTATTCGAGGATCGAGCGGCACCGTACGCCGAAGCGAGCACCGCTCTCACTTGGAAAATTAACGCGCCGTCATTTCAACAACTTCGCACTCATTCGGCCGTCGCCGGTGTTCAAATCGAAACGCGTCATCTCGAGCTAAAGCAAGACCGCCGCTGGTCGAAGCGCAGTGGATAGCGCGAGCGTAGCGGCAGGCGTCCCTGCCTGCCCGATCATGGGATCGGAGTTCGGAGTTCGGAGATCGAAGTTCTAAAATCCGTCCGGAAAATCGGGGTTCGAAAATCTAAATCCGAAAATCGAACGGTCGAAGTCATCACCGATTTAACAAGCAGTTGTTAGGGAATGTTATTAGCACCGTTTCCGGGCGCTGCGACCGGTTCGTGCACTCAAGTGGCGGGATTTCCATCCGATGACCTCCGTTGCCCATGAATGCCCGACGGACGATCGTATTCGTCTTTTGCTTACTCTCTTTCCTCGAGTTCCACACCGCCACCCTAGCCCAAACGACCGATTACACGGAGCTAAGTCTGGAAGAGCTCTCAGCTGTCCGGATCTTTACTCTCGGTCGTAAGCAAGCGACCCTGTTCGACACCCCCAACGCGGCCTCCGTAGTTACCGGCGACGATCTTCATCGTTCCGGCGCATTGGATTTGGCAGAAGCTTTGCGACTGGTCCCCGGCATGCAGGTGAGCCGGATCGATTCGTTCAACTACGGCATTAGCACGCGTGGTTTCAACGATGCCCGCTCCAGCAAGTTGCTCACCCTGATGGACGGACGCTCCC
>CBRAFL010000470.1:0-3580 GCA_967755055.1 uncultured bacterium
TCCTGACCCTGAACCCGGGGCCGTACACCGCAGTCGTGAGCGGCATCAACGGCGCTACCGGGGTCGCTCTCGTCGAGGTCTACGCCGTCGAGTGAGGACTATCGAAATACTGGGAGGGAATAACCGCTAATGGGATCTGCCAATGGGCCGATCCTTATATCACCCTTCCACCTGATCGGCTCCAGAACAAGGGTTGGGGTCTGCTGATCGCAGACCGCGATCAGCGGGCTCCAATCACCTCAACGCGCAGGCGACGGAGCGCGGCAGCGCGGAGATGGTCGCACCCGGTGCGGTCCCGAAGCGGGGCGTAGGGGTGACCGTTGCGGGTGCCCTTTGGGCGTAGCGGTCACATCAGCCGTAGCCACTGCATCAAGATTTTCCCATTGGGAAAATTCTATTAGCGGTTCCCCTCTGGTGTTCTCCGGTGTTCGGACTTTTATTTCCAAGGCACGGGCTAGGCCGGCGCCCGCGCGAGGATGTGGAGCGTTTCGTAAACCCGTCGGATGCTTCGGCTCACGGTCGGCGGACTGATGCGACGCTGATCAGCGATCTCCTCGCAGAGATAGCCTTGAGCAAAAAGAGCGAGCACTTCGTTGTCCTGCTGAGAGAGCTCATCCGCAAAATGTCGCGCGTACCTCGGCGTTTGGAGCAACTGCATGACTTTGCGGGCAATGTTGCTGGTCATCGGAGAGCCGCCAGCATGCAAGTCGCGAAGAGTCGAGACCAGCGTGGCGCGGGGAGTTCTTTTCAGCAGGTATCCGGTGGCGCCGGCCAGCAGCGCGTCAAAGATTCGGGTGGAATCCTCATACATCGTCAAGGCGATGAACTGCGTCTCCGGCAAGGACGACTTCAGCTTTCGGATACACTCGACGCCACGAAGATTCGGAATGTTGATATCCACCAGCGCCACGTCCGGTTTGCGGTCGATCACCTCGGCGAGGGCTTTTCCCGAATCCCGAAACTGACCGACACAAGAGAATCCCTCCGCGTCCCGAAGCCATGATCCAAGTATTTCTAAAATGGTTACGTCGCCTTCGATTACCACGGTGGTTATCGTCGAAGGGTGAATCGAGGCTGCGATGGGCGGTGTGGTTTCCACGGGAAATGGACGGAGGCGACAGCGGGGATACGGAGCTGCCGACTCGCCAGTGGCCCTAGGTTAACAGAGGCGATCCTCGACGACACGCCGTCAAAACTCACTGCAATCAGCCCGCAACCGTAGGTCGGGCTTTACGCCCGACAGCGCTCGCCACTCCTCGGAAATCGTAGCCGCACGGGTTACGGTGCGGAAATTCCGCGCGCTAACGCACACAGCCACATCGTCCGTAGCCGCGCCGGTGACGGCGCGGTCCGCCGTCGAAAACATGCGGCTACAAGAGCGCTTGCGAGGAAGCGACCGCAGGCGATCAACTGCATGGTTGCGTCTGAGCTCGGCGGAAAATCCGTTGCGCGAAATGGTGGAGGTTGTCGGCCCGGGCCGGGCGAAATCCGCGCGAGCACGCTCCGGCGCGACCTCTTCGGTTTTGGCTTGGACTGGAGCGACGAACAATACGGCGAAGCCTAGTGCGGGGAGCACGATTCGGAGCTTCATGAAACAAGATGGTCAGCGCGTCCGCAGTTTCAAAACGACCACGCTGTAGGGCGGGAGCGTGTAGCTGAAGGTGGGTTTGACGCCGTCCACGGTCGTTGTGATGGGGATCACTTTTTTTGGTTGGCTGATCGAATTGGTTTCGTCGGGCTTCGCGGCGAGCGTGATTGCCGTCGCCTTCGGCTTCACCTTGGCGACGCCTTTGAGTTCGATCGCCAGCGACTCCGGCGTGGAGTTCGGGTTGACCAGCTTGAGGATGATTTCGCCGGTCCGACTGTCGCGCGTCGCGCAGCCCTGCACGGCCGTGTCGGACGACGCGGTCGCGAGGATTTCGTCTCCCACGTTCCGGCTGAACATCTGGAACGCGTAGTAGCTCGGCGAGCCGAAGGACCACAGGGCGTCGTAACCGATCAGGTTTGGGCGCCACTGGAACGCGCCCGGATTCACGTTGGCCAGCAGCGGCGCGTAGCACTGCATCTTGATGATGTCGGAGTTTCGCTCGATCGCCGCCATGAACACGCCGTCGCCGATCGCCGCCTTCATGGAAGGCGTGGGCGGCAGTTTTTTGGCCGCCGCGTCCCATGGGCGAGCCGCAGCGTCTTCGTGCGCCGCCCACTCTCCCATGAAAATCTCCGGCCCTTTCCGGTTGAGATCGGAGCCATAGTCGCGCGATTTTTTGAGGTATTCGTCCGCGGCGCTGTAGTCGTGCTGGTCCACCGCGTCGGGTTGGCGGCCGTCCAACTTCGCACCAGGCATGCTCGAGATCAGCTTAAGGTGGGGATACCTGGCTTTGATGGCGTCGTGAAACTGGGCGTAGCGTCCATCGTAAGTCTTCGCCTTGTCGAAGCCGTCCTCGTTGCCAATTTCCACATAGGTGAGCTTGAACGGCGCGGGATGACCGTCCTTCGCCCGGCGCGCGCCCCACGCGGTTTTCGTGTCGCCGGTTACGTATTCAATTTCGTCCAACGCCTCGCCGACGAAGGGCTCGAGTGCCGGACCAGATTTCACGTAGTCGCCTTCGAGCGAGTAGCCCGCATAGACCGCCAACACCGGTTCGGCGCCCAGGTCTTCGCACCATTCGAGAAACTCCAGCAGGCCCATGCCGTCGCTGGAGCGATACCCCCAACATCCGGCGTGCCCGGGGCGGCTTTCGATCGGGCCAAGGGTCTGTTGCCACGGGAAACGGTCTTCAATGCGATTGCCTTCAACGTAGTTTCCGCCGGGGAAGCGCAGGAACTTCGGATGCAGGTCGACGAGCATCTGCATGAGATCTTTGCGAAGGCCGTTCGGGCGGTCGTTCCAAGTGGGCGGGAAAAGCGAGACGAGGCCGAGCCACACGGTGCCGGCTCGGTCGAGGGTAATCGTGAAACGCGCCTGCGAGGTGCCGGGCACTTTTCCGGTCTTGAGTGTGACTTCGAACTTTTTCCACTCGCTCGAAATTCCTGCTACCTTTTCGGACGCGAACACGACGCGGCCGTCCTCACTCACGATGGAAATTGTCAGCGGTCCTGAAAATCCAGCAGAGGCTTTTGCCCAGAGTGACGCGCGGTAGCGCGTCTGGGGTTGGACGGGAATTCCCCAGTAGCCGCTGTTCGCCACACCAACCGGACGGGCCGCGGTCGCTTGAGTGACGGCCACACGGAGGCTCGTGGTGAGTTTGTCGTTGAGCGGATTCGCCGGATCCAGCGTGAGGGTTGCAGCCGTCGGATCGTCGCTCACGGCGGACCAATGCGCCGGTGCCTTCGGGTCGTCGAGGAACGCGCGATTTTGGATCAACTCGGCATACAGTCCTCCGTCGTAGCTGTGATTGATCTCCTCCGTCATCAGGCCGTAGAGCTGCGGACTGACTTGCCCAGCGGCATGAGTCGTATCGATGGTAAACGACGGAGTCGCTGCCGCGCTGGAGAGAGTGGCCGCTGCGAATAGAAGGATCGGAATCAGTTTTTTCATGGGCTTGAATGGAAAGTTGGCGCTGCGTGAACCCAACCGAAA
>CBRAFL010000471.1:0-3580 GCA_967755055.1 uncultured bacterium
CGCCTCACGTCGTCAGTGCTTCTTCGGCGCGAGCCATTTTTCGCGGCCGACGTAGTAGAGGAAAACACAAATCGCGAGAAAGGGAATCAGGGACAACAAGTCCGAATTGGGTCCTTCGAAAAACGGGTTGTGCGCGGTCGACCAAGCGCCCAGTGCCGCGTCGAACCGATCAAGGACTCCCGCCAAGAATGCGATGATGATGCCAGCGATCGCTCCGCCTGCGATGTAACCCGAAGCGAGCAGCACGCCAGGGCTCTTGTCACTTTCTTCGACATGCTGCGCTTCAGTCATGTGGGCGCGCGCGGCCTGCTTTCGTCCATGACGGTCCACCAGCCAGCGAACCGCGCCACCAATAAAAATCGGCGATGACGACGACAGCGGCAGATACACACCCACCGCAAAAGCGAGGGCCGGCACAAACGACATCTCAAGCACGACTGCAATCGTCACACCGAGCAGTACGAGCGCCCATGGCAGCTTTTGATCAAGAATGCCTTTGATGATATAGGACATCAGCGTCGCTTTCGGCGCATCAAATTTCCGCACCGTTGTGCCGTCGGGCCGCGTATTGAACGTGCCGTTAATTCCTGGATCGACGAGCCAGACAGCGTTGCCGTCCTTATTCACCAGATAACGACCCGCGGGGCCACCGACTGCATCATCCTTCTGCCACACGAAGTAACTGTTAGCATCATCTCGCGCCTGCGGCCCTTGGAGTGACTCCTGCTTGGTAAGTTTACTCACGTCCGCGTGAAGCCCACCCGGTGCGACCTGGGCGGCCGGGACATACACCGTCGCCGCATCGTTGAGCTTAAGGAGAATCGGCCCCAACAATAATGCGGACAACAACGCGCCCGCCAGAATCGAAAGCTGCTGGTACTTCGGCGTCGCACCGAGCAAGTGCCCCGTCTTCAGATCCTGCGAAGTCGTTCCACCGTTCGACGCCGCGATGCAAACGATGGCGCCGACCGAGAGGGCGGTGACGTAATACGTTCCGCCCGTCCACCCCACGAGCAGGAAAACGAGACACGTAAACAACAGCGTTGCCACCGTCATTCCGGAAATCGGATTTGAAGAAGAACCAATCTCGCCCGTGAGCCGCGACGACACCGTCACAAAGAGGAAGCCGAACAAAATGATCAACACGGCCCCCAGAAAATTCATGTGCAAGGTGGGCGCCAACATCACCAGCGCGATCAATCCGACGATTCCGATTCCAACAAATTTCATCGGAAGATCGCGATCTGTTCGCAGCACTTTGCTCTCAGCAGCATTGCCGTCCTTCGACCAGCCGAGATCACGCATTCCACCTTTCAGGCCGTGCCAAATCGTCGGCAATGACTGGAACAAACTAATGATTCCACCCGCCGCGACGGCGCCGGCGCCGATGTACAAAATGTAGGCGCCGCGGATTTGTCCCGGCCCCATTTCCGAAATAGGAATGGTACCAGGTGCGAGTGGACCGGGAATACCTTCGCCGAAAAATTTGATCATCGGAATGAGGAGCAAATAACTCAGCACGCCACCGCCACACATGATCGCGGCGATCCGCGGTCCGATGATATAACCAACGCCGAGTAACTCCGGAGAAATCTCCGCGCTGATGGAACCGGCCTTCAGTGGCGCGCCAAAGATTTTTTCCGGCACGTCCTTCCACCCCTTGAAGGCAACGTTGAGTGTCTTGTAGAGCAGGCCCAAGCCGAAGCCGGTAAAGATAACGTGCGCACCCGGTGATTTGCCCAGACCGGCAGCTTCGGCGGCACGCATGTCAGCTTTGGCGGCGGGCGATGCCGCCGCGCGGTCCTCTGGATTCGCGCCGGCTTTTAAAACGGCTGCACACGCAGTGCCCTCGGGATATTTCAGCACGCCGTGTTCCTTCACGATCAGCGCCCGGCGCAACGGAATCATCATCAGAATTCCGAGGAGACCGCCGAGAATCGCGACGAGCATGACGCGTGTGAGCTCCAAATCGAATCCGAGGATGAGAATCGCCGGCATGGTCACGCCGATTCCGAAGGCTAGCGACTCTCCGGCCGAGCCGGCGGTCTGGGTGATGTTGTGTTCGAGAATCGTCGCGTCGCGGCCGCCGACCTTCGACCAGCCGCGGAACATGGCCAGCGAGATGACGGCGACAGGGATTGAAGCGCTGACGGTCAGACCGACCTTCAGCACGAGATAGAGAGACGACGCGCCGAAAATGAGGCCAAGCAACGCGCCGGTGACGACAGCGCGCACGGTGAACTCGCGCATCACAGTCTCCGGAGCGATGAACGGTTCAACCGGAGGAACAGAAGGAGAAGCCATTTGGTGATTTGTTGCGTCGAGTATCCAACGCCTCACGCCCGACTCAATACGCGAAATCGCGTCCCGAGTGAGCTTTTCCCACCCGGAGGATTCACGCCCCAATCAATCAATCCGCATCGTAGACTTCCACGAGTACGATGCCAGAAGTCGCCGATTTGCCACTCGCAATGAAGCTGTAGACGCCGGGCTGCAACGTGAGGAGCAGCGCGGCGGATTTCGTATCGCTCGCATCGAAAGGCGTCGCGCCGATGCGTGCGGCAGTCGTGCCGATCAGCGAGGCATTGGCGTTGTCACCCCAATTGTCGTTGGTCGCAATCGTCGCGTTGCCGTGGATTGCGTCGTGCAACTCGATCGTCGGATCTACGAGGACATCTGCCTGCCCGATGCCTTGCTTTGTCAGCGTCGGACCGACGCCACGCAGAAGCACTTGCTTCGGCGCATTGCCCGAAATCACGAATCCGCCGATTGTCACGCCGTTGCCAGTCGTGTCGTAGGCCCGCGTCGCAATGTTCACGAAGCTCGAACCGGCAGTCGTGGAATCCGCATCGTAGACCTCCAGCAGCACGATACCAGATACGTCTCCCTTTCCACTCGCGATGAAACTATACACGCCGGGCTGCAGCGTAAGCAGCAAGGCGGATGATTTGGTGTCGCTTGCCGCCAACGCGTTCGCACCAATCTGCGCTGCGGTCGCAGTGATTTCGGAGGCATTCGCGTTGTCACCCCAGTTGTCGTTCGATGCGATGACGGGCACGCCTTGATGGACCTCGATCACCGGATCGGTCAGCACCTCGCCCGCCCCGAGTCCCTGTGAAACCAGTGTTGGGCCCACCGCACGCACCAGCACGCGCTTCGACACGCTCCCAGAAACCACGAATCCTCCAATCATCACCCGATCGCCGGAACTGCAATTGCCACGCACAGCGATGTTCACCAAGCGGGAGGAAACAGCTGATGGGGGTTCAACCGCGATGATGGTGAGAGTCGCCGAGTTGGATACAGCCGTGCCGATGCTGTTGGTCACGATGCATCGATAGCGGTAGCCGTTCAGCCCAACAGATACGCCGTCGATGTGAAGCGTCGCACTAGCAACTTCTGAATGGAACTCATCGACTCGAACGTTCGCCCAGTTAACACCGCCATCCGTACTAAACTGCCATTGATAAGTCGGCGTCGGATTTCCGTCGGCCGAGACTGTAAAGGTCGTCGCACCATTCGCGACGATCGATCGGCTAGTTGGATGATTTGAAATCGTCGGAGGAAAAGCGGTCTCGTT
>CBRAFL010000472.1:0-3579 GCA_967755055.1 uncultured bacterium
TTGTTTTCGAGTGCCTGCCGCAATTCGCGCCACCGATAGAAATCCGGATGCAGCTCCAGCGCGGATGCGAGCACCGTCGCCTCTCGAGCGACGCTAGCGCGTTCGTACACGTGTCGAAACGCTGCCTCCAAAACTTTCTGTGCGTTGCCGTGTGACCACTGCTCGCGCGGAGACTGCGTCTGCGCGGCCCGCACGATCTCGTCGAGCCTACGTGCTTCGTCCGCGGTCAGCTCCGCTCGTTGACGCGCCCGAACTTCGGGCGAGCTGACTTCGGTCAGCTTATCTTGCCGTGATTCGCGGACGAGAATCTCGATCTCCCGCTTGCTCGCTTTGCGCCCTTTCTCTGCTGCGAATTCTTCTGCGAGTTTCTTCACCTGGTTCGCGCGTTTCGAGAAGCGCTCGCGCAGATGTTCGACGCCTCGGATCGAGAAACCATGCGAGTTCATTTCGTACGGCTCATATCCGAGTGACCGTAGTCGTCCGGCGAGTTCGCGATACAGCACCTGGCGTAGATATGGCGACGCACGGAGCATCTCGGCCGGTTGCAAGGCGAACCAACCAGTCCGAGTCGAATCCCACGTTGCGTTCGCCAGGACCGCATGCGCGTGCAACTGCGGATCGAGATCACGGCTCGCGTCGTGGATGAATAAGGCGCCGACGAAATTTTCGGTGAGCCGAAAGGCTTCCGTCATCTTCGCCTCGCCCCGACGCTCTCGCACCGCCGCAAACTTTTCCATTTCGGCGAGCACGACCTTTACCGATTCCGTGAACGCAGCGCGCACGCGTTCGTCGTCCCCGACCATCGCGAGCACGCTCACGTCTTTCGGTGCGGACAGCTGAATGTCGACGAACGCCACCTCCTTCTCGCCCTCCGACCAATAATCGTTCTTTCGCAGATGATGCGAAAGGTAGTTCGCCCCATTTCGAATAATTCCAGCCGTGATCATGCTCACGATCACGACTGCCCGCTTCGTTCTTCTCAACGGGCGCGTCTACCGAATTTTCGGTAGATCCAAGCGCGAGGGCCAGAGCGCGTGTTGCCGGCCCAAGGCTCCGACGAACCGAGTAGGTCGTCGTGCGCCTCCTGTGTTTTTTTCTTACAGACGCAATACCCTCCCAAGTACGTGAGGTTTCAGAGTCCTAACAATCGAAGCGGTAGGCGGGCTTTCACCCTGCTTTCTTCAGAACGGAACTCGACCGAAATAGAGGCATTTTGCAGCGCGGGCGGCACGAAAAGATGCCGCAACAGAGCCGTATGTGGGAAAAGAGGACGGGTAGTTCACACCGCCACACCTGCCAAGAAGACCGCGGTGCGATGATGACTAAGGAAATGCTTTTGATCGGAATTAAAGGTGCCAACGTACGGAGGTTTTTCCGGATTTACTCCCATTCGCCACAGTGAATCGGTGTCGGCGATTGGCGAGATAAGCGTCTCGCCTGCGTCATCGAACGAAATGAAGCCGCGATCGAAAAGGTGATCAATGGACGGAATCAGAAGCAGCCCATTGCTGTCACTCCAGACCTCGATACTCTTCAAGAGTTCGAGAAGGTCGTGCCCGAAAGATCCGTCAACCAAAGGGATCGTTGGTGGTTTCTGCTCCGTGGTGGTGTCGATCATATCCGGGGTTTGGTTACAATACCAAGACTAGCGCGACCGCCTTCGATAATTTAACCGTCCTTTTCTTGCGCTTGGCCATGGTGACTATTCGTCCAAATCGGCAAGCAATTGCCGCAGTTTGCCGACGATAGAAATGCTCATGTCTTCGCCAATCGAGAGTCCGGCCATCGATGGCGCAAAACCTTCGTTCGTCAGGTTGGCTGCGATCGGCCCAACGACCCGGTTCAGCTCGATCGCTTGGAGATCGTCGGAGTGATCCCGGAAGTTGGGTCGATCCACCAGATCGTGCACGGCTCGAATCAGGGCGAAGATATTGGGCCAGGGCAGCCAGCGCGGGAACTCCGCCTTGTCGGCTTGATCCCAAGTGAGGAGGAAACGCCACTGATCGCGGCGGGTGACAAAAACTTTTTCACGCCCCTGTCGCGTGGCGAAGACATGGCCGGACAGCTCGAACTCGTTCAGGACATTTTGGACTGAGCCGCGGAAGTAACCGGTTTCGCGGGCGATTTGTGCGGGATGTCCCGACTCGTGGGTGAGGAGCCATGCGAGGATTTCCGCTCGCGATTGGCGGCCGAAGAGCGCTCGCAGCTTCAGGATGAAAGTGGCCGGCTGGTTGGGGCGCGGTGGTCGGCTCAAGCCGCGGTTCTCCAGCGGGGCGCGCAGCCAGCCCCAGCGCCGGAATTTTTCATCACTTTGGTTGAGCAGCGCGAGGTGCGGAAAAAGCGGCCGCGGTTCCGATGCGGGGTGCGCCGATTTCAAGAGTGCCTTCCATTTGAGATGGACGCTGTTCTCGGTGAGATGCTGGGCCAGTGCGCCTAGGATGCTCGCGTCACCCAAGTCGTGCTCCGCTTGCAGCCGGGTCAGCCGTAGGACGTTGATCCATTCTCCGTTGGAGCGCAGCCAGTCGAACATCTCATCAAACAGCCGGGCGTCATGCCGGGCAAAAACGGTCGAGATCAGCACGAGTGCTTCCGGGTCGATCATCGACCGGCCGCCACTGGCGACGTGGCCGGCCACACCCAATGCCGACCATTGTCGCCAAAGCAACTGAAGCAACGCCTCTCGCAGTTGCTCGCTAGAGTTGGGGGTTGAGGGCTTCATGGCCAAGTTGGGTGAGCAGTGAACGCAGATTGAAAAGGAATCCCTCGGACGGGTCTTGGGTGCGCGTCCATTTGGCCGCGTCGAGCAATTCGGCCGCCGTAGGTGCGAGATCCAACAAGTCCTGCAAATGTCGCCCACCGTCACGATCTACAGCGGCGTGGAGTTTCAGGAAAATCTGGTCCCGCCGGCTGATAAAACTAATGATCAAGCGGGAGCCGTATTCTCGGGTCGAAAGCCGCCGTTCGAGACCTTCGGGGAATCCACACTGAAAAAGGGTGTCTTCCGCGACCCGGTCGTTGAACCATTCGTCGGGCAAGTCCAATTGCTTGCCGACCTCGGCAGCCGCGTCCACTAGCCAATTCGGCAGAGGTCGCGGTGTGACCATTCCCTCCGGACCCATTCTGGCTAGGATATCCACATCCTGCGTCGTCGTGCGCTTAACCAGTCCCAGGGCAAGAAGCGATGAACCGCCGCACACGACGAAATGCTGCAGAGGATGGCCGCGGACCGCGATGAGCTCTCCAAGCAGACCGAGGGCGCGGCCTAAAGAGTCCTGCGTAATTTGAGGCATTGCCACCATTAAAATAACCAAAATGATTATTTCAACTATGAAATATCGCTTACGACGTTCATAACGGAGATTCAGGGTAACTTTCAAAAAACTGAACCTCGTCACCCCGCGCAACGAGTTACGCATTCCTTGGATGCATCTATTGACCATCATTCGCGAGCCGGCAGCGGCTGCACGGGCGATTGGCATCAGCCCTTCTTTTTGATCAAGTTGGCGTAAATCGCCACGGCTTGCCCGCGAGACTGAACGTGGAGTTTTTCGTAAATGCGACGGATGTAGGTATTCACGG
>CBRAFL010000473.1:0-3574 GCA_967755055.1 uncultured bacterium
AGGCCCGTGGCGACTACGGAGTGTCGCACTTAGATCAAGGAAAGAAATACCATGTCAGTCGTGATTAATACCAACTACGCGGCGACCGTTGCCTCAAACAACCTCGCTGCTTCGAACACCATGTTGCAAAAGAGCCTCAACCGGCTCTCCAGCGGTTCGAAAATCGTCAACCCTTCCGATGATGCGGGCGGTTTGGCTGTGTCGATGAAACTGTCTGCCGCAGCCGTCCGTCAGGGCGCTGTTGCAACGAACATCGGCAACGCCGTTTCGCTCCTTCAGACGCAGGATGGCGCGCTCAAGGTTAGCGGTAAGATCCTCGAGCGTATCAGCGAACTCAAGGTGCTGTACTCTGACGTCACCAAGAGCACCAGCGACAAGGCCAACTACGATAAAGAGTTTGTTGCCCTCCAGGCGCAGCTCACGGCCAACGCCGGTGAATCGTTCAACGGCGTCAACCTGTTCGGCTCGAGCTCGATCGGCAACGTTGCCGTCACCGAGTCCGGCAGCACGAGTGTCAGCGTCGCAGCCCGCGATCTCACCAGCACCTCCACGGGTGTCGGCGTGATCACGTCCTCGAGCGTCACGTCGCTCGGCGACTCCGCGGTGACATTGGCGGCCATCTCGACGGCGATCGAAAACGTTGCCACCATGCGCGCCACCAACGGTTCCGAGCAAAGCCGCCTTGGCTTCGCGAGCGAACTGGTGACGGTGAACAAGGCCAACCTCGAAGCGGCCAACAGCCGCATCACCGATGTGGACGTTGCGGCAGAATCGACCCAGCTCGCCCGCTGGAACGTTCTGGTGCAAGCCGGCACATCGATGCTCGCTCAGGCCAACCAAAGCGCACAGACCGCGCTGAAGTTGCTCAGCTAAGTAAAACCTGCACAGGGATAGCCCTGAATTCGCCCATTCCTGGCCGCCGTTCGCGCGGCGGCCAGGCTAAGCGGGTCAGGTCCCGATTCCTGCGAAGGCCCCGGCGGTGAGTGTCGGTCATCCAGCCGATCGTCGCGCGCCATAGCAAACAAGGCCCCGCTCACGCGGGGCCTTCGCTTTTTCTAAGTTAAACACGGCGCCGTGCGGCCCTCGTCGCGCATTGGTTGCTGTTTCGGTTGCGGGTAGGGCGAGGCGTCCCGCCGTGCCGCGACGTCCCACGATTTCCGATTCCGCCTCGCGCCGATCTTGCGCCGGCCCGTTTCCCCCGACTCGCTAGCAGCCTGTCGGAGTTATCCATTGTACATCCCACTATGACGAACATGTGGTCCTGCCAGCGACAGTTCCTTCCCAACAGGCTGCTAAGTCAGCGCTCCGCGCTGAAAAAAAATCCAAAAACCAGGATTTCGGTCGGGCACGAAGTGCCATTTAGGAGTTTGTTGGGAGGCAGCGGTCGCATGGAAAAGCAGGTGTCTGCGACTCTCACGCTGATCCGCCCAAAGTCCGACAAACTCCTCGTCACGAGATGACATCTGTCCCGGCCATCCTCGCCCGCGCGATTGAGCTCCACCGCTCCGGAAATCTCGCCGCGGCCTCCGCGCTCTACCGCGAAGTGCTGCAGACCCAGCCGCAACACGCCAACGCACTTCACCTGCTCGGCCTCGTCGCGCGGCACGAAGGCGATCTCGCTCGCGCAGTGGAATTTTTTACGCAGGCGATCGCCGCTGATCCCGCGGTCGCTCCCTTCCGCCTGAATCGTGGTCTCACTCTGCGCGCACTCGGCCGCACGACCGAAGCGCTCGACGATTTTCAAACCGCCCGACGCATCGATCCCGCGCTCGCCGAAGCTCATCATCAAGAGGGCAACGCGCTCAAACATCTCGGCCGTTTTGCCGAAGCCGTCGGCCCGCTTCGCACCACCGTTCAACTCGCCCCGAAACTCGCCACCGCGTGGCTCAATCTTGGCACCGCCTGCCTTGAAATTCGCGAACTCGACGAAGCCGTCCGCGCTTTTCGCGAAGCGCTCGCGCTCGAACCGGCGCGCCCCGAGGCACATAACATCCTCGGCCACACGCTCGTTCTGCTGAGTCGGTATTCAGAAGCTGAATCCGCCTTTAACGAAGCCCTCCGTCTCCGCCCCAACTACGCCGCCGCCCACGATAATCTCGGCGGTCTGCTCAAAGCGCAGGCCCGCATCCCCGAAGCGATCGAACACTATCGTGCCGCGCTCGCCCTCACTCCATCGGCCGCTACGCACAGCAATCTTCTGCTCGCGCTCAATTTTAGCGACACGATGACGCCCGAAGAAATTTTCGCCGAGCACGTGCGTTGGGACGAGCTGTATGCCGCGCCGTTGCGCAGCACAGAATCGTCCGCGTCACTCGATCGTACGCGCGAGCTCCGATTGCGCGTCGGTTACGTGTCACCGGATTTCATCAACCACGCCGTTTCGCGCTTCATCGAGCCGGTGCTCGGGGCGCACGATCGCAGTCGCTTCGAAGTGTTCTGCTATTCCAACACCTCAACACCCGACGCTGTCACCGCGCGCCTTCGCTCTCTCACGGAACACTGGCGCGACACCGCGCTGCTCGATGACGCGCAAACCGCTGCGCTCGTTCGTGAAGACCGCATCGATTTACTCGTCGATCTCGCCGGCCACACTGCGGGAAATCAACTCCTCGCGTTCGCCCGTAAACCCGCGCCCGTTCAAGTCACGTGGATCGGTTATCCAAATACCACGGGCCTCGGCGCGATGGATTACCGTCTCACCGATGCGATCACCGATCCGCCCGGCCTTACCGAAGCGTTCCACCGCGAGCAACTCGTGCGACTGCCCGGACCTTTTTCCTGCTACCTGCCCTCCGTCGAAAGTCCGGAGGTCAGTCCGCTGCCTGCGCTCGCCGCGGGTCACATCACCTTCGGAAGTTTTAACCACTTCTCCAAGCTCACTCCAGCCGTAGTTGAATTATGGGCACGTCTGCTCCGCGAGTGTCCAGCTACCCGACTGCTGCTGCGCGCACGCAGTCTCGCCGACAAAGAAACTGCCTCCCGCTTGTGCGCAACGTTTGCCGATCTCGGCGTCGAGCCGACCCGGCTCGAGCTGGACGGCTCTCAATTGTCGATCGCCGCGCATCAGGGCCGTTACGACCGCGTCGATCTCGCTCTCGATCCCTTCCCGTACAACGGCACCACCACGACGTGCGAAGCGCTCTGGATGGGCATCCCCGTGATCACGCTCGCGGGCCGGACTCACGTCGCCCGCGTTGGCGCCAGCCTGCTCACTCATCTCGGGACACCCGAATGGATCGCCCACTCGCCTGACGATTACATTGACCGCTGCCGGACAGTGATTTCCGACCTCCCGAAACTTGCAGCGATTCGCACGGGACTCCGCGACCGCTTCCGTGCGAGTCCCCTCGGCAACGCCACAGCTTTCACGAAAAATCTCGAGGAGACCTACGCGACATTATGGGCACAGCGGCTTGCGTAGCGACAGCGCCTCCGTGCCTGCTGCGTTTTTAGCGGAGGGGCGACCTCCGTGTGGTCCGCGTCTGCCATCACAGCAGGCACGGAGGCCTGCCGCTACGTGGTAATTTCGAAGCTGTCGAAATCGCACGGGGTGAAAGTTCCACCGAGATCTTGC
>CBRAFL010000474.1:0-3525 GCA_967755055.1 uncultured bacterium
AACAACGGACAGGCACGGAGGCCTGCCGCTACAACGATCTACTCGAACCCGAGGAGGCTGATGCCCCAGCTCTTCGCCTGGGCGATAACCGCGGGGCGATCGAGAATGATTACGCGGCTCGCTTCCAGCGCGGCGGCGGTCAGGCCAGCTTCGCGCATCACTTCCAGGGTTCGCTGGCCAAAGCACGGTACGTCGAAACGATAATCCTGACCCGCTTTCACCGTTTTCACGAACAACGTGGAATCGGTTTTGAAGGCGCCGGCGCGACGCAGCATTTCATCGGTGCCTTCGTAAGCTTCGACGGCCAGGACCGTGCCTTTGCGGACGACGCAACCCTGGCCGATATCGAGGCGCGCAGATTCCCGGGCGATGTGGATGCCGTGATCAACGTATTCACGTTCGATCGGAAAACTGCGCCCTGTCATGCACCCGGCGACCGCGAGTTGATCATCCAAAAATGACCGCGCATCGAGTAACGTGATACGGAGTTGCTCAATCTCGTGCGCGATCGCGCCGAAGATGGTTTCGGCGTTGCGGCGTTTGAGGGACGCCAGAATACGCACGGCTTTGAGATCGGGGTGGAGGCCTTTGAAAAGCCGGCGCGGCGAGATTTGCCCGGCCATGAGGGCGTAACCGGCGTCAAACTCTTTAAGGGTTTTCAACATCCGGCCGAGTTGTCCCACGAGCAGGACGCGACGATCGGATTCGTGAAACGAGGCGATCAGTTCAGGACGCGTCTCTTCTTCGAAAGCGATCAGCTTTACGGATACGCCGGCGCGTCGGATCGCGGCCGCCACCAACTGCGGATAAACGCCCTGACCTGCGATCAGCGCGACGGGTTTGCGCGGATCGTAGTCAGGCGGCAGAAAAGCAGACGGCGGCGAAACGGCGGTCACGGTTCGACGACCAGGTTCAGAATTTTTCCCGGCACGTACACGACGCGCTTGAACGCTTTCCCGTTGATGAAGGGACTGACGCGCTCGTGGGCGGACGCGATCGCGACCGCTTCCGTTTCGGACAGGCCGACACGAACGAGCGCATCACCGCGGTGCTTTCCATTGACTTGGAAAACAAGTTTTACCTCGGACGTCACCAGTCTTGCCGGATCGAAAATCGGCCACGGTGACTGCTGGATGGAGGCGGGTTCGCCGAGACGTTCCCACAATTCTTCAGCGAGGTGCGGCGCAAACGGTGCGAGCAGTTTCAGAAAAGCCAGGACCGTCGAGCGTTGAACTGCCGGCGCTTTTTGGAGCGCGTTGGCGAAAATCATCATCTGCGAAATCGCGGTGTTGAACCGCAATCCTTCGATGTCATCGCCAATTTTCTTGATCGTCTCGTGCAGCAGTTTTGTCAGCTCGGCCGGTTCAACCGCGTCGGCGGAAATCTTCGGTTGGATTTCGCCGTCGATCGTGAGGCATTCGCGCCAGACTTTTTGGAGGAAGCGATGAACGCCTTCGATTTGCTGCATGCTCCACGGCTTCATCGCTTCGAGCGGCCCGAGGAACATCAAATAGAGACGCAGTGTGTCGGCGCCATGAGACGCGATAATCGTGTCGGGGCTCACCACGTTCCCGCGGCTTTTCGACATTTTCTCTCCGTCCTCGCCGAGGATGATACCTTGGTGAAACAGTTTCGTGAACGGCTCGTGCTGCGGGACCACGCCAAGGTCGAACAGCACCTTGTGCCAGAAACGTGCGTACAACAGATGGAGAACCGCGTGTTCAGCTCCGCCGACGTAGAGATCGGGGGCGCCCCAATAGCGCAGCGCTTCGGGCGAAGCGATGGCGGCGGAGTTGGTCGGATCGAGAAAACGCAGATAATACCAACACGAGCCCGCCCATTGCGGCATGGTGTTAGTTTCGCGACGCGCGCGAATCCATTGGTCGCCAGCAGGACGAGGCTGCGCGGCAGGAATTGCTTCGCCGGTTTTCGCATTCAGCCAAAGTTCCAGCCACTCGGGAACGTTGGCGAGCGGACTCTCGCCGTTGCCACTCGGCAGATACGACTGTACATCGGGCAACGCGAGCGGAAGCGCCTCAGCGGGCAACGGCAGCGCGAAGTGAGTGACTCCATTATTGGAATACGTCACCGGATTCGGCGGCAAATCGCCGGGGCGCAACGTGGCGGCTTTTTGGTAATCGGCTTCGCTGACCCAAACGATCGGGAACGGTTCGCCCCAGTAGCGTTGCCGCGAGAACAACCAGTCGCGGAGTTTGTAGTTCACCGTCGCCTGCGCCACGCCACGAGCGGCGAGATCGGCGGTGATCCGTTTCTTCGCTTCCGCCCATTTCACGCCATCGTAGCCCGGCGAATTCGTGAGGTGGCCGTCTCCCGTGTAAGGCAGTTTTTCGAGTGCGTCGTCATTCGCGATGACGCGGATGATCGGCAGTTGGTAACGCACGGCGAACTCGTGATCGCGTTCGTCGTGCGCGGGCACGGCCATGATGGCGCCGGTGCCGTAGCCCATGAGAACGTAGTCGGCGATCCAGATGGGAACGCGTGCACCGTTGATTGGATTGATTGCGTAGCTGCCGCTGAAGACGCCGGATTTATCCTTGGCGAGATCGGTACGCTCCAAGTCGCTCTTGGCGGAAGCGCGCCGCCGATAATTTTCCACGGCGAGTTTGTGCTCGGGCGTCGTGAGTGCTTCGACCAGTGAGTGCTCCGGCGCCACAACCATGTAGGTGCAGCCAAAGAGCGTGTCGGGACGCGTCGTGAAAACTTTGAGTGCTCCGAGCGCTTTGTTTTCGAGATCGAACAGAATCTCCGCGCCTTCGCTGCGGCCGATCCATGCTTCCTGCATCCGTTTTGTGGAGTCAGGCCAGTCGACGTCTTTTAAGTCGGTGAGGAGTCGATCGGCGTAGGCAGTGATGCGCAGAACCCATTGACGAAGATTGCGCCGCTCGACGGGGAAGCCGCCGACTTCGCTCCGACCGTCGACGATTTCTTCGTTGGCCAGAACGGTGCGCAGTTCGGGACACCACCAAACCGGGCGCTCATCAACATAGGCGAGGCCAAGGCGGAAAAGTTGGAGGAAAATCCACTGGGTCCAGCGGAAATATTTCGGATCCGTCGTGTCGATTTCCCGGTCCCAATCGTACGAGAATCCGAGCGCTTTAATTTGGCGGCGGAAATTGATGATGTTGTTTTGCGTATTCGCCGCGGGGTGCGTGCCGGTTTTGACGGCGTGCTGTTCGGCGGGCAGACCGAATGCGTCCCAGCCAATCGGATGCAGGACGTTGAAGCCCCGGGCGCGTTTGTAGCGCGCGATAATATCCGTCGCCGTGTAGCCTTCCGGATGGCCGATGTGCAGACCTGCGCCCGATGGATACGGGAACATATCAAGCACATAGTACTTCGGTTTGGACGAGCTGTTGTCCGCTCGGAAGGAATGATTTTTGTCCCAGAAAGATTGCCAGTGCGGCTCAATCTCTTGGAAGTTATAGTCTTTGCTGCTGGTTGCCATTCGCGTGAACTCGCCACTGTGAAACCTTTCTCTGTCCGGTCAATCTTCGCGCTCGCGCT
>CBRAFL010000475.1:0-3512 GCA_967755055.1 uncultured bacterium
GCAAAGACGTGGAGCGACTTGGTTGTCTCCTGCTGTTGGTCGCGATTCCGATGACTGCCATCATGGTGCTGCAATTCAAGTCGCCCGTGTATTCGTTTATCAACCGCGGTATCGGTAGCGAGGAAGGCGGACAAATCTACGGCGCAATGGGGCGCATTCGCCCGCCCGGCTTCTTTTCTTTCATCACCGGGCCTCAAGTTTTTTTCCCGCTGGTCGCCGCATTTTTTTTCCATCAGGCGAGCAGCCGTCGTCGGCTGTGGTGGACGTTGCTCATTGCCTCGGGTCTCGCGGTGCTAATCGCGCTGCCGGTTTCAATCAGTCGCACCGTGATGCTCGCCACTGTGATTGTAGGCATCGTGTTTGTGATGAGCATGTCTCGCGCAGGAGTTGGTTTTGGCACTCACTTCCGTGCGTTGGTAACACTCGGTGTCGTGGCGGTCGTCGTCTCGTTCCTTCCGATTTTCAGCGAAGGTCGCGAGGTGTTCATGTCGCGCTGGGAAACTGCGGCGTCGAGCAGCCAGGGCGATGCGTGGGGCAGTATTATGGGTCGCATCCTCGGCGGCTTCACTCAACCGCTGCACTGGGCCGCTCACGCTCCGTTCTTCGGCCACGGTGTCGGCGTCGGGTCAAACGTGGGCGCGCGGCTTTTGTCAGGACGCGTCGGTTTTCTTCTCGCGGAAGATGAATGGGGGAAAATCTTCCTGGAGCTCGGCCCGATTCTCGGCGCCGCGTTCATCGGTTTCAGGGTTTTTCTCGTGATGTATATGCTGCTGAAATCGCTCCAGGCGCTCTATTCGAACCGGGATAACCTTCCGATTCTGATTTGGTCCGCCTGTGCTTTCCCGATCGCGTTGAGCCAGTGGGCGCCACCCACGATTCTCGGTTTCGCAGTGGTCGGAGGCGGCCTCCTCCTCGCGGCCCTCAATCCGGAAGAGGTGCCGGAAAATACCGAGGAACCGAACGAGCCGACTGCGGACCACGATGACGTAGAACACCTATCCGCACCCGCCGCACCGGTGAGAGTCCGCTATTGAGTGGAATCGCCAGCCGCAGCGGCGGCGTGAACCACACACCATGCGAATCTTGTTAATTGGAAACTTTGCGCCAGACCGGCAGGAAAGCATGCTTCGCTTCGGCCGGCTGCTCACCGCCGGTTTGCGGCGCGAAGGACATGAAGTCAGTACGTGGTCGCCGGAACCGCGCCTCGTCCGATTGCTCCCACGTTATCGCTACGGCGGACCAACAAAATTTGTCGGCTACTTCGACAAATTCGTCCTCTTTCCCCGCCGGGTAAAACAGCGACTCCAACGCGAGAAACGCGCAGACGTTGTTCACATCATTGATCACGCCAACGCGGTCTACGGTCCGTTATTCGCCGGGCGCCCCTTGCTGGCGACGTGCCACGATCTGCTGCAGATTCGCGCAGCTCGTGGCGAATTCGTGGAACACCGCGTATCAACATTAGGACGACGGTATCAGGCGTGGATTTTGGACAACATCGGTCGGCTGCCCCATGTCGCCGTGCCGTCGACGGAAACAGCGATTCACCTGCGGCGCCTCACTTCGCTCTCCTCAGATCGCATCTCCGTCATTCCACTTAGTTTGAATTATCCCTATCATCGCACCGCACCCGCCACGGCGCGATTGGTGGTCGGCAAAATGTTACGCGAGCGAAATCTTTCCCCGGGCCTGTTGGAACACGCGGAGCGCGGTTTCGTACTCAACGTCGGCGGTGGTCAGTGGTACAAAAACCGCCGCGGCCTGATTGATCTCTACGCTGAACTTCGATCGCTGCTTATCCCCGCACCGCGCCTGGTTATGGTGGGAAAACCCCTTTCGGCTGAGCTCGTGGAGCGCGCCCGACACCTCGGAGTCACGAACGAGATCATTCAGATTTCCAACGTCACGGAGATTCAACTACAGGCGCTCTATTCGTCGGCCGAGGCGCTCGTTTTCCCGTCATTGTACGAGGGTTTCGGCTGGCCGGTCGCCGAGGCGCAGGCTTGTGGTTGTCCGGTGTTCACGTCGAACCGCGCGCCGATGACCGAAGTCGGTGGTGACGGTGCGAGTTACTTCGACCCCGCCGAACCACGAAAAGCGGCGCGACAGATTGCGGATCTCTGGCCGCGTCGCGCCGAGTTCGCCGCGCGCGGACTTGCTCGTTCGACTGAATGGGACGAGTCACGAATGATCGAACGCTACGTCGACACCTACCTGCGTTTGACTGCGCCGGGACTCACAAGGGCTGTGGCATGAAACTCCTCCGTGTCATTGCCACGCTGGATCCGAGACACGGCGGTCCCGCCGCGGGCTTGCGCGCGATCACACCCGAACTCGCGAAGCTCGGCCACGAGACTTCTTTTCTGAGTCTCGATGCTCCTGATCGAGTTGCCGAATTTCGCGTCACTGCCTCCGTCCACGCGCTCGGCCCAGCGCGTGGCGGCTACGCGTATTCGGCGCGGCTCCAGCCCTGGCTGCGCGAACACGCGGCAGACTACGACGCGGTTTTTATCCACGGACTTTGGCAGCACCACGGACGCGCGGTTTGCAACGTGTTGCGCGGATCATCCGTCCCCTACTTCGTTTTTCCTCATGGCATGCTCGATCCGTGGTTTCGCCACGCATACCCGCTCAAGCATATTAAAAAATGGATCTACTGGCAGCTCTGCGAACGTCAGGTGCTGAAAAATGCGGCGGCGGTTTTTTTCACGTGCGACGAAGAACGACGGCTCGCCCGACTCTCGTTTAGCCCCTACAGTTGCAATGAACGCGTCGTCGCCTACGGCACTGCGGCTCCAGACCCTGATGCAGCAGTGGCGGAATGTGCTTCGTGGCGCGAATCCATTCCTGCGCTTGGAGATCGGCCGTTCTGGTTATTTTTGGGCAGGATTCATCCCAAAAAAGGAGTCGACAATCTTTTGCGCGCTTATGGACAGCATATCGCAAAGACCGCTGGTCCACCGCCGGCGCTCGTCGTGGCCGGCCCTTGTTCCGATGAGGGTTATCGGGCATCGCTGGAAGAGATCGCCCGGAATCTTCCCGCCGGGTGTCGCGTAATCTGGCCGGGAATGTTGGAAGGTGCGCGCAAATGGGGCGCGCTCCGCAGTGCGGAAGTTTTTGTGCTACCTTCTCATCAGGAAAATTTTGGCATCGCCGTCGTCGAAGCTTTGGCGGTCGGCACGCCCGTTCTGATTTCGCGAAAAGTGAACATTTGGGAGGAAATCGAGTCAGTGGGGGCCGGATTCGCGGACGCCGACGATGTCGCCGGCACTCTTCGCCTGCTGCACCGCTGGCGTGCGCTGTCGGCAGAGGATCGTGAACGCATGAACCGCACCGCGATGGAACTTTTTAAATATCGTTATGAAATCGGCCGGGTAGCTCGCAGCCTTGTTCAGGCCGTGACGCCGTTTCTCCACGCCTCCGCAAGCATCGATTCGAATGAAGCCATCCCGTCAAAAAAACATGTCCACCGCGTCGGCTGAACTTTTCGTGGACGCGCCCGTCGATGTCGC
>CBRAFL010000476.1:0-3495 GCA_967755055.1 uncultured bacterium
ACCGACCGTTTGCATCGCGACCAGTGGCGTCCCCACCAGTCCGGTCATATCGCGCCCCAGCGTGCCGGGATCGTAGACCTCGCGGTCCGTATTCGCGGTGCGGCGACGCTGTTGCGCCTTACCGCCAAATTTCAAATAATTTCCCGACTTCGTGTCGTCGGTCAGATTAATCCTGGCGTTGAACTTCGCCGTCGTTTCCTCGTCGCGCGTATCGGTGCGAGTCACCGCGAGATAGTTGAACCGATAGTGTGCCGGATCGTTGATACTCGTGGTGTCACCGGGATTCGTTTCGTCGATCGCGGAGTACTCGGGGATGAACGCATTTCCCGCCAGGTCGTAGCTTATCCGATACGTGTGGTCGCTTAAGAAAACCGTTTCCAACGTGCGCGGCTCATCCTCGTGGGTGCGGGTGTACCCGAAGGTCACGTCGAGATCGGTGCGGCCAACATGACTTTTGCCGCCGAACGAAAGATTGGCAGCGTCGCGCTCGGAAATCTGGCGCTGATTGCGCCGGCTCTGCGGCACGCCTGCGAAAACTCCCGAGGTCGGCGTCAACGAAAGCGGCGTGCCCGCAGCTGGATCAGTGTCGTTGAAATTGCGGTTACGTTTCGCCCAATCGCGATTGAAATTCGAGCGCCAGAACAGCGCGAGATCGCCGAAGCGCGCATCGGAGTTCACGACGAGGCCGGTGCGCTGGCGATGCTCCAGCGTGGATTCGATCAGCGGCAGCGTGAGCACGGGAATTTCCTGGCCGGTAAACGGCGCCGGCCCGGGCGAAACCTGCGACGTCCACTCGCGCAACGCGGAGAGCCGCTCGCGATTTTTATAGGCGTCATCGAAACTGGCCGTGACTGAAATGCTGGCGTTCGGCGCGACGGTTTTTGCGCCGGGCTTCGCTACGCCGGGCGCGGCGGCAAAGAGATGAAATGGCTGCGCCACGGTGAGACTGTTGCGCGTACCGGGACGCGGATCTAGCGCGTTGTAGGTCACTTGATGGCGGCCCTGTTCGTATCCGGTTTTAATGACGGTGCCACCGGTGTTGACGTTGATCACGCCGCCGACGGCATCGGCTTCCATGTCCGGCGTGAACGTCTTCGTCACCTCAAGCGACTGCACGATTTCAGGCGGAATGTTATCGAGCGCGTTGCCCGTCCCACCCTGCCGCTGGCCGTCCACCGTGATGCGCAACATCCGCTGATCGATTCCGCGCACCGAGACATTCGAAGAGCCGTTCGTGCCTGCGCTGACCGTCACGCCCGAGGTGTTCTTCAAAAGATCGCTACTGCTTTGCGCATTAGGATTTTTCAACGCCTCGCCCGACACGACCTCGGTCACCGCCTCGGTACCGGTCTTATCGGAAAACGTCGCCGCCGCGCCCGCGGTTTTTTCTTCGACGACAAATTTCTCCAAAACGTGAATCGGCTCGGCTGGCGTTTCGGTTGCTGCCGGCTGCTTTTTCGCCTCGGGCTCAGCGGCGTTCGCCGCCTGCGCGTAAAGCCCGACCGCGCCGAGCGCGCAACCGGCGAGGAGAATTACCGCACGTCCGGTGATGGAAAAACGCATGCGCGCCAGTCAGCAGAATATGGACCACGGCGATCCGTTCTCTCTCAGAACCCGCCGTAGAGCGTGTCATTGTGGTAACACCCCCCCGCTCTGCGAACAACTCGACCGAAAACTGCGCTGTGCCTCTTCCTTGTCGCGGCCGATTTCTTCTTTGCGCTCTCGCCCGTGTTCGCACGACCCTGACTTACCTTGCGATGAAAATACTCCGCCACCTTACCCCACATGGTCCGGCTTACGCCGCGCTCCAGCCCGACAACACCGCACATGAGATCACTGGCGATATCCTCGGCGCTTTCCGTGTGACCGACCGCGTCGTCGTATTGGGCAAACGCCTCGCTCCGGTCGTGCCGGCCTGCGTGATTGGCGTCGGTCTCAACTACGCGAAGCACGCCGCGGAAGGTGGCAAGCCGCCGCCGGATCGACCCATGTGGTTCATGAAACTGCCCGGCGCTGTCCAACATCCAGACTCTCCGATTCTACTGCCACTGCACCAGCCGACCACGAAGGCGGATTATGAAGCCGAACTCGCGATCGTGATCGGGCGCACCGCACGCAACATTTCGCGCGCAGAAGCCTTGCATTACGTTCTCGGATACACCTGCGCGAACGACGTGAGCGCGCGAGACTGGCAGCGCGACTTCGGCGGCGGACAATTCTGTCATGCTAAAA
Organism: uncultured bacterium; assembly: GCA_967755055.1. Lineage (GTDB taxonomy): Bacteria > Verrucomicrobiota > Verrucomicrobiia > Opitutales > Opitutaceae > Opitutus. The sequence goes on from CBRAFL010000476.1 coordinate 2,233, forward strand.
GTTTCGATACGTTCTGCCCGCTCGGACCGGTGCTCGTCACACCCGACGAAATCCCAAATCCGAATGCGCTCCGCATCCGTTCAATCCTAAACGACGCCACGATGCAGGACTCATCCACGGCCGACATGATCTTCGACGTGGCAACACTCATCGAATTTCTCACGGCCGATAAAACCCTTCCCGCCGGCACCGTGATTCTCACCGGCACGCCTGAAGGCGTTGGTTTCGCGCGCAAGCCGCCCGTATGGCTTCAGCCGGGAGACACGATCTCCATCGAGATCGAAAGCATTGGCACGCTCACCAACACCGTCGCGCTTTCGCCGATGTAGCCCGCCTCACGAGAGGCGGGACCGAAGTTCCGAAACATACATTGCGCGGTCCGCGACTGGGGTCTTCTGTTTGCTCGTGCCCAACTTGTTCATCGTCGCGGGACCCAACGGCGCCGGGAAAACGACGTATGTGAAGCGCTTTCTCCCGCAGGAGATGCGTTGCCGGGAGTTCGTCAACGCCGACCTTATCGCCGCCGGCTTATCTCCGTTCTCACCCGATGCTGCTGCCTTTCAAGCTGGCCGCATCATGCTCGGCCGTCTGCGCGAACTCGCTGATCGCCGTGAAGATTTCTCGTTCGAAACCACGCTCTCTGGCCGCGCCTACGCACCGTTGCTGCGCGATCTCCGCAGTGCCGGCTACCGCATCCGCCTGGATTTCCTTTGGATTCCCCATCTCGACATCACTCGCGGACGCGTACGGCAGCGCGTAACCAAAGGCGGTCATAACATACCCGACGATGTACAACAGCGACGCTTCCACCTCGGAATCCGCAACCTCGCCGAGCTTTACCGCCCACTGATCGACTATTGGCGCCTTTACGATAACACCGGCAGCCAGCCTCACTTGGTCGTGGAAGAAGAGGACAGCTGCTTACGCGTTTTGGACGCCACACGACTTGCGTTCATCGAGCAATCGGCCAGCATTCGCATCATGCCGGACCAGCCCACTTCAACCGTCCAAGAGTCGGCGGTCTTCATCCCATCCGAGGAAACCCGCCGCTCATTGCGCGCGATGCGCAAGGCCTTCGCCGACGTCGTGCTCGAGAACAAAGCCTACGGGCTTCCCGTCATCCAATGGCGGGACGATCGTGGCGTTGTCGAGGTGCCCGCCGAACAGCTCGAGCCGCTCGCCCGACGCATTCTCGAAGTGGACGGCGATCCGTTGCCTGAGGAAGAAGAGCGCGCATTGCTCGCGCATCTGAAAGTTTGAATA
>CBRAFL010000477.1:0-3466 GCA_967755055.1 uncultured bacterium
TGTTCGAGGAGAGCGGGGAGGACGAGTTCGGACAGGCCGAGCAGGGCGAGGCTGCGAAACCGCGCCTCGCTCCGCCAAGCCACGAAAGCGAGCAAGGTCATTGCTCGCCATCGTAAAAGCAGCGCGCGCCCGGGCGAGCTGTGCGCCCGCCATTTCGCGATTCGACTGCGCCGCATGTACGCGCGCCTCCGCTTCCGCCTGTCCCCGCACGTCGAGCAAATCCGCACCCTTCGTCTCCAGCATCGCGAGCACGGTTTCGCCGGCCTTCACCACAGCTCCCGGTTTCCAATCGATGCGCTGCAACTGTCCCGCGACTGGACTGGAGATAACATACCGATTCTTGATCCGCGTCATGCCTTCTTCATTTACGGTAACCAGCACGTCGCCGCGCGCCACCGTCGCTACTTCCACTGGCAGCCGCTTCGGCCAAAGGCCGGCCCCAACTAGAACGACCAGAAGCGCTCCGCCGATCCATGGAAGAGCACGCCTTCGACGATGCTCAACCGCACCGGATTTCTTGAGTCCGACGGTCGGAGACGAGGACAACTTCGAATTCAAATTCATGATGTGGCTTAATCGCGCGCCTTCAGGACGCCGACAAGATCGAGACGATCAAGTCGACGGCTGGCAAACACCGCGGAAAAAAATGACGCACACGCGACCACCAACACGGCGAACGCGTAATTCGACGTGGTCAGAATCACCGGAAGACGCACAAATTCCGTGTTGATCGTGCGCAGAATCGCCGTCGCGAAACCCGTTCCGATCAGCAACCCGAGCGGCAGCGCCATTAACGTCAAAATAACCAGCTCGCTAATCAGTACCCCCGCCACTTCACGTTGGGTAAATCCAACCACCCGCAACGTCGCCAGTTCCCGCTGGCGTTCGGATAGCGAAATTCGCGCGCTGTTATAAACGATTCCGAACGCCACCACGATGGCGAAGCCCATGTAGATTTTCTGCACGAGCCCCATGCTTTCCGCCGTCGTTTTCCGAAAGCTGTTCCGTATTCCTTCTTTGATTACGACGCTGCTCGCGCGGGGCGTCTGCTTTAGTTTGGCCAAAAAATTGAGCCAGTCTCCCGCTGCGACGGATAGATAGGCACCCGTGATACGGTCGCCTTCACCGAGCAGCCGGTTGAACTCTCCAATTTCCATGAATGCCGCCGTGCCGGCGAAATCCTGCGAGAGCGCCACAACCGGCACCACCAGCTCAGGCCGCCTGCCGTCCAGTACTCGAATATTGAGTACGTCACCCGGCTTCACCCCAAGCACCTCACCAAGTTTCGCGGAAAGCACCAGGCCCCGCGCCGGCAGATGGATTCGATGATCGTGATCATCGATCAGCCGATTGAGCACCGCATTCGCACTCAGGCCAGAGAGGCTGAGCCGCCGTTTGCGGCTGCCTGCCCGCATCTCCGCCGGCGCACTCCGCACCGGTTCGGCGAGAATAACCCCGGGCAAATGTTGAAAATCAGCCAGCGCACGAGCCGGCCCTGGTTCGATCAGCGAAACGAATGCCGTCTGTCGTTGCACGATGTCCCACTGGTAATCCAACACGTAGTTGATGCCGTCGCGCAACGCGCTCGGCACGATTAAAATTCCCGTGGCCAACGCGAGCGCTGCAGCGGTCAAACCCGCTCGAGCTGGCCGTCGTTCGATGTTGCGCAACGCCATCCGCAGCGAAACAGAAATGGATTTCCCCAAACCCGCACGCTCCACCAGCGACGGCCGGAAGTTCGCCGGCGGTTCAGGTCTCATCGCCTCAGCCGGCGGTAATCGCACTGCCGTACGCACCGCGCCCCACACTCCAGTGAACGCCGCAAGCGCACTGACAAGAGCCGCGAAAACGAGCACACTCTTCGCCAAAATAAAATCGAGCAGCGGGAATCTAAAAAACAAATGGTACATCTCGACCAACCGATACCCGAGTGCCAGTCCGCCGAGCGCGCCCACCGCCGTGCCAACCACGACAATCACGAGTGAGAATTTAAAATAGTGCCATCCCACCTGCCGATTGCTAAAGCCGCACGCCTTCAACATCGCGATCTGTTCTCGCTGTAGAGTGATCTGCCGGCTCATCACAGCATTCGTCATGAACGCAGCGACACTCAGAAATACGAGTGGAAACCCGATCGAGAGCCCGTGGAGCACGCGAATCTCGTCGCGCACGCGAACATGGGAAGGATGCGATTCACGCCCATACGCCCCGCGTCCACCATACGGAGTCAGGATCCGATCGACCGCTGCGATCACCGATTCCTCCGCGACGCCCGGAGCGAGCGTGAACGAGACGTTGTTGAACGCGCCGTCGAGATTACTGGCCGTCGCCAGCTCTTTGTAAGGCATCCAGAAAACTCCGTATGTACGATTGTCCGGAAGCGCCGCTCCTGGCGGCGCCTCGAACACGAACTCCGGCGACAGCACGACGCCCGCGATATGAAATTCCTGTTTCCGTCCGTAGAGAATGGCGGAAATTTTATCGCCCGGTTTCAGCTGATGTGCGTCGGCAAATGCTTCGCCGGATAGAATCTCACCGTGCGACGCCCGCCCCACGAGGATTCGCCCCTGGCGCAAATACAGTCGATTGAGCACCAGCTCGTCGCGCTCTGGCAGAGACTGAATCAGTCCCACCGCAGGCTCGGCCATGCCCGGCACGTCAAGTGTCGCCTGTAAAGCGATACCGGTCTGCACCACGGCAACTCCGGGAATTGCCGCCAATTGTTCAGCCACCGAATTCGGTGCTCGCTTCAGTCGCGCGAACACCTGGGCGAAACGGTAATCACGATAGTAATCATCACGGGTCGTCTCCAGCGAAAGGATCAATGATCGCGTCATGATCATCATCGCGAGTCCACAGCCCATTACGAGCGCCACTGCCAGCGCCTGCGATTTCAACGCACGCAGATCGCGAAGGAGTTTGCGGTCGAGGAGGCTCATGTGGGTGAGTGGGGATCAAGTTGTAGGTAGTGCGCTTGCCGCGCTACGGATTGCGAACGTAGCGCGGCAAGCGCGCCACCTACATCGCGCAGCGAGGTTTCACATAATCGCTTACGCTCGCAGCCACTTGGTTCATTTCACCATTTTAGATTCTTCACCGAGTCCCGCGTGGGGTTCACGCGCTCGCTGACGATTCGTCCATCGCGCATCGAGAACACGCGATCAGCCATATCCGCGAGAATGGCGTTGTGCGTGATAATCACCGCGAGTGTGCCGAGATCGCGGTTGATGCGCTCGATCGCTTCGAGAACCGTAATGCCCGTGTGCACATCGAGCGCGCCGGTGGGCTCATCGCACAAGAGAACCTCGGGACGTTTCGCGATCGCACGCGCAATCGCGACGCGCTGCTGTTCACCGCCGGAAAGTTGCGCGGGAAAGTGATCCATCCGAGGTGTGAGACCCACCAACTCCAGCGCCTCTTCCGGCGCCATCGGATCGCGTGAAATCTCGGTGATCAACGCCACATT
>CBRAFL010000478.1:0-3463 GCA_967755055.1 uncultured bacterium
CTATTTCCACAAGCGCAACAATCTGACGGCGGCCCGCGTTTTCTACAACGAAGCGATTACCTCCTATCCCGATTCGCCCGTGGCCGCTCGCGCCCGGCAGAAGCTGGCCGAAGTGGAAGAGAAGGCCCGTCCTCTCGCTCCCGGAGAAAAAGCGCCGAAGAAGAAAAAGCGCTTCTTCTTCTTCTGATCGTTTTGGATTTTCCGACTTCTCGCTTTTTGGTCCCGCGAGAAGTCTGACTTGCGCACTCCGCCAGCCTGCCCTCCACTTCGCGACGGCATGCGTTTACGGTTCACTGTTATCTGTTTTCTCGTCGGGATTTTCGGCCTGACTGGCTGTGCCCATTATCAATTAGGCACCGGGGCGAAAGTCTCCTTCGCCACCATCTACCTGGAGCCTTCGGACAACCAGACGTTCCTTCCGCAAGCTCGCGCACTCGTGAGCACGCAAGTGCGCGAAGCATTTGAGCGAGACGGCCGGGTCACCTTGGTCAATTCGCCCGATGCAGCAGACGCCACGCTTCACGTCAGCCTGCGCGATTATCACCGGGACGTCGCCTCGGTATTGGAAACTGACACCGGCCGCGCACGTAAATTCACTCTGACGTTGGAGGTCGCCTGCACGTTGCGCACTCGCAGCGGCGAAGCTCTTTTCACGGATCGCCTCGTCCAGGTACAACGCGATGCGTTCACCGATGGCGGTCAGCTCCAGTCGGAATACCAAACGCTGCCGCTCCTCGCAGAAGCACTCTCCAAAAAAATCGTCCACACTGTGCTCGACGTCTGGTGACCATGCATCACGCCATTCTCACGCCTTCGATCCTCGCCGGGGATCACGCGCACCTCGCCGCCAGTGCCCGCGTCGTCGAAGGCTTAAATCTCGAGTGGATCCATCTCGATATCATGGACGGTCGCTTCGTCCCGAATCTCACCTTCGGCCCCGAAACACTGGCGTCACTCCGGCGCCACGGCATCGCGCTCTTTTTCGACACGCACCTGATGCTATCGGAGCCTCACCGCTATATTGAGGCGTTTGCGAGGGCGGGCGCGAATTTGATCAGCATCCACATTGAGCCCGACTACGACCACGTGGGAACACTCGCGCGCATTCGTGCGCTGGGTTGCCAGGCCGGCATTGTCCTCAATCCCGACACGCCCGCGTCAGCGATCGAAACACTCCTTCCTCAGGTTGATCTGGTTCTCGTGATGACGGTGCAGCCAGGATTCGGCGGTCAACCGTTCCGTGACGACATGTTGCCGAAATTGCACCAGCTCTCCACGTGGCGAACCGAACGCGGATTAAATTTTCGCCTCGAAGTCGACGGCGGCATCGATCTCGCCACGGCAGCGGTGTGTCGTGCCGCGGGTGCCGACACGTTTGTCGCCGGTACGTCCTTCTTCAAAGCCAAGGACAAAGCCGCCTTCGCGGCCGCATTCGCGAAGCTTTAGTTGAGCCGAGTTCGCCGGGCCGTAGATTGAATTTAGCTTATGGCCCACGAGATTCGGCACGGCGACTATCTGCTCACCGACGATCCTTCGCGCCTCGATGCGGAAGTGATTCACGGCTATCTCAGCGGGGAGAGTTACTGGGCGAGTAATGTTTCGCGCGAAATCGTCGAACGCTCTCTGCAAAATTCTCTTTGCATCGGCGTGTATGCGGCGGCCGGGAACCAAGTCGGCCTGGCTCGCGTTGTCACGGACTACGCGACCTACGGCTGGGTTTGCGACGTGTTCGTACTCAACGCACACCGCGGCCACGGTCTGGGCAAAGCGCTTGTTCAAGCCGTGCTGTCGCACCCACGGCTGCAGACGCTCCGCCGCTTCTCCCTCGCCACGCAAGATGCCCACGGCCTTTACGCCCAGTTTGGCTTCACTCCGCTCGCCGACTCCAAGCGCCACATGGAAAAGCGTAATCGAGTCACTCACGTGTAGGTGGCGCGCTCGCCGCGCAACGCATTGGAGTGCGAGATTCGACCAGCTGCCAAGAAACTCTACTCCCCGCCCAGCGCAATTCTCTCCGCTTCCGCGTAGCGACCGCGAAAGGCCTGCCCGAGATTTCGGGCCAGCGTAATCTCATCCACTTTATTTTTCGACGTGAGCGCCTTCTTGATATCGGACTTCGCACGATCATAAGAAACCGCCGTCAGATCCTGCAGGACTGCCAGCGCCTTTGCCTTACGCGGTTCGGGCGCGGCGTTGATCGCCCGCCACGCACTCACAAGTTCCCGATGCGTATCCAGACTCATGACGCGGATGACAAACGCCATCTCGCGAAACACTCCGCCGGTCCATGCCGGCTGATAAACCAGGTTCTCCGTCTCCGCGAACGGCTCTGCGTCAGGATCGCTGCGCAACGCCTTCCATTCAGGGTGCGAATAAAAATCACGGCGCACCGGGAGCCGTCGCAACGCAAAGCGCGCGGGACCTCCTTCTGTCCCCGGACGAAAATTCCAGAGCTTCTGCCCCTCCATCGAGAGAGTGTATTCAATGAACGCTTCCGCGACGTCGCGGTGCGGAGCACCGCGCAATAATGCAATCGGATCCACCGAACTCACTGCACCACCCTTGGGAGTCACAAAACCGAGTCGTCCTTCTCCGGCGCCGCGGTGCGCGGTCACTTCCGCCTGCGAGCGTCCGTAAAAGTCGATGCAGATTCCGGCCGCGCAGTCGCCTTGTGAGACATCGATCGGCGGCTTTTGCGACGAATCAGTGAAGTAACGCGAGTTGGCTCCAATCAGCTGCAGCAACCGCAATCCAGCAACCCAACCCTCGCGCACCGCAGCCGACTCGAGTGCTGCCGCATCATTCGCCGCTGCGCTCGGCGGATTGCTCGCTTTCAAAGCCGCAAGCCGCCGTTGCATTTGCTGCTGTATCAAGTTTTCAAATGCCTTCGCAATCGATCCGCTCTTTGTCGGATCTGCCAGCGCAATTTCTCCCACATAACGCCCGTCCGCGAGATCGCTCCATTCAGCCGGCGGTTGAGAAATCCCGAGCCGCTTCAACGCGTCTCGATTGTAGAGAATCCCATATGTGCTGAGGACGTTTCCAATCCAGCGGCCCGGTTTGTCCCGATATTCCTCACCCGCGAACGTCAGCGGAATCACTGAGTCGTTGAACAACTCAGGTTTTGATTCCATCAGGTGCGTCGCCACGAGCCTCCCCGCGTTCGCCTGACTGATGAAATCGAAGCTGCCTCCGCCGAAGAACAGATCAATTCCACAGCCCACATTCGAAGCGAGAAATGTCTCACGGGCCTCCCGGGCCACCGCCGGCGCGTCCGATGTGAGACGGCCATTCGCAAAACTCCCCTGCACTTCCGTACTCCATGGCCGCTTCAATTGCCGGGTCCAATAATTCTGAAATGCCGCGACATACTCTGATTCGAGAAAGCGCGCGATGTCGCTCGTTCCGCCAATCACCCGCCAGTCCAAAAACACCGTCCGTCCCGTCCGCTCTTTGTACCACC
>CBRAFL010000479.1:0-3442 GCA_967755055.1 uncultured bacterium
TTCGAGACGGCCGTCGACGAGGAGAGCGACGCGTTTTTCGAGCGGCTCTGAATTAATGATCAGCTCGCGATACGAACCCTTTTCCTTCTGGAAGACGGAGAGAATTTTTTGGAGCAGAGGACGCTGTTTGGCCCGATCGGCGGCGCCTGCTTTTAATTCAGACGGCGTGACGGGCGCGGATTCGCTGGCGGGCGGAGGGTTGACGAGTTCTTCGTCATATTTTTGGGCAAGATCCTGGGGAATCCCAGGATTGGACTGCGATTGATCGCTCATGTTGGGTGACGTGTGGGTTGAACACGGAGACGCCGAAGGCGGCAGTCGCGGCGCAGGAAATTCCGGCAGAGCGGTCGATAACGCGAAGAAGAGATTTCATATGAAATCCTTCCTGAAGCGATAGACGCTCTGGACCAGTCCTTGCAGCAAGCAGCAACTGAGCACGAAGGAGCCACCGTAGCTGATGAAGGGAAGCGGTATGCCCGTGATGGGCACGAGCCCGATGGTCATGGCGATGTTGACGAACACGTGCACGGCGAACAGCACCGTCACGCCGATGGCGAGGAGGGTGCCGAAGCGGTCTCTCGCGAGACCGGCGATGCGAATGCCATTGAACAAAACCAGACCAAACAGGCCGAGAACCGTGAGGCTTCCCAAGAATCCTTTTTCCTCGGCGATGACCGAGAAGATAAAATCATTATGCGCGACGGAGCGCGGCAGATAACCAAGCTGGGCTTGTGTGCCCTCGGTCCAACCCTTGCCGCTGAGACCGCCGGAGCCGACCGAGATGAGCGACTGACGCTGATTCCAACCCACGCCGGTGGGGTCGATTTTCTCGGGCCACAGAAAGCCGACGATGCGGTTGCGTTGATAATCGCGCAGCGGAAGCCAGGAGCCGGAGATATTCTGCTCGTCGTGTTTCCACGAGTTGTTGTGCGATTCGATGAACGCTTTGTAGCTCAACGTGTCCCATGTGACCAACGAGAGGACGAGTACGAACGCGCCGAGCGCTCCGGCAAAAAATCGCGCGGAGAGCCGGGAAACGTAGAGCATGGAGAACACCATCGGGGGCAGGACAATCGCCGATTTGAGGTCGGGTTGTTTCAGGATAAGCAGCAGGGGCGCACCCACCGCAAGGGCCAATTTCCCCAGCACGCCGAGCGACTGGGTGACGGTGCCGATTTTCGAACGAATCAGGATGCTCGCAGTGATCAGGAGCACGCCGATCTTGGCGGTTTCCGAAGGCTGGAAGGAGAAAACGCCGAGGTCGATCCAGCGATGGGCGCCCCATTTGGTGTTTTGCGCGTTGTTGAGAAACAGCACGAGGACGAGCGGACCGAGGCTGGCCATGTAAAACCAGTGGGCGACATTGAGCCAGAAGCGGTAATCGACGAGTGAGACCGCGGCATAGAGCGCGGCGCCGAGCACCAGGTACATCAGCTGCTTTTCCCAATCGTTACCGTGGGCGGAGAGTTGCGCCGAGTAGATGAAAGCGAGTCCGAAAAGCCCCAACCCCAAAAGCGCGAGTGGCGTGATGAGGTCCGCCTTGGTGCGCGTCGTTTTGAATGCGCTGAGATAGTCGGTGGGCGAAGGCAGATTCACGGATCTGTGCACCTTAAACAGAAGCGGCCTCTGATGGCAACGCCGGTGCCGGTCCTTTTTCAGCGAGCTAGGAGTTTGTTGGACTTTGGATCGATAGGCCTACGAGTAGCAAGGGCGCGACTTTCCATGCGAGTGCCTCCGCCCAACAAACTCCTAAGGCACTGCGTGCCCGGCAAAGCCCCGGCTTCTCGTCTTCCTTGCAGCGGTGCGCTGCCTTAGCAGCGTGTTGGGAAGGCGCGGTCGCCGTCGGAACCCAGTTTCATCAGGGTTGGGCGTTCAATCGAGAGTCCGACTCGCTGCCACACCGAGCACGGTCCAAAACACGACGGCGCCCATCGGCCCTTCGAGCACCACGCCAAAGCAGGCGCTCACGAACATGATCCAAACGGCGCACCACGGCGCGGCTTCGCGTGGCCCGGCTCGCACAGCCCGCCACGTGCGCCCGCCGATCACGCCGATGATCGCGAGCAGCACGCTGAGACCAGCTACGCCCATTCGCGCGAAAACGGTGACGAGAACATTGTGCGGACTGCGGACGGCGAATTCCTCTCCGCTTTCCGGATAATATTCGCGCACAAACCGATCCGCCAGATCGTAGCCGAAACCGAGGCCGACGTAGGGATTCCCTTCGACGGTTTCAGCCGCCACGGCCTTCCACCACGTGGTGCGGAAAAGATTATTGTCTCCTTTGTTAAACGTCACCTCGCCCCGGTAAGCGTGTTTGCCCGTGGGATCGGCTAGAGAAAGGACGCGCTCGTACATGCCGAAGAGTGGCGTTTTCTCCAGTGGCCGGTTCATCACGCTGGCGGCAATCAGGACAAGTACGGCCACGGCAGCACCCGTGAGCGCCTGTGCGACGGCGAATTTCCAGCGCCCACCGATCGCCAGCCAAAGTGTGGCGATGAACAGCCCGAGGGTTGATGCGCGATTGTTGGTCGCGACGACGGCGGCGGCGAGCGCGAGGCTCAGCACCAGATTCCACCAGCCCCGGCGTTCTTCATAGCGCAGGAAAAGCAACACCGATCCCACGGCCATGAACGTTCCGACCAGATCTCCTTTATAATAGATCAACGGGCTGCCGCGGAGCGACAGGGTGTGGAAAAAAAACTCCGGAAACCGGTCATAGAAAAAGCTGATCCCGAACAGCAGAACACAGCTGACGAGTAAAACGCGTTCGAGAAATCGTCGGCCGGCCGCCTCGCGCGCAGCGTCCTGTGCCAGGAAAAAAAATGCCGCATAGTACACGAGAGCGAAGTCGCGAATCGCGAGCAGACCGTATTCGCGATAGTCGAACGCCACGCGAATCGTACCGAGGGTGATCCACGTTAATAAAAGCACGTTGAGCGGATCGCGGCGGAACGGCAGTTCGTGGCGCCACGCGCATTGGATCAGGAGCAGACCGCCAGTCAGTGCCAGTACGGCTTCGGCTGGAAGCAGTGGCTGATTTGGCATGATCATGATCTGCGCGAAGCCGCGGTTGCCGATAATGTAACCACACACGGCCAGGCCGAGCAGCACGGTGCCCAGCGGCAGCGGCTGCCAGCGGGCGAGTGCAAAGAGAACTAGAGCGACTCCGGCGAGTGCGGGCCAAAAGAACTCTTGTTGCGCAATAAGAACGCTGAGCCAGATGGCGACGACACCGGCTCCAGCAGCGAACAAGCGCGTGCGCCAGGCGGGTGCGAGCGTCATGGGGGTGAAACGGACGGGTTTCCACGACTCTCCATGTAGCTGCGAGCGTGAGCGAGTGGACGATCGTCCACTCGCTCACCAGACTGTGTAAAAACCCACCCCATGCGCGGTAAGCGCGCAAACAACACACCCCGCCCTTCGGGCACCCCTCTCAAGA
>CBRAFL010000480.1:0-3410 GCA_967755055.1 uncultured bacterium
GCGTCACCGAAATTCGGCGTGCCGGCTTCGAATCGCTCCGGCGACGGTTTCCAGCGACTCGTGAGATATTCCACCTGCGCAATCATTCCGCCGCCGCCTTGATAAGGTGGCATCGCGTTCAGCAGCGGAAGCCGGCCGTAGAGTGCGCCGATGCCGGTGGGTCCGGCCATTTTGTGTGCGGACAAGGCGTAGAAATCGCAGCCCAGCCCGCGGACATCGACGGGGAGGTGGCCGATCGATTGCGCGCCATCGATGACCGTGACAATGCCGCGGGCGCGCGCTTTCGCGCAGAGTTCGGCGACGGGGTTGATCACCCCGAGCGTATTCGAAACGTGGGTAAACGCGAAGAGCTTCACCTCGGGCGTGAGGAGCGCGTCAACACGGGCGAGATCGAGTCCGCCCTCGGCGTTTGCACCGACGATCGGCACGAAGCGAAGCGTCGCACCGGTGCGTTGTGCGATGAGCTGCCAGGGGACGAGGTTGGAGTGATGCTCCATCTCGGTGAGCAGAATGACGTCGCCGGATTTTAGATTCGCGCTGCCCCAGCTGGAGGCGACGAGGTTGATCGCCTCGGTCGTACCGCGCGTGAAAATGATTTCGGCGGAATCGGCGGCGTTGATGAATTTGGCGATGCGCGCGCGCGCGCCCTCGTAAGCGTCGGTGGCGCGCATGGACAACGCGTGAAGGCCACGGTGAACGTTGCTGTTGTCGTGCTCGTAAAAGCGAGAGAGCGCATCGATGACCGCCTGCGGTTTGTGCGCGGTGGCGGCATTATCGAGATAGACGAGCGGCTTGCCGTGGACCTGCTGGTGCAGAGTCGGGAAGTCGGAGCGGACGTTGGACCAGGTGGGCATTTCGAAATCGTTCTCGTTCTCGAAATCGTTCTCGTTCTCCTTCGTTTTCTTCCCGCGAGAACGAGAAAGAGAACGAAGGACGAGAACGATTTCTGTTCAATCCGTATGGCTCTCTGTCGTCGCCTGGGTGGGGTCGCCGTGGATTGCGTTGAGTGCGGCGTGCCAGCCGAGTGTGGCGCATTTGATTCGGGCGGGGAATGCGTACACGCCGGCGAACGCGCCGACGTCGCTGATCTCCTCGGGCTCTTTGCCGGTCGTGACGATCTCCTTGAAGTCTTGGTAGAGTTTTTCGGCCTCGGCCGTGGTCTTACCTTTGAGCTGCGTGGTCATGAGCGAGGCGCTCGCTTGCGAAATAGCGCAGCCGGAGCCGTCGAACGTGATCTCGGCGATGCGATCTCCGTCAAGTCGCAGATACACGCTGCATTGATCGCCGCAGGACGGGTTATCGCCGTGCGCGACGCGATTAGCGGTGGGCAACGTACCGCGATTGCGGGGACGTTTGTTATGATCGAGGATGACCTGTTGGTAGAGCTCGGAGAGGTCGGCGGACATGGCGGATCTCTAATTGGTTATCGCTTATCGGCGATTGGCAACTGCGGCGTGAAGGGCCGGGACGGGTGGGTTGTAAGTTTTTGGTTGGTTGTAGGCTTGCGCGCCCAAACCGTTGCGCGGCGAGCGCGCAACCTACGAGAGCCTCATAGGTGGAGGCTGGCGGAGAGGGAGGGATTCGAACCCCCGGAACCCTTGCGAGCTCACGCGCTTTCCAAGCGCGCGCATTCGACCACTCTGCCACCTCTCCGGTGTCCTGGTGAGCTCGCCGAAACGGGCCCTGCCATCTGTCGAAGGGGCGAAACAAAGGCGCACCTCCGCCGTGGGTCAACGCGGAATTGCGACGCTGCACTCTATGGATGCTCTGGCCTTTCGCGGAGGAGGGGCTTCATTCCACTTTTTTCGCAATGCACCACGTTTACCCTACCAACGGTTGGGCCGAAGCACCTAAGTGCACATGAAAAAATTTCAGTCACCACGTTTCGCGACTGCCCGGGACAAAAACGGATCCGGTTTTTCTGATCAACGCAAAGGCGTTTTCATTCGAACATTACGCGACGTCGGATTCGGGTCATTCGTTTGCACACAGGCGCCTCGGGTAGTTGCGGAGCAACTTCAGCTCACAACTTTTCCAACTTTTTCCAAAAGCGTCTTGCGCGGTCGGGAACGGAGCTCAACCCTGCGGGGGATTTTCGCCTTAACCGCACTCGTCAAACACCATGGTCTCACCCAATACCGAACTCGCTTACAACAGTAAGATCGAAGGGGAAGTCGTCGTGTCCCGCGCCGATGCGGTGATTAACTGGATACGCACCAATTCCATCTGGCCGATGCCGATGGGCCTCGCGTGTTGCGCGATCGAATTGATGGCGGTGGGCAATGGCCGTTTCGATATTTCGCGGTTCGGCGCTGAGGTGATGCGGTTTTCTCCCCGGCAGTCGGATTGCATGATCGTCGCGGGCACCGTCACTTACAAAATGGCCCCGATGCTTCGCCGCATCTATGATCAGATGATGGCGCCGAAATGGGTGATCGCGATGGGCGCGTGCGCGAGTACGGGCGGCATGTACCGCAGCTATTCCACACTGCAGGGTGTCGATCGCATCGTGCCAGTGGACGTCTATATCAGTGGTTGCCCGCCACGTCCGGAAGCGATTCTCGACGCGCTGATCAAGCTCCAGGCTAAAATCAAGACCGAGCAATCGGCGAAAAACCTCTTTAAGGAGTCCGCCTGAGTCGCGAATTTTCACTTCCCACCACTGTCGTTGACATGACTGCTCCTGCTGCTGCCACCGCTCTCAAGGGAAAATTTCCACAGGCGACCGATCGCGTCAGCTCCGACCACGCTGCCGTCAACGTGCCCGCGGCGGATGTGTTCGCCGCGCTGAAATATCTGCGGGACGAATTCGCTTTCGATCTCCTCAGCGATCTGACGGCGATCGATTGGTCGGAGGGAGTCACGCCGCGATTCACGGTGGTGTATCACCTGTTCTCGACGACGCATCACACCTATTTGCGGGTATGCAGCGATTGCGTGAACGACAGCGAGCCGTCGATTCCCAGCGTCGTTGCACTCTGGCCCGGCGCCAACTGGCACGAGCGCGAGTGTTACGACATGTTCGGCATCAAGTTCGCCGAACATCCGGACCTGCGCCGTATCTTGATGTGGGACGAGTATCCCTATTTCCCCCTCCGCAAAGAATTTCCTCTCGCGGGAATCGAGACGCCACTGCCCGATCCGGAAATCGTCGAGGAAACCGGTACAAAGGTGATCGCGGCGCCGATGATGGGCGGACCGTTCGTGGCTGCGCCTGGCGAGATCAACCTCACGGAAGCTGAACCGCGCGCGAAGGATGAGAGCTGGAGCGAGCGCGAGGAGAAAAAGGAATGAAGCTGATGATTGATAACGGCGTCCAACATCAGCGTGTAGCGGCAGGCCTCCGTGCCAGCCGGATTGAGCGTTCAAGATCAGCAGGCCCGGAGGCCTGCCGCTACACGCAGGGCGCA
>CBRAFL010000481.1:0-3342 GCA_967755055.1 uncultured bacterium
GTCGACGTGCGCGTAGTGACGCTTGTCGGACTCGTACTCCACGTGGGCTACCGAGATCGTGACGATCTTCGAGGCATCACGCACGGTGCCGCCCTTTGCGATGTCCGCATAGGTCTTAACCTCCGCGAGGCCCTTGCGAGCCTGGACCGCGAGAATCGAGGTGGTGAGCGTGGTTTTACCGTGATCGACGTGGCCAATGGTGCCTACGTTGACGTGCGGTTTCTTGCGTTCGAATGTGCCTTTAGCCATGGGAGTGTGCGACGTTGTTGGGTTTAGAGATGAATTTTGACCTCTGTATTTTTCGTCGCGGAAGTCGCGCGACGCTTGACCTGGAGCCCAGAACCGGATTCGAACCGGCGACCTCGTCCTTACCAAGGACGTGCTCTGCCAACTGAGCTATCTGGGCAGACCAAGGGAGTGGATCAAAAAACGAAAAGAGGGAAGAAAGTGCAGGCCGCGAAATTTTCCGTCAACAGCAAACTTCCGCTTTTTTCCTAAAGCTAAGGCCCGATGCTGATCCGATAGAACCCGGGAGCCAATTGCTCGCCGATGTGAAGCGTTTTCACCAAGTAGTTTTCAAAATATGAATCAACCGCCGCCACGCGCGAACTCTCGGTCAAAACCGGCGGGCGAACAATTCCAGCAGAATCAATTGTCACGAGGAACTCCAATGGCTGCCATGTCCCTTCAACGGGCGCTTTCTCCTCCGGCAGCGGTTGCCTGAGTATCACCTGGCCACTCCCTTGCGCCGCGACTTCGATAAACCCTCCACGCGAGGGTAACGGCGTAATCGAACTATCTGTTTCCCCAAAGCCCCCGAAAGGTCGATCTGGTTTATCGATCGCGAGCACATCGGCGGCCTTTAGCGGAACTTCCACGGGGGCAGGAAGCTCCAGTTTGAGCTCGGCGGGATCAAACGCCCAAAGTGGAGCATAATCAGGAAAAGATCCTCCGGGTTCTCCCAGTGCGTTCAAAGCCAGCGCATCTTCACTGGCATTCCAGCGCGTAGGCAGAAACAGGGGCGTTGGATCGCGCAACCCCGTCTCTTCTTTTAATAAGGCGTCTCCCTTCCAAGCGAGTTCGACTTTGGCAGCCGCGGCCGGCTTGGATGGTCTCCGGGCGAGAGAAACTTCCGGGGTTCTAATCAAACCCAAAAAGAGAACAACCGTGACAACACTTCCCGCCGCAGCCAACGCCCACGCGCCCCCCCCTCCTATGGCCGCTCGTTTCACGGGGAAACAGCCCCACTCTTCTCAACCGATGGCTCTTCAGCCGCCAAGGTCACGCTAAAGCCCGCGTCATGCGCCGCGCTCACGATTTCCGTCAGCCGCGAAACCGGCACTCCTCCGTGCGCTCTCACGAGTAACGAAGGCTGCCGCAGTTTTTTTGCTTCAACTTTGAGCCACTCTTTCAGCTGACTCATGTTCATCAATCCGTCCGCGAAGATTTGTCCGGACGGTAGCACGCTAATAAATCGATCCGTCGCCGTCGCCCCCGCCAATGCAGACCTTTCCTTGGGTATTTGAAAATCAACTCCAAGCCCGGGCGCCAGGACAAATCGCGATCCCAACAAGTCGAAGAACAACACGATCAGTCCCGCGTTCACATAAAACAGAAAGTCGAAACTGCGCGGTTCCGGCCGCAGCTTGCTCGCAAGATCGAGGGGACGCGTGATCATGGCTTGCTCTCCACCACTGCTTCGCTCGGCCGGGCACTCCGATATTCGGTCAGCAGGTATTTCATAATCTCATTACCTGACCATTCGACATCTCGCACGATCGCTCGCACTCGACCGACCAGAAAATGGTGCGAGAGATGCGCCGGGATCGCGATCATCAAGCTGCCCGCCGTGCTGAGCAGCGCCTGCCACATGCCTTTCGAAAGTACGCTCGCTGTCGCGTAATCTCGTTCAAACGCGAGAAACGTCGTCACGATCCCCATCACCGTGCCGAGCAATCCCACCAGCGGCGCCACTTGCGCGATCGCCGCGAGCGCACCCAGGCGACGCTCCAACGCCGGCAACTCCACCACGGCCGCCTCTTGAACGTAGAAACGCATTTTATCCGCGTCGTCCTCCGCGTGCAGGAGGGCCGCCTTCACCACCGCCGCAACCGGCCCCGGCGTCTCTTCGCAAACCGTCAGCGCCTCAACGATGCGACGCTTCGCCAGGATGTTTTTGATTCCGTTGATGAACGCCGTTGAGCGGATCTGCCCTCGATGCAGAAACAGCGTCCGCTCGATGAAGACCATGAGCCCGACCAGCGCGATGATTAGAAGGACCCCTATCATCGGGCCGCCTTTGGCGAAGAGACTGAGATTAAATGCAGGCATCAATGATCGATGACTCAGTCACACTTCCGCTGAGTAATAAATCGGAAATTCGCTGCGCCAGTTCTCATCGGGAGTTCCTCATTGCTTGATCTCCGCGAGATTAAATTTCGCCAGCCGCGCTTTCGCCAACGTTTCGCCATCGAGTTTGTACTTCAAAATCAGCAGCCACGACTCCTTCGCCTGCTCCAGTTTCTCTTGCTGCTCATAGAGTGCGCCGAGTTCGAGCAGCGTCCGCGTCATCCAGTGCCGGCCTTTGTCTCCCAATTGCGCCGCCAGCTCCGGTTTGAGAAGAAACTCATACACCACATTTCCCCACCAGACTTCTTCCGCCTTCGCCGTTTCACCGCGCTTCGCGTGAATCATACCAATGTTGAAGCCCGCTTCGACCCGCGCGTCCAGTGGCGCATCGACGCGATCGCGCACATGCTCGAAAAGCACCAACGCACTTTCCGCGTGAGCCGGCTCATTCATCGACTGCGCGTTGTGGGTTGAGGCCAACGCGAGTTGCGCGAGCGCGATATCCCGGCGCTGCGGAAACTTGTTCACCAGCTCCTCATATGCCTGCTGCGCCTGAGGAAATTGATTCAACCTTCGCCACAAGTCCCCCTGTTTCAGCCGCGCCGCAAACACCAGCGGGCTGTCCGGATAGCGCGTCACCAAATCTTCGATATACTGGTTGGCTTCTTTCAGATTCGCGTCCTGTCCGCGGCGCTCCGCCTGCAACGCCGCCTTGAACAACGCGAGCGGCGCGTACGTTTTGTTTTCCGGAAAATCGTCCGCGAGTTTCGTGAGGAGCTGCTGCGCTTCCACCGTCTTGTCCTGCCTCGCGTAATATTCCGCCTCATCAAAAAATGAATACACCGCTGCTTCGGAACGCGGAAAATCCACCCGCAGCCTTTTAAGATTTTCCAACGCCACCTCCGAGTGTCCCAATGCGAAATTCGCCTCCGCCCGCAACAGCGCGACCGAGCTCGCACTCACGTTTTTCAACTCCGGCGCAATGCCCGCGAG
>CBRAFL010000482.1:0-3307 GCA_967755055.1 uncultured bacterium
GCACGAACCAATCGCCGTGATCGTGCAGAAACTTAACGGATTCAATCAACAACGTCGCCGCATTTTTTTGCACCAATGGCTGTCTAGCCCGATTTTCCGCGCACACCGTTATAAAATAAGTCGCGCCGCATGAAACCCAAGGCGGCACTTCATGACCGAGGACTTGTCGCTGCGGCAGTACCTTCTGCTCGAGGTAGGGCGAGGCGTCCCCGCCGTGCCGTGAGCGCGGAAAGCGCTCATACGGAATCGGCACGGCCGGAGGCCTCGCCCTACCCTCAAGCTCGGAACTGTCGGAATTTCCAACCATCATCAAAGATTGGTTTTGGCGTCAGGCGTTTTCCAAGCTACGGCGAAATCCACTGTCAACACGCGCTTGTCTCCGCTCTTTACACTGCCGCTCATCATCGTGAAACCACCGAGCGATTCTTTTTTCTTCACCTCGATGGTGATCGTTTCGCCAGGATAAACTGGGTTGCGAAAACGCACCTCGCTGATCTTCGCCAGCAGCGGCACGCCCTCACCGGGCTTCGCGCCAGCCGCCTGTGCCTGACGCGCCATGTACAATGCGCCGGTTTGAAACACCGCCTCGCACAACAGCACGCCAGGCGTGATCGGCGCCCCAGGATAGTGGCCGGCGTAAAACTCCTCGTCCGCACGAAAGGTTCGACATGCGGTCAGGCTGTCCGCGGTTTCGCTGACGATTTTATCGACAAACAAAAACGGCGGCCGGTGTGGAATCAGATCGAGTACAGTTTGCATCAGGAAGAAGCGTCGGTCGTCCCCGCGGACACGGAGCTGGCGGCGACAATGGGAGCCGGATTTTTGCGCTTCATTTCAAAGAGCGCTTTATCGATCCGGTTTGAGACGATGACGCCGTAGTTGATCGTTCCCAACCAGCCGGACATGATAATGCCAACCGAACCGGCGTGATAAATTCCGGGCAATTTCTCCGGCAGATCCATTGAGACTTTCAAGCCCTCAAACTTCGTGCCGAACGATGTTCCGCTGGAATGGGTCGTATAGCGCTCGATCGTTCGTGGCGTCGCGGCCTCGGTCCAATCGATCTTTCCTCGCACGTCAGGAATGAATTTTTCCAGCGCCACGAGTGATTCCTCGATCAGCCGCAGTTTTTCCCGCTCGTAATCCTCCTCCGTCAGCCTCTGCCAGTCTCCGTATTGCCCATTCAAAGACACCACCACCGTGTAACGATCGGAGCCTGGACGGGTGTCGGGATAGTACACCGAAAAAGTCCGGCTCGTCGTATGAAAATCCGTTAACTCAGCGCTGCTGAATTTCGGATTCGCCGACGTGAACACCAGATCACCGATGTGAGGAATGCTTTCGCCTTTCCGAATGCCGAGATAGACCTGGCACGAACTCGAGTTGATGCGCACGGCCTGCGCCGCCGCCACGTAATCCGCGGGAAAATTCTCCGCGCCGGCGAGTCGGAAAACCGTGTTCTTGATATTGGCGTTCGAGAGGATGGCCTTCGCGCGAATCACGCGCCCGTTCTTCGCCACAATGCCACACGCGACTTTTTGCCCGTCGCGTTCCTCGACGAGGATTTTTTCAACGAGGACCTTTTTCCGAACTTCCACGCCATTGCGCTTCAGCTCGGCGATCATCTTTTCGATCAGCAAATCTGAGCCGCCGCGAAACGTGTAAACGCCCGAGCCCATGAAGTTGGAGAAGACGATCCCGTAGGTGATTGCGGGGTCATCCATCGTCGAGCCGTTGGCGTACGCAATCGGCTCCATCAACAGTCGCTTCACGTCATCGCGACCCGGGAAAAACCGCTCCAACATCTCGCCGGTCGTTTCCGGATTGTTGTCGTAGAAATTCATTCCCCGCAGGTGCTCGTAGAATTTCTCCACGTGAGCGCGTTCCAAACCAAACTGCTCGACCAGCACACGCGTATAATCGTCGCGCGTGAACGTCGTCCACACGTCCATCTGTGGATTCACGAAGCGGATATCCTTCAGCTGCACGATCAGGTCCGAGATCTCTTTCGTCCAATACTTGCGGCACGATTTGATCATGCCGACGGGAAATCCGTGCAGCGAGATATCGAAAATATGGCCACCCTTGCGGGTGAACCACGTGGCGAGTCCGCCGAACTGATAATGGTGTTCGAGCAGCAGCACGCGATGGCCGGCCTTCGCCAGCACGTTAGCGCCGGTGAGCCCGCCCAATCCGCTGCCGATGACGATTACGTCATACTCGTCCGCGACTCCTTTGAGCCAGTCGTAAGCCATGAAGGGGAAGGAGTGAACCTCCGCCCGCGCTCAGCGCAAGGGGTTTCATGGCGGCGGGAAGAACCCTACCTTTCCGACTCGTCCGAACGGAGGGACGACCTCCGTGTCGTCCGTGTCCGAACTCGGTCCACACGGAGGTGGACTCTCCGCGTACTCAGAGCTTCAGCCCACGCAAATATTTCAAACTCGCAGGAATGCACTGCAACGCGGCCGTCGTTTCGTCTTCGATCAAATAATGTTTTACGCCGACCTTCTGGCCGGTTTTTAGCACCGAGGGCCAGTCGATCTGCCCATCACCCACCGGAACGTTGTCCGTGGGCGGCGCGCTGCCCGTGGACAAACCCGTGACCGCGCCTTTGCGAATATCTTTCACGTGCATCAGCTCCCAACGATTGCCGTATTTGTTCAGCAACTTCACCGGATCCTGACCGGCGTGGAAAACCCAGAACACGTCCATCTCGAAGCAAAGATTTTTCGGATCGGTCTCCCGCGCGACGATATCGAACATCGTTTCTCCATTGCCCGCTTTGGTCGGCACGAACTCAAAACCGTGCGGATGCCAGCCGAGCTTGAGTCCGGCGTCGCGGCAGAGCTTGCCCCACGCGTTGAAATCGGCCGCGACCTTGTGCGCGAGTTCCTCGGTGAAACCTTCCGTCCCCTGCGGAATCCAAGGGCAGACGATGTACTTTGCGCCGAGGGCTTTCGCGGTCGCGATCTGCTCCGCGAAATTCTTCTGCATCGCCTCGTAGCTGGCGTGCATGCCAACCGCCACGAGACTGCGTGTTTTCAGTTCCGCGACGTACTGATCGAGCGTAAGCGTGCCGAGACCAGCGGTCTCGATTTCGGTGATGCCATAGCCTTTGACCAGATCGAGCGCCGCCTTCGTATCCACTTTTGCGGTGTCGCGAAGGCTCCACATTTGGATGCCGATATGATCGTGAAAATTCACGGGCTTCGCGGTAAGAACCGCGGCCGAAAAGGAAAACAGAGCAAGACCAAGCAGGTTATGTTTCATGGGGTGAAGAGTCTGACGTTTGGACAGGAGAGAAGTT
>CBRAFL010000483.1:0-3300 GCA_967755055.1 uncultured bacterium
CTCTCGCAATGACAAATGGAGGGCCCTCGGTTTCACCCAGTCCGTTCCGCGGCGGGCCACAATCAACCTGCTTGTTCCAGGGGTAGATATCAGACGACCTGCAGCGTCACCGAAATATTGCCCCGCGTCGCGTGAGAGTACGGGCAGACAATGTGTGCTTGCGCGACGAGTTGTTCGACCGTCACGCGATCAACACCTGGCACACGAACGAAGAGTTCCGCCTCGATGCCGAAACCCTGCTGATCGTCGCGCGGCCCGATGCCAATGCGAGCAGTGACATCTGATTCGGGCGGAATGCGCACGCCCGTTTTGCCGGCGACAAATTTCAACGCGCCGAGAAAGCACGCCGAGTAACCGGCCGCAAAAAGCTGCTCCGGATTGGTGCCCGGACCACCCGCGCCGCCGAGTTCACGCGGCGTCGAAAGCGTCACGGCCAGTGTGCCGTCCGCGGTTGAGGACTTACCTTCGCGGCCGCCGGTTGAGGTAGCCTGAGTGGTGTAGAGGATTTTCATGATGGAGAATAAGGAGGTTAAAATTTTTCTGTTAGATTATGGGTTCAATCGCGCCTTCAGTTCAGCGGATGCCTGGAGCAGAGCGGAGCGAGTGGCCGAAATTTGGCTCAACGCGTTCAACAATCCGAAATCGTGAATCATGCCGGCGTAACGAACCGCCGTAACATCGACGCCGGCCGCCTCGAGCTTGCGGGCGTAGGCTTCACCCTCGTCGCGTAACACGTCGAACTCGGCAGTTTGCACGAGGGCGGGAGGGAGCCCGTTGAGTTGATCAAGCGAAGCTTGGAGCGGCGACGCGGTGATCTCCTGCCGCTCTTTCAAATCGGTGGTGTAGTTATCCCAGAACCATTTCATCAGACTGCGGGTGAGGAAATGCCCGTCGGCGAATTGGAAATAGGAGCTGTTCTCAAAGTGCGCGTCGGTCACAGGCCAGAAAAGCACCTGTAGCTTGATCGCGGGGCCGCCCCGCTCCTTCGCCATCAGGGAGACCACTGCCGCCATGTTGCCACCCACGCTATTGCCAACCACCGCGAGACGGGAGCCGTCCACGTTGATTTCGCTTCCATGCTCGGCGACCCATTTAGTGGCGGCGTAGGCTTGATTGATCGCCACCGGATAGCGGGCTTCAGGAGACGGGGTGTAGTTTACGAATACAGCCACCGCGCCGGAGCCGGCGACCAGATCACGCACCAAACGCTCATGCGTTGGAAAGTCCCCGAGCACCCAGCCACCGCCGTGGAAGAACATGAACACCGGCAATGTCCTCTTCGCATCCACGGGACGAACGATCGTCAGACTGATGCTCTGGCCATCGGCGTTGATGGTTTTCTGTTCCATCCCGACCTTCGGTAGCTCCAGCTTCGCGCCAGCTTGCGCGCCCACGAGGACAGCACGGGCCTCCGATGGGGAGAGTTGTTCGAGTGGCTTGCCGGAGCCGCTATGCAGCGCGTCGAGAAACGCCTGCGTGTGATGCTCGACTCCGGGACCGCCGATGTTGGCGAACACGGCCGAGGTGATGGTCAGGGCCACGAGCGCGACCCCCGTTTTTAGGTTCTTCATTGGAATTGGTTTTCTTTTTCGGATTTGCCAAACGCTCGCCCCGGACGCTGCGCCGGGAGGAGATGTTAGATTGCGCACAACTGAATCGTTTCCAATCATGTTTAGCAATCAAATTGTGCGCAATTTAATTTATCACTAGCATCTGCACGCTTTGGGACGCATATTCCACGCATGGCCACCCGCCGCTCCACCACCCGCCTTGACGAGCTTCTTTGCCTGGACCTCTACGCCGCGTCGCGTGCGGCGATCAAAGCTTACGGGCCACTCCTCGATCCTCTCGGCCTCACCTATCCGCAATATCTCGTTATGGTCGCACTGTGGGAATCCGGCGCGCTCACGGTCAAAGACCTCTCAGAGCGGCTCAGTCTGGACTCAGGCACGCTCTCGCCGCTCTTAAAAAGACTCGAAGCCGCCGGTCTCGTCGCGCGCAGCCGCAACACCGATGACGAGCGCGTGGTAACGATTTCGCTGACCGCGGCAGGGCGCTCGCTCGAGGAAAAAGCCTCCGCCGTCTGTTCAAGCATCGCCTGTTTGTTCGACCTGAACACCGCTGAGTTGCGCAAGCTTCAGTCCACGCTGAGAGCCATCGCGCAGCGGATGGAGACACCAGAAGCCGGTTGAGCGTGGTAGGCGAGGCTTGCGCGCCTCTGGCGTGCGTCCCGCCGTGCCGTCAGTCGACGCCGTATAGGGTGAGAAACGCAGACGCGGCTCACCGAGGACGGTTCGCCCTACCCGACTCAGGTCGAGCCAATCAGCCAGCCGGCGACAAACACCAGCGCGCCGCCGATGGCCACCTGAGTCGTGGCGGCGAGAGGCGAGGTCTCCATATATCGCCAGCGTATCCAGGAAATCACGCCAAGTTCGACCAGCACGACCGCGATGGCGGTGACGGTCGCAATGTGAAAATCCCGAATCAAATAGGGTAGCGTGTGTCCGATCCCACCAAACGTGGTCATCAAACCGCAGATGGTCCCGCGCAAGAGCGGTCCGCCGCGCCCACTGATCTTGCCGTCATCAGAGAGCGCTTCGGCAAAACCCATGCTGATCCCGGCGCCAACGGATGCGGCGAGACCAACACGAAAGGTCTCGGCGGTGTTGTTCGTGGCGAACGCAGCAGCGAATAACGGTGCGAGCGTCGAGACTGATCCATCCATCAACCCGGCAAGGCCCGGCTGGATAATTTGCAGAACAAACGAACGGCGGGCGGAATCGTGCTCCTGCGCGATCTGACCTTCCTGCGCCTGCCGCTCGTTGATTCCTTCGGCCAAGGCTTCGTGTTTGCTTTCTTCGCCGGCAAGATCGCCGAGCAACTGCCGGACCGACGCATCACGTGCCATCTGCGCTGCGTTTTGATAAAAATTACGCGACTGGATTTCCATTCGAGCGGCTTCGGCACGAGCGCGCTCCGGCCGAATGCCGATGCTGAACGAACGCGGTCTGCGAGTGTAGAATCCACGAACGTCTTCGCGCCGAACCAGCGGAATGTGTTCTCCAAATTTCGCGCGATACACATCAATCAGCCGGTGCCGGTGTCCGGATTCTTCGACTGCCATCGCGTCGAATAACTCTGCAGTCGCCGGAAATCCGCCGCGCAGCGCTTCGGCGAAGTCCGCGTAGATCCGGCCGTCTTCTTCTTCAGCCGAAATCGCAAGCGCCAGAATTTGCTGCTCGGAAAGATCGCGAAAGTTCATGGCGAAGAAAAATAGATCCGCGAGTCCGCGGCAATCGC
>CBRAFL010000484.1:0-3287 GCA_967755055.1 uncultured bacterium
AATGGGTGCACAGCTCTCGAGCGCGCCGACGCCGACATGCGTGCGGCGGGGTTGGAGAAACTCGAGATGAGGCGGTGCGGAGAGCGAGCGCATGAGGCGGTTCGATCGGCTTAGGTACGACCCCCGACGCCGCGGCGCCGGAACGTGAGCTGATCGACATTATCGGGACGGAATCCTCCGAAGATCAGGCTGGCCACGTAGCCGCTGACGAAGAGTACGAGATGGCCGACGACTCCGATGAGAATGGGGTTGAGTTCGAAGTTGAACGGCAGATCGAGAACGCGGGCCTTCGGCTGAGTGAGCACGGCCCACGCGGTAAAAATCAGACACACGCCAATGCCGACATTGCAGCCGGTGCGCGTGGCGCGTCGCGTGAGAAAGCCCAGAAAAAAAAGGCCAAGGGTTCCGCCAGAAAGAATGGCGGCGATTGTGACGCCGCGTTCCATGACAGATGCCAAACCTGCTTCGGGAACGAGGAGAAGCGCAATGCCGGTCATGACCGCACCAGCAATGAGAACCATGAGGCGACCGAAAAAGAGTTTGGCTTTGTCGGTGGTGGCGGGACGGAAATGTTCGAGGTAGTCCTTTGTCACCACCGTTGCGATACTGTTGAGATCGCCGCTGATGGAGGACATGGATGCGGCGAGCACGGCGGCGAGAAAAAGGCCGATCAGGCCCGAGGGCATGTGATGCGAAATAAAATGAGGGACGATGTTATCAGCGAGTGCGGGCGGGGTGTCGCCGCTGAGTCGATAGTAGCCGTAAAGGCACGCGCCGATGAACATGAACGCGGCGTAGATCGGCACGCAGAGGAGAGCATTCCACAGAGCGCCGCGACTGGCCTCGTGATCGCTGCGAGCGATGAGGTAACGCTGCACCATGTGCTGATCAGCGATGTAGCGGCGGCCCCAATTGACGGCATAGGCTAGAATGAAAAGCCACTGTGACGTCACGAGTGGATTGGTCAGCGAGGCCCAGGTGAGTTCGAAATTCCCGAGATTAAATTTCCCCGCGTTCCACGCTTCGACAACGGCGGCACCTGGGGCGCCGACTTCGGGAGCGAAGACGAGACGTCCAGCAATCACCATGGCTGCTCCGACGAAGATCGCTCCTTGGGCGACACTCGTCCACACGACGGCTTCGATGCCGCCGATCATGGTATAGGCAACGGTGAATACACCGGTCCACAGGATGACTTCCTGCAGTGGCCAGCCGGTCATGACGTTGAACGCGATCGCGGTTGTCACCATCGTGAGGCCGAGATCGAACAGGCGGTCGGCAAGAAACCCCGCTGATGCGTAGAAGCGACCGCTCAGGCCGAAACGCGCGCCGATATATTCGTAAGCGCTCATGCCGACGCTGTGTCGGTAGAACGGTACGATATAGCGCGCGACCACGAGCAGAACCAGCGGCAGCGTGAGATTGCCGAGAAGCAGGATGAGTCCGCTTTGATAAACGGTGGCGGGATGACCGACGACGGTGCCGCTGCTGATCAACGTTGCCATCAACGTCATCGCGACCGCCCAACCGGGCATCGTCCCTCCCGCCATAAAATAATCGCGGGTCGTCTTCTGCCGAAACGAAACGCGCACGCTGAGCCCGACAATCAAAACCCCGTAGACACAGAGCACGGCGATATCCAACGAGGAGAGGTTCACGGGAAGAGGGGCGAAGCGATTCGCGAGTGGAGGCTGGCGAGCGGCGGGGCGAGAATGTGGGACTTAGGGCGCCAAACGGATTTCATGAAATAGAAATCTGTCAATTTCTATTTCATCCAGATTATGGAATGTGTCGGAGGGTCATAGGCGGCCGTTGTAGGTGGTGCGCTCGCCGCACCACGGTTCGACCATCGCGGAGTTGCACGGCGAGCGCGCAACCTACGGGGCGATTCAGCGCTCGGCGACACTCGCACGTTCGACGAGCGACGGTTCCACGAGCACTTGCAACGACTGGGGCTCATCAGGATGACCCAAACGCCAGAGTAGTTGGTCAACGGCTCGAGAGCCGATTGTCTCCGCGTGAACATCGATCGTGGTTAGCGACGGATGGAGGCTCATCAGCAGAGATTTTTCGTTGTTACATGAAACAAGGCTGATGTCGCGGCCCACCTGAAGACCGCGTCGACCGAGCGCGGCATAGAGCTGCGCGGATGTTCGATCGGATGGGACGAAGATCGCGGTCGGACGCTGGTCCACGGGCATCGCGATCCATTGATCAACGAGAGCGGCGACTTTCGCTGGAAGGGTGATGGCGGGGAGCGGCCACACGAGTTTTCCGGGCGCTTCAGACTCGAGCAAGGTGAAGCGCTGCTGATTGCGCTCGGCGTAAATCCGGAAGGACGCTTTGAGGCGCTCGAATTGATTTTGGCCCGGCTTGGGATTCATGAAGGCGACATGCGTGTGTCCCTTCGCGAGCAGGTGATCCGCAGCGAGGCGGCCGGCGGCATCGGTATCGAAATTACAATGGTCGCCCATCGCGCCTGGCAGGCGCCCCATCAGCCAGACGTGCGGCAAGCGGTAGATGTGACTCAACAAAGTGCTCTCGCTCGCCGAAGGAAGTTCGCCCTGATTTGGCCCTTTCAAAATGAGGCCTTCGACGTGCTGCTCAGTGATGAATGGCGGCACTCGATCGCCCTTTGGAATATTAGCGAACATGAGGCTGCGACCCTGCTGAGAGAGTGAGCGCTCGATGCCTTGGAGAGCTGCGCTGATGACGGGAAGTTGCACCAGGGTGTCATCCATCCCGAAACAAATCACCGCGATATTTCCGCGGCTTGTCGCAACGGGTTGCTCGCGGGCCCGTTTCCGCTGACGGAGACGGCTGTATCCAAGCTCTCGTGCCGCTTGGTTGACCCGATCACGGATTTCAGCGTTCACATCTGAATGATTATTCAAAACGCGTGAAACAGTTCCGACCGCGACGCCGGCAGTTTTGGCGACGTCAGTGATCGTGGCGCGAGGAGAAGTGGACATGGGTTTTTACGCAGAAATCGACGCGGGGTCTGATCGGAATCTCGATGAACGAAAACGAATTCGTAATGAATAAAAATGCGTTGACAACAGAATTTCATGAAAGAATTAATTTGAGGCTATATTTCAGATGAAATAATAGTTGCTCCGCGGAAATTGTGAACAAGGTTCAGATGCGCCCCAATTACCTCCACCCCATGAAGCCGACGTCTCCTGGCCGCAATCATTCAGCCCTGGCCGCAAAACGCGTTTTGCCCGTGACGGGAAGAAACAGGGCTCGTTGTAGCGCAGGCTTCCAGCCTGCCTTCCCAACGGATG
>CBRAFL010000485.1:0-3276 GCA_967755055.1 uncultured bacterium
CCCCGCCCCCCAGCTCTTCTCACCGTCCCCGCAACCACATCATATTACGCATTACGTAAGTTGATGGATTTTTAAAATCCGGCCTATTGCCGCAGGACCCTCCTTCGTGGCTGCGAGCGTGAGCGAGTGGTTCAGCGGTGCTCCGCTGTTCGTTCATCCTCAATTCGATCCTCTACTCGCTCACGCTCGCAGCCACGACGAGCCACGCACGAACTCATTGGCCGTCCCGCCGCGCGCCGAACCCTCACGCCCGCTGCCGCTTCATCCGGTCGAACAACACGGCCGCCAACAGAATCCCGCCGCGCGCCACGTACTGATAAAACGTCGGCACGTTCATGAGATTCATCGCGTTCTGCACAATGCCCATAATTAACACGCCCGCGATGACGAAGCCCATGCTGCCGACACCGCCCGTCAGCGACACGCCACCGAGCACGCACGCTGAAATTACTTCCAATTCGAAGCCTTGCGACGTGTTCGGCTGACCGCTCGTGATGCGCGATGCGAGCACGATGCCCGCAAACGCCGCCATCACGCCTTGCGCGGTGAAGATCGCGATTTTTACGCGATCCACGGGGATACCCGCGAGATGCGCAGCCTCGGAATTTCCGCCCACCGCCAGCGTGTCACGACCGAATACCGTGCGGTTGAGAATAAATCCGAACACGAGAAAACATCCGGCAGTGATCCACACCGGCGTCGGAATGCCGCCGATCGACGAATTACCCAAAGCGAAAAATCCCTCCTGCCCGAGTCCCACCGGTTTGCCATCGCACACAATGAATCCGAGGCCGCGGACGATCTGCATCGTCGCCAAGGTCGTGATGAGCGCGTTGATCCGCAGTCGCGCGACAAAAAATCCGTTCGTCAGTCCCACCAGCGCTCCCGCTCCCAAACTCGCCAAAATCCCCAGCGTGATGCTTCCCGTTTTGTTCATCACCACCGCCGCGATCACTCCCGCGCACGCCACGACGGAGCCAATCGACAAGTCAAAATCGCCGGCCGCGAGACAGAATAGCATCGTGCAGCACACCATTCCCGTCATCGAAACGGCGAGCGCCAGGCTGCGCATGTTCGCCCACGAAAGAAAATTATCGACGGAGAATGCGCAGACGATGAACAGGATCGCGAGCACCGCGAGCATGCCGGCTTTGTCCCACATATCTCCAAGATTGAAACGGCGAGGTGCAGAAGGCGTGTGGTCCATGAGAAAATTTTGCGGGCTACTTACCGATTACCCAACGCGCGGATGAGGCCGAGTCCGCGTAGCGGCAGGCGTCCCTGCCTGCCGTCGTTGGACTCGGAAACGGACAGGCACGGAGGCCTGCCGCTACACCCCGAACGGAGGCGTCGCATCCAGGTAGGGCGAGGCGTCCCGCCGTGCCGTTCGGTTGGCAATCGCGGCTCACCGGGGACGGTTCGCCCTACCCTCTGATCAAAAATTCTCGACCGCTCCATGGGCTAGGAGGCCGCAGCCGTTTCGAGCGGCAGCGCCAGGTGCAATAATTTCGTCTCATTCGCATCCGCGCGGTTCACCACCGTCGCGATTTTCCCTTGCCGCATCACGGCAATGCGATCGGCGACACCGAGCACTTCGGGAAGCTCACTCGACACCACGATCACGCACACGCCTCGTCGCGCGAGATCCTGCATGATGCTGTAAATTTCGCTTTTCGCCCCCACATCAATGCCGCGCGTCGGCTCGTCGAACAGCAGCACCTTCACCGGCTCCGAGAGCCATCGTCCGAGAATCACTTTCTGCTGATTCCCACCCGATAAGTTGCGAATGAGTTGATGAACCGACGGCGTTTTGACGCGCAACTGTGCCGCACGTTCCCGGGCGTTCGACTGCTCCCATTTTTCGTTCAGCAGCATGCCGCCCCGCGCTTTCCGTCGGCGCGCACTCAAATTCGTATTCTCCAGCACAGATCGAACCGCCACGATTCCGTCCTTCTTTCGATCTTCCGGACACAGCACGATACCGGCCTCAATCGCATCGCGCGGCGACGCAACATTCAGCTCCCGCCCGCCGAGCAGCACGCGCCCCGCTGTTTTAGTCGCCGCACCGAAAATCAAGCGCAACAACTCGCTGCGGCCCGCACCAATCAGCCCAAAAAAACCGAAAATCTCACCGGCCTTCGCCTCGAACGAACACGGTTCCGTCAGCCCCGGACCGCACAATCCCTCCACCGCGAGACCGGCACCTTGCGGGGCGCGAGCTGCATAATGGTAAATATCCGCGAGCTCCCGGCCCACCATGCGTTGCACCAACGCATCGCGACTGAGCTGCGCCACTTCGTTCGTTTCAACGTGTCGTCCATCGCGCAAAATCGTGATCCGATCACACAGCTGAAAAATTTCCTCCATCCGGTGCGACACATAAAGCACCGCGCAACCGCGGCTCTTCAAATCGCGGATAATTGAAAAAAGTTTCTTCACTTCGCGGTCCGACAAACTGCTCGTCGGTTCATCAAACGCGATAATCCGCGCCCCACGCGTCAGCGCTTTAGCGATTTCAACCATCTGCCGCTGCGCCAGTGGCAGACGACTCACTTTCGTTGCGGGG
Organism: uncultured bacterium; assembly: GCA_967755055.1. Taxonomy (GTDB): domain Bacteria; phylum Verrucomicrobiota; class Verrucomicrobiia; order Opitutales; family Opitutaceae; genus Opitutus. The sequence goes on from CBRAFL010000485.1 coordinate 2,567, forward strand.
TCGATCGCTTCACCGACGAGCGCGAGTTGCTGGCGGGCCGCGTCGGCCAGCGCGCGACGATCCACCAGACCCATTTTCCGCGGCAGGTGCCCGAGGAAAATATTTTCGGCCACACTCATCTCGGGCACCAAATGCAGCTCCTGATAAATCACCGCCACTCCCGCCGCCAACGCGTCACCCGTGCTCGCAAAGGCGCGCGGAACTCCATCGATCACAAGCGAACCGCCCGACGGTCGATACGCGCCACTGAGAATTTTGAGCAAGGTCGACTTGCCCGCCCCGTTCTCTCCCATCAAGGCGTGGATCGAGCCGGCGTTCACCGCAAACGACACATTCCCGAGGGCTTTTACGCCCGGGAATTCCATCGAGACCCCATCAAACTGCAGCGGAGCAAACGTCACGTCTGGTCACGTCAACCGCTCCGTCCGGACCCGGCAATCATTCAATTCAGGCGATCAGCTTTTTGCGTCCGGACCTTTTCGTCCTGCGCGAAACGCGAGCACGAGCATGATCACACCGAACGCCAACATCACCAAACCCCAGTTCAAATTAATATTAATTCCCAGTGAGCGGCGGTAAATCGCCGGATCAGTGATCAAGCCATACACTGCCAGCATTGCACCAAAGAGGCTGAACATCAGGCCGAGCGGCAATCGAAGATCGAAATTCATAAAAATCCTTGGTTACCAGAAGAGAATGTTGAGACCGAT
>CBRAFL010000486.1:0-3218 GCA_967755055.1 uncultured bacterium
GGAATCAATCAAACTTCAGAAAGTGACGATCATTCCGCGCGGCCGTTCGCTCGGCAGCACGCACTTCACTCCTGAACGCGATTTGTTTAACTACTCGCAGGCTCAGTTGATCGCGAAACTTCGCTGCCTCATGGCGGGACGCGTGGCGGAAGAAATTGCACTCGGCAGTATCACCAGCGGCGCCGCAGCTGACATTCAGGAAGCGACGCGCACGGCGCGGCAAATGGTTTTCGAATGGGGCATGTCCCCCCTCGGCTTCATGGCGCTCTCACGTTCCGAAGGCGAAGAATCCATCGCGAGTCCGCAAACGTTTCACGAAGCCGAGGCTCACGTACGTGCATTACTCGATGGCAATTACGCCGCGACCACGAAGGCGCTGACGGAAACCCGCGCGGCGCTCGACGCGATCGCGGAAGAGTTGATCGCTCATGAAACAATCTCGGGAGACGACGTCCGACGCATCGTCGCGATGTCGCGTCCGTCCGCGGGTTGACTGAAATTTCAGCGTAGGTGAATCGGCGCCCTGGCGCCATCCGCGTCAGTTCCACGATCGCGGGCATTTAGCGCGTATCGACGGCGGGTCGATTTGGGTCGGTCAATCGATGCGGAGGAAATTCCGCTCGATGCACAGGCAAAACACAGAAAATCGGCTAGAGTGCGACCGCATCATCGTCCATGCTTCGCAAGTAGCCGCCTCGCGTTGTTCACCCCTGTTTTTCCGGTTATGAAAGACTACGCCGCCTCCGACCTCCGCAGCTTCGCCGTCGTCGGACACGCCTCGTCCGGCAAGACCATGCTCTGTGAAGCCATGCTCGCCTGCTCGGGCCGCATTGGCCGCATGGGCAGTATCGCCGCTGGCACGACAGCGTCAGATTACCATGCCAGTGAAAAGCAGCACCAGATCTCTGTTCACGCCTCGCTCCTGACCACCGAGTGGCAGAATCGAAAGTTCAACCTCATCGATTGTCCCGGCTACGCCGATTTTATCAGCGAGGCCTTGAGCGCTCTCCGTGTTGGCGACTTCGCTCTCGTGGTCGTACACGCGCTCCACGGCCTCGGCGTCGGCACCGATGCGATGTGGGACAATGCCACGCTCCACGGCCTGCCGCGCATGATCGCGGTTAACGCGCTCGACAAGGTAAACGCGAACTTCGATCGAGTACTCGAAGAAGCCCGCTCACATTTTGGGAAAAACGTTTTCCCTCTTTCGATTCCGCTCGATGCCGGACCGGGCTTCTCCCGCGTGCTCGACGTTCTCCGCAACGAGGTCCTCACCTATCGGCCGGGCGGCAACGGTGCTTATACGGAAGCGCCCGCTGACGGTGACCTCGCGGAGCGCGTTCACGCGTTGCACCGCGAGTTGATCGAGTACGTCGCGGAATCCGACGATGCACTCATGCAACGTTTCTTCGACCAGGGCGTGCTCGCCGAGGAAGAATTGCGCGCGGGTCTGCACAAGGCGATTCAGAATCAGGTTTTCATCCCGCTGTTCGCGGTGTCCGCCGAAACCAATGTCGGCGTGGCGCGCTTGATGGACTTCATCGCGAAATATGGTTCGTCGCCGCTCGACCGTTCAGAGGTTGATGCGCGCAACGCTGGCGCGGCTCACGTCACCGTGCCTCTCGCACACACCGAGCCCGTTGCCTATGTTTTCAAAACAATGAACGAGCCCGGTGTGGGGGAACTCTCGTTGTTCCGTGTTTATTCCGGCACCGTCGCAAGCGGTGCCGAATTATTTAATAGCACTCGCCAGGTCAACGAGCGGCTCGGGCAGGTCTATGTCCTCAACGGCCACGATCGCACTCCCGCCTCCCAGCTCGTTGCTGGCGACCTCGGCGCCGTCGTGAAACTCCGCGAAACTCGCACCGACGACACGCTGTGCAGTCCGCGATTCAACGTCGTGCTGCCAAAGGTCGAATTCCCGCGACCAAATATTCACGGTACGCTCCGGCTCCGCTCAAAGGGCGACGAGGATAAACTCGCCGTCGGCCTCGCGACACTGCACGCGGAAGATCCGACATTTCATTATCGCGTCGATGACGAGCTGCACGAGACCGTCGTCTCCGGCCAGGGGGAAATTCACCTGCAGGTGATCGTCGAGCGACTGCAACGGCGGTTCGGTGTTTCCGTTGAACTCACCGAGCCCGGTATCCCTTATCGCGAGACGATCCGCACGAAGGGGGAATCGCGTTACCGTCACAAAAAACAAACCGGCGGCGCCGGCCAGTTCGCCGAGGTTTGGCTGCGCATTCAACCCGGCCCCCGCGACAGCGGCATCGTGTTCACCCAGTCGCTCGTCGGCAATAACGTCGATCGTGTGTTCGTTCCATCCGTCGAAAAAGGTGTTCGCACCGTGTGCCAGGAAGGCGTGCGCGCAGGTTTTCGCGTCACCGACCTCATCGCCGACTTCTACGATGGAAAAATGCACCCGGTTGACTCCAAGGACATCGCTTTTCAAGTCGCCGGTTATCACGCATTCAAAGAAGCCTTTCAGACTGCGGCGCCGTGTCTGCTCGAGCCTGTATTCAAAATCACCGTGACAGTACCCGAGGAATTTCTCGGCACTGTCATGGGCGATCTCTCCGCCCGCCGCGGCCAGATTCTCGGGATCGACGCGGACGGACATTTTCAAAACGTCCACGCTCACGTTCCGCAGAAAGAGCTGCATCACTACAGCACAACGTTGCGCTCGCTCACCAGTGGACGCGGCCGGCACGAGGAATCATTCAGCCACTATGCCGAAATGCCGGCCGAACTCGAAGCCAGGTTGCTGGCCGCGGCGAAGGCGAAACGCGAGGGCACGCACAACGGCACCAAATAAGAAAAGTTTTTTATTAACCCGCATCGCAGACTCAATCGCGCCAATCATGAAGACATGGACCATCGAAATCACAGAACCCCACAGTGGTGAACTCGGCGAGGCGATCCTCCACGAGGATCACGCGCTCGCGATGGAAGGATATAGTTACGAAGCCGGTCACAAGTTGGAGGTGGCCGTGCACGACACGCACGACGAGCACTGGCACATTTTCACTGATTTCGATTCCGGCCATCGCTTCAAAATTCCGCCGGGAAAATATCGCCGCCTCGAGTAGCGCGGAGCTCCGCGCGAGTAAAGTTGCGCGCTCGCCACGCGACGGCCACGTCGTGGCTGCGAGCGTGAGCGAGTGGAGGATCGATTGTAGGTCGCGCGCTTGCCGCGCTACAGATTACGAACG
>CBRAFL010000487.1:0-3215 GCA_967755055.1 uncultured bacterium
GAGAGACCCATGATCCGCAACGCCAGCTTCTGCGGCACAACGACAGTGTTGGCGTCGAAGGTCGCACGCTTCGAGTCCTCGGAATCATACTGAAGCGTAACGCCGTATTTATTGCGCATCAGCGCGCGGGCGGGTGTGGCATCGAGGATGCCAGCCGGGCTGCCAAGCCCAAAGAGAATCGCGTTGGGGCCGCTGGCGATCGTGACGCGATCGAGATTGAAGTTATCGGTTGGCTGGTGAACTTGGAAAAAATTTCGCGAGAGCGTGCCAGCTCCAATGCCGCGTATACGGCCGGTGGCGCCCAGGTAGTCGCTGTGATTCTCAACGTTCGCAGTGTACATCAGCGACTGCTCCAGGGTCGTGACGCCAAGATCGTCCATGAAGTCCTTCGTGTGCGTTTCGATTTGATTAGGAATGTCTTTGAAATTCGTCCGCAGCCGACTGCCAGCGAGCGTCTCGGTGGCGATCCAGCCCGTCTCGGTCGTGGCCGAAATCACAAACGGAGAGAGTGCGATCGCCGGCCGATTTTCGTCGGCATCATCAGGTTTCGCTGAATACGGCGGAAGCGACTGCGCGAATCCTCCCGCAGTCAGCGTCAGCCAGAATGCAAGCGAACAAACGGTCTTGTCACGAAGCGGACGGTTCATCGCGATCTTCACTGGGACTTCGCGGAGCATGAACCTGGCCCATTCCCACGACTAGCGCAGAGCATCCCGAATTTCTTTGTAGCGCGTACGGCCAACGGGAAGGACCACGCCGTTTTTCAGTTCCGCTTCGTATCGGCTGCCTTCGTGGACGTGCAGCGCTTTCACCGCGCTCAGACGTACGAGGTAACTGCGGTGGATGCGTTCAAACACCGGCGGAAGCAGGGCCTGAAGTTTCTCCAGGGTCTTGTCGTGCAACTCGCGCCGGCCATCGCCGAGCACGAGTTCGGAACAATCATCCGCGCCTTGTACGTAGAGTACGTCGTCGATCGGAACGAGATCGATGCGCCCGTGCTTGCGCACGGCCAGAAAACGCGCGGCATGGGGGGAACGTCCGCCGGGCTCGCTCACCCGACGGAGCGCCTCTTCGAGCCGCTGTTCGGTGAAAGGTTTTGCGACGAAATCGATCACGCCACGCTCAAATGCGAGCAGCGCTCGGTCCGTGTTCGCCGACACGATGATCGTGTGAAATGAACCGGCGACATTCGACTCCAGCAGCGCCATGCCGTTTTGCCCGCCAAGATTCAAGTCGAGGAGGAGCACATCGATGGGCGATTCCGCCAGACTGGCCTGAGCCGCGTCGAAGGTTTCCGCTATGCGCAGCAACTCCAGGCGGTCGCCGAGAATGCGACGACAGAACTGCTCGATCCGGCGAGCGACCACTGCTTCGTCTTCGACAACAAGGATTCTCATGCGTCCGCTCCGCCGCGGCCGGAATGAAGCAGTTCGATGACGGTTTCCCACCCGCCTGGAACGGCTCCCTGGGTTAATTTCCATGCCTCGTGAAAACTCTCTTCGAGACGCGCACACACGTAGCGCAATCCGGTGCCGCCGATCGCGCGATTCGTATCCGACGTGACGGCACCCGGAGAGAGAAAGACATAACGCATTCCGTCGCCCACCCGCTCCGCTCGCAGAGTGAATGTCGTCGCGTCCTTGCGTGCGCGTTGATGCGAGAATCCATTTTCAATCAAAGTGAGAAACAGTGCTGGCGGTACGGACGCGGTCACATCGATCCCTTCTGCTTCCAGGTTCCAGATCAAATTAGTCCGCGCGCTCATGACTCCGAGATGGGCGCGACAAAGAGCGAGCTCCTCGCTGATCAACACCTGTTTTTGGTCGGAAAAACGGGCCAGCGAGCGAAATTCCAACGCGAGGTCATCGATCAATCGCACCGCGGCTGCGGGCTTTTCTTCGATGACCTGCGAGAGCGCGGTCAGGGTGTTCATCAGAAAATGCGGCTGCAGACTTTTCTTGAGCAGCTCGATTTCCAGCCGTGCGGCCATCAGTTTCGTATCGCGCGCTTGGAGACGTTCGGCGCGAAGACCCAAGGCGATCGCTCCGATGAATCCGATCGTCACCGGCAGGAACGCCAGCAAAAAGTCCGTGTGTTCAAAATGCTTTGTATCGCGCTCGAACATTCCATACGTCGCGGCCACGCCCAAGAGCACCATCCACGCGCCCTGTCGTCGTCGCCAAACCGCCCAGCCCGCGACGACCAACGTCGAAATGAAACTGACCCGCCACAAAATGGGCGTGAGCATATTGACGTTCAACCGCAGGTAATAGCCTGCAATCACGGTCTCGACGATCAACGGCAACAACAACCAGCGACGCCGCAATGAAGGGTAAAGATGAACGACCGCCGTGGCGAGCAACAGGCTCGAGACAACGATGACCATGAGGATCCGCGCCGCTCGGTGAAAATCCCCCGGACCGGACGGATACACCCACAGCATCGGTGCGGAGGCTACAGCAATAAGCAGCGCAGAACTCAGGCAAAGCGCGCAAAACAACGCGAGGATCGGCCGACGGTCGGCCAAAAGCCACATCACGCCCACTGCAATCGCGATCGTCAGCATGGCTCCCACACCCATGGCGGTAAGGAAACTGAGCTTCGGACCAATTTCGTGTTCTCTTTCTGGCGATACGGTAAAGAAATTGAGCCGTAAGAAACGTTCACCTAATATTGAGCGTCGCTGACTGGAGCTCCGCACGGCGATCACGTGCTCGCCGGCCTGCGCCGTCTTCGCGGTCAATTCGAAACTTCCATCACGCCGAGTTTCGACGTCCATCTGCTGACCGCTGCCCGCAGATTCCGAGGAGCTCGTTAATACGCCATCCCAATAAATGTCGCGAGTCGTACGACCAGGGATCAACGCGAGCGTGACCAACGACGGAATTTTTTCGTCGCGACGAGTCGTTCTGGCCCGAACGCGCAGCCAAAAAATTCCTTCGTTCAACGGGATTTGAGTCCGCTCGATGACCTCCCAAGTACTATCATCCCAATCGGGCGCCGCCCACCGCGGATCGTCCCCCAAGTGAAACCGGAGTTCAGATTGCTCGACCGATCGCGGGGCAAGTTTGGTTACCCGCAAATCCGGACGGTACCAATCCGCCATCGGTTTCCAGGTGTGCTCTGCCGTCGATCGGTCTCCCGGTTCCGCGCCGCGTGACACGCCGATGGAAACCCCCAGCGCCAGACTCAAAAAAAACGAATGCAGGCTCGAA
>CBRAFL010000488.1:0-3193 GCA_967755055.1 uncultured bacterium
GTCGAGCGGTTTACTTGAGTCGACGGGGACGCCGTCGATTCTCAGCGCATAGAAACCGGGCGGGAGCGAATCGGCCGCGTCAACGATAGCAGAGTGCCAGCGATGTTGATCCGCATCGGGGAAGTCGATGGTCCACGTGCGGACGGGGTGTCCCGTTGAATTTGCGGAGGCGGGCTTATTTGTGCGGTAGTAATTTGGCGAACCGCGGGTGATCAGAGACGCCCATGTAACGGGATCGTGGCGGTCGAGGTGAAAGGTGAGCTGGCGAATCGAGACGGTGCCGTAGCTGAAGCGGACAGGTGAATTTGGGAGAAAGCGCCGCGCGCATTGGGCATCGAGGAGTGGCGTTTTTAAGCTGTGTTCGATCTGGTCGAGACGAGAACCCAAGTCGGCCGGAATATCCGTGGCGACGACTGCGTTGAGTGCGGTTCGCAACGTATCGAGTTCCTCGAGACGCGCCGGGATGTCCGCTGGAGTGTCCCGGGGGGAGCCGGGCGACCAGCCGGTCGCTACGCGCCAGATAAATTCGTCGGCGCGGGCGATAGCCTCCCATCGCGTGCCGCGAATAGCGGCGAGCGCGTGGGACCATTGTGCGGCTTGAGCGGGCAACTGTTCGCGGATGAGTTCGGTAGCGTGGATGTTCCAACGCTCCGGAGCATCAGTAATGCGCGCGAGCTGCCATTCGCACCACGCGCGATCATCTGCGGTCGGCCCGATCCGGACGCCGCTCGCGAGATGGGCCCGAATGAGAAGCGGAGAATTGCGATGGGAAGGATTACTGGGGGCGCGCAAACTTTGTTGGAGGAATGCGATGAAGCGTTGTGCTGCGCCCGGCGACGGTGGCTGAGCCGCGAGGTGGTCAGCGATCATCACACGGCGCTTCCACCCGTCGCCATCGTCCAGAGTATCTTCCAGATCCGCGCGACTCGTGAGCACGGCGATCCAGAAGTCGTCGCGCGCGTGGCCTTCGGCATAAGCGCGCTCGAAGATATCGTAGCGGGCTAAGTGTGATTCCTGCCAGTGAGGCAGTTCTCCCCGATGGGTTTTCGTTTCTGAACGCCAGCTGGCGTCCTCGATCCAGAGCTCGCACCAGTTTCGCGCTTCGGCGTCGGGGGCGGAGGCGAGTGCTTGGGTGTAAAGTGATTTCGCCTGCTCCCAAGAGCCTTCTGCGGCGCGGGCCTGCGCGGCGGCGAGAGTGTCGCGATGCGATGCGGCGCTTGCGGTGGACGCGATGGAAAATACGAAGACTAGGACGACGAAGCGGAGCAGAAGCATGGTGAGGAAGCTGGAAAGCGGGACGCGACGCGAAAGAACCACCGAGGAAAACTCCGAAGGGAAGACGGCGGAGTGCGGTCGTTCTTAGGAGTTTTTTTGGTCCGCCCCGTAGATTTTTGCGAGCGTTGCGACGGAGCGGCGGAGGTTGGCGCGGAGTTCGGCGGGGGCGATCACTTCGGCCGCGGCTCCCCAGCCGAGAATCCATTGCTCAACTTCCATCAATGCGCCGAGGCGCAAACGCAGTTCCAACTTTCCACCGGGTAGTTCGCGCATTTCCTGCGACTCGTGCCACTCGCGTTCGCGCACGCGCTCCGCCACCGTCGCGGCGAAGCGGATCACAACGCGATAATCACCCGTGCCGCCCAGGACGCCGAGTGCGCTCGCGAAAAATTTCTCCGGCGAAAAATCCGCCGGGCGCGTGAATGTTTCTTTCGTGACAGTGACGCTGGCGATGCGCGGAAGTGCGAACGTGCGTAGCGCTTCTCTCTCGAGATCGAAGCCAATCAGGTACCAGGAATTTTCGCGGTTCGCCAAATGATAGGGGCGCACACGCCGCTGGGATTTTTTCTCGTCGCCGGGTTTTCGGTAGTCGAAAGCGATTTCTTTTTCCCGCAGCACAGCGCCGCTGAGCGCGTTAAACACAGCGAGATCGGTTTTGCCGAGTCCGATGTTTTTAAACGAAACAGCCTGAAGTTCGTCCGCGGGTGAAAACGAAATCTGATCACGTAATCCGCGCGCAAGTTTTTCGAAGGCGATCTCGAGCTGTCGGTGAAACGGTGTGCCGCGGTATTGTTGCAAGGCGCGCTGGGCGACGAGAAGTGCGAGCAGTTCTCCTTCGGTCACGTTGACGGTGGGAAATGAATTCACCGGCTGGGTGTAGCGATATGCCTGGATTTGGGCGTCGAACTCGATCGGCAGATCCAGCCGGTCGCGCATGAACGCAATGTCGCGCACGATGGTTTTGCGGGAGACCTCGAGCGTCTTCATCAGCTTGGTGCAATTGATGAGCGCGCCACGACGGAGCTCGTCGTGAATCTTGAGCATTCGTTCGAGCGGCGGGCGGGAGAGTTGAGTGCGGGGAGCGGTCATGAAAATTGCAGGGTTCGGAGGATGATCATTTTGAACCACAAAGGCACAGAGACACGAAGATCCGAACGGCGCCTTTGTGCCTCGTAGCTATTTGGTGCCGCGTCGTTCTCGTTACTCGTTCTCTTTCTCGTTCTCTCAACTCCGACGAGAACGAGAACGATTAAGAGAACGAGAACGAAGCAATCCTGGCTATGCAGCCACCTTCTCTCGGCAGTATGGAAAGGTCACACGGTGGATTTTGAAATTTTTTTAGGGTGGGTCAGGCAATGTCCCACCCGGGCGGGTAAAGTGTGCGCATGAACCTCGCTCGTCGCTCAAAAAAGAAATGCTTCGTTCCTCTTGCTCTCACCTGGACGCACTGCGGCGTCAGTTACCGCGTGTCGCCCTGGCCCGAGGTGCGTTTCGAATGCCTCTACGGTGACGATTGGATCCCCACCTCGCCCACCGAGGATGTCCTTAGCTCCGCGGCGCAGGCGTTCCTTCCGCAGGACTGGAATCCCTATCTCGAATTCGTGCCGACGGAAACCCGCGAATTTCTGGAGCGCTTTTCGTTCGGCCGAATGGACGCGCTTCAAGTCATCGCCCGCTGTTCGTCGCTGCTCGAGACACTCACGGAAACGCCGGCGCTGACCTCGTTTCTCGCTTCACATGTGAGCCTGCGCGGTACGGCGGAAGCGTGCTGGGAGGAAATCAGCGCGGTGCATGAGCGCAGCGGGGTGTTCGGAGTTTTGGAATGGTTGGGACTGCCGGCGTCGCGTCAGACGCTGTCGATTTTGGGCAACGTGGTTGAGCCGGATCTGCCGAAGCGTTTCCTGGAGCCACTCCGCAG
>CBRAFL010000489.1:0-3179 GCA_967755055.1 uncultured bacterium
TGCCCTGATATGATTTTTGAAATGTGTCCGGTCCCGACCAGCGCATCGTGCGAAGACTTTGTCCGGGAAACGCGACGAGTCCTGCGTGTTCCTCGCGGCCATCATTGCCCAATGCGTCAGCACGCGCTCGCAGACTCTGAAAGCCGGTGCCTGTGGCTTTGTTCCGTCCGAATTCGGTGTCGATAGTGAGCTCGGTGTTTTTCCACGGACGGAAGGTGACGACCGATGCGAGGGCGAATTTGCGGACGCGGTAGAGGTCGGTGAAGTCACCGTTTTGCTGCGCAGCGGCGGTGAAACGATATCCGCCACGGCCCGAGGCAAAGGGAGCGGTGAGATCAAACGTGCCGCGCGTCAGTCCAAACGTGCCAATCGTGAAATCGACCGCGCCTTGTCGGGTCTTCGCGGGTGTCTTCGGAAGATAGTTTACGACACCGCCGAAGTTTCCGATGCCGTACAAAAGCGCGGCCGGTCCGCGGACGACTTCGATGCGATCGATGTTCGCCGCGTCGGTGGTCACTTTGCGGCGGAATCCATCACGCAACGCATTCTCCGTCGTAAATCCGCGGATGACGACGGCTGTGTCGGTTTTGTTCGCGGTCTGCATCTCGGGATTGTTTACGCCTCCGGGATTCTGATACTGCGTGAAACCATTTCCGGTGTAGTCGTTTTGCGACTGAAGTTGTATGCCGGCGCTGTATTTGAGGGCGTCGCGGAGACTGGTTGCGCCGGTGTCCCTGATGAACTCGGACGTGATCACCTCGATCGCGAAGGGAATGTCTTTGATGCCCGTGTCGAGTCGCGTGCCCGATGTGGCGTTGGTGGCTTTGTAGCCTTTGTCCTTCTGCGTCGTCACAACGAACGGGTTGAGGACGACCGCGGGCTCAGAACTGCGGGCCGACTCGTCTGCTGATGACGACACTCGTGTGTCCGCTGACGCGGGCTCCGCGTCAGGGCTCGCAATCGCCAGACCCGGGACAGCCAGCGAAAATGTGACAAGGAAGACCCCGTCTCTGAGGTGCGGTTGACGCATCCAGCAGGGAAGCTCTGCGAGGTGAAGAAGCTTCAGCAGTCCCGCGCTGGCGGAGACTGGGGTCCAATCATTCATGGTACTGGCCCTTTGCAGAAAAAATATGCCTGTCGTTGTGATGTGTCAACGGGCCAAGCGGCGAGGAATTGCCAGTGAGCTTTTTCCCGAGCACTGACTTCGCGGTTGTGAGGACGAAACTTTGCATCTAGCCAGATGTCAGCTCTGCGCGAAGTTTACGCGCGTCCCTGATTTCATCCCTTTCAATCAATGCCCGATCTCAGTCGTCGCCGGTTTTTAAAATCAGCTGCTGTGGCTGGAGCCGCGGTAACCTTGGGCGAATTTTCCTGGCGGTCCGTATCTGCGGCGGAGTTATCAGGGGCGGCTCCGGCGAGAGGGCCGGCACCGCTATCTGGAGTACCGTCATGGATCGACAAGCCGATGCGTTGGGCGCAGCTCACGCTGGTCGAAGATGATCCCGGGAAATTCGATCTGAACTTCTGGCTCGATTGTTTTGCGCGTACAAAATCTGACGCGGTTTGCCTTAGCGCTGGCGGCTGCGTCGCGTATTATCCGACGAAAATCCCGTTTCATCATCGGAGCGCGTGGCTCGGCGATCGCGATGTGTTCGGCGAACTTGTCGCGGGTTGTCGCAAGCTCGGCATGGTGGTGATCGCGCGCACCGATCCGCACGCGACGTACGATGATGTGAAGGCGGCGCATCCCGACTGGATCGCCGTGAACGCCAATGGAAAACCGCGTCGTCACTGGGCGTCGCCGGAAATGTGGGTCACGTGCGGACTCGGTCCTTACAACTTCGATTTCATGACGGAGGTGAAACGCGAGATCATGAAAGACTATCGCGTGGATGGAATTTTCATCAATCGCTGGAATGGCTCCGGCATGTGTTACTGCCAACACTGTCGCGTGAATTTCAAAAACGCGAAAGGTCACGATCTGCCGCGAACAAATAATCCCCAAGATCCCGCGCGTCGCGACCACATTATTTGGAATCAGGAACGGCTCTTCGCGCTGTGGCAGCGGTGGGACGCGGAGGTTCGCAAAATTAATCCGGACTCCTGCGTGATTCCAAACGCGGGCGGTGGCGCGACCAGTCCGCTCGATATGAAACGCATCGGCGAACTCGCGCCGACGTTGATGGCCGATCATCAAGCGCGTCGCGGTGTCACGGTACCTTGGGCAAACGGGAAGAAGGGAAAAGAATTTCGCGCGACGATGGGGCGCAAACCGATCGTCGGCATTTTCAGCGTGGGACTGGAGGAGCCGTATCGGTGGAAAGATTCCGTGCAGAGCGCGGAGGAAATCCGCCTCTGGGCGATTGATGGAATCGCGAATGGCCTTCGCCCGTGGTTCACGAAATTTGCCGGAAGCGTGAATGATCCGCGCTGGCTCAAACCGGTCGAAGAACTCTACGTATGGTGTGCGAGTGCGGAGCGTTATCTACGCAACGAACGTCCGCTCGCTCGCGTCGCGATGGTCTATTCGCAGCAGACCGCGTGGTTTTATACCGGTGACGATCGCGGTGGCCGTGATGGCGTCGAAGATGCCGGCAACGGTTGGTACCACGCGTTAGTCGAGGCACGAATACCGTTTGAAATGGTGCATGATCGACTGCTCGATGCCGTGCATCTGGCGCAGTTCAAGACACTGATTTTGCCGAACATCGCAGCGTTATCGGATGCGCAATGCGTGCAGCTCCGCGAGTTCGTGCAACGCGGAGGCGGAGTGATCGCAACTTCTGAAACGTCGTTGCGTGACGAGTGGGGTGTGAGACGCGAAAACTTTGGGCTGGCGGATCTTTTCGGCGTGAAGTTCGCGGAGCGAAGCGAGGGACCGATGCACAACGCGTATCTACGACTTGAGCACGAGTCCGCGCCGGGACATCCGCTGCTCGTCGGACTCGAGGATGCGCCACGAATCATCCACGGCGTGTGGCGCGTCGACGTCACGGCGATGACGCCGTTTCCCAATCCACCGATCACATTTATTCCGTCGTATCCCGATCTGCCGATGGAAAAGGTTTTCACGAAAACACCGCGCACGGATATTCCGCAGGTTTTTTTGCGCGAGGTGGGTGCCGGGCGCGTCGTATATTTCCCGTGGGATATCGACCGCACGTTCTGGGAAATTCTCG
>CBRAFL010000490.1:0-3173 GCA_967755055.1 uncultured bacterium
GCCTCGGTGGAGAGAACGCAAAGCTCACGGTTGAAAAGCAGGCGGCCGCCGACTCAGCTTTGGCAGCGGAGCGGGCGTTAGTTGCACCTGCCGATTGGAAGAAAGAACGGGAAGCGCTTCGCCTTCAGGTTCAGGAGCTCACGACGAAGTTCGCTGACGCAGAGCAGCAAACGAGTCAGTTGAAAAAAACGAGCGACGCCGCGCGTGAGGAAGCTGCGACTGCAAAAAGTGAGGCGGAAAAAATCCGGGCAGAACTTGCTACTGCAAATGAGCAGGGAAGACGCGTCGGTGAGCTGACGGCGGCTTTGGAGAAACTTTCAAAGGAAAATACGGATTTGCAGAAGCAGACCGTGGACCTGCAGAAACAGCTTGTCGGCGTCGATGCGTTGCGAGCGGAGAGCAGCCGCGTCGCAGAACTGGAGAAAACGCTCGCGGCGGCTCAGCAGCGCGTGGCGAGCTTGGAATCCACCGACGCGAAATTCGCCGCGGCCCAGCGCGATCTTGCCGGCTTAAAGGCTGAGAACGGGCGATTGACCAGTAGCGCTCAAGCTCAGGAGCAGGATCGTCGAAACCAAGTGGCGCGACTTCAGCAGGAGAACACGGCGCTGGCTGCGCGCCTGCGGCAGGCCCAAGGCACGCTGGACCAAATCGCGTCGGCGGCACGGGTTAATGGCGGCGTGATCACGCCTTTCGTCGCGCCTCCATCCGCATCGCAGCCGGTGACAGGCGGAGTTGCAGCGCCCGCGATTTCGGGACGCTTTTATACGGTGGCGGAAGGCGATTCACTGACGCGAATCAGCATTCGCTATTACGGAACGGGCAGTCGCTGGCAGGAAATCTACGACGCGAATCGCGACGTTTTACGCGGGCAAACTGCGCTTCGCGTGGGGCAACAGTTGCGAGTGCCTTGAGATCGCTTCAAGGCACGGGTGATTCGCCAGCGGTACGTAACGCTCGCAAGAGCGGATGAGCTCGCGAGCGTACCGATGACGAATCAATGCGGCGCTACGGTGAGTTGCGACCGGAGCGCCGCGGCGGGACTGAGATCAGGCGGCGGCGTCTTTATCGAGCGCGGGCGTGGACTTCACGGCGGCGTTGTTTGCCAGGGTCGCGAAGAAATTATCGCGGCGCTCGCGGGCAACGTGGACGTCCTTGGTGCCGAGCGAACGGCGGATCCGCTCCTTAGTGAAAGGAGTCGGGTGGAGGGTGTAGTGGAGAAACCACGTTCCGTGGTTATCCCACAGGTGATGGTTGGGATTTTCCGCGTCAACGCGGAGGCCGGGGAGTTTTGCTAACGAGGTCATGATGCGTGAGGATCTGTGGTTGGCAGGGTCGCGCGTCAGGGTTTGAAAACAAAAAACCGATCTGGGCATCAGATCGGTTTCGTCTTCGGGAGCGTTCTTGGTTCGCCGCTCTTTCGAGAGGCGCACATCCGGGGTTTCCCCCGATCCACCGTGGCCGCTCCCGGCCCGGTTGGCGGAGCCAGCTTTTGAGGGCTGACTCGTTCCTGATGCACGGTGCACGATGTAAACGGAGATTGCTCTGTCCAGCATTTTTTTCAGGCCTCGCAAAAAAATTTATTCAGCGATCTGTCCGTGATAACTCATCAGGCATTTGCTTGCCCGTGTAAGTGAATGGGCCGACCGTTTACGGAGTCACCCGACTTTTTGCCAATCGATGTCATCGGAATTTTTAGGAAACGAGTCTGAACCAACGACCTCGCCGGTGGAGAGAAACGGTTCTGCTGAGAGGGGATTGCGTGTATTGCTGGTCGAGGACCATGCCGACACACGCTTGAGCATGGAAATATTGCTGCGACGGGCAGGGCACCATGTGCGCTCCGCAGCCACGGCACACCAGGCGACTGCATTAGCTGCGAATGAAAAATTCGACGTGGTCATCACTGATATCGGTCTGCCGGATCGCAGTGGTATCGATCTCATGCGTGAATTGCACGCCCGCCATGGGCTGATCGGCATTGCAACGTCAGGGTACGGGGCGAGCACGGAGACGGCATTGAATCCGGACGACGGATTTGCGTATCACTTGATTAAACCGATTAGCATGACTCGCCTGCGCGAGATATTGGCAGAAATCCTCGCGCTCGCGCAGAAATCCCAGTCTCCGCGGCCGTGACCGCTCAGGCGACGGCGATCCGCGCGCCTGCAAGTTCTTCATAGCATTGGACGGCGATGTTCATCTCCTGGAGCACTCGTTCGTTGACGGGCACCGCGGCGACAAGATCTCCGGCGCGCAACGCGGAGCGAAATGCGATCCAGGCTTCGGAAGCGCGGTCGAGTTGTGCGCCGATTTTTGTGGTGTTCAGCCGGCAGAGCTTCAACCGATCGAGCGAGTGTTCGAACTCCTCAGTGAGGGCGCTGATCTCTTGATCAATGTATACTGATGCGGAGTCGCGTCGGATAAGGAAAAGTTTCATGATCTTCTGCGAGAGCATGCGCTGACGCCCCGCGAGATTGATGGTCTGCGTGAGTAGTTTTACCTCACTGAGGATCGAGTGCAGCGCGGCAATCCCGCTGCTGGACTCGTCGCTGAGCCTCTGGATTTCGTTTGCGACGACCTTGAGTGCGAGCGTGTTTTTCGCGCGGCCATCGAGGATCTGATCGGCAAGCAGGGCCGCATTGATCGAGATGATCTTCGAGGCGCGGGCTGAATCGGTAAGCTGACCGATCACCGTCATCAGCTTTCGATCAAGCGTGTCCATGGCGAACGCATTTCCAGCCGGGGAGGGGACCGCGACTTTTCCGCGAAGTGGAGGCGGAGGACTCAGCCTCACTTGCCAGACTGGGATCGATAACGGTGGTCGCGGGTTGTCGGCGGCGGATACACTCAATCATCTCACGGACGATTGGATGCGGTCGGTGTTGAAGCATGGTTGCGGGTTCCCCGCCGAGCACACGATGTGCCCGTGCGTTCCGATGCTTCGAGATCTGCGATGAAACTTATTTGCCGTTGAGATGAAGAGATTTCATTCAAGCAAATCCCCAACCGGGCGCGTTCTCTCAAGAACTACTTCGAGTGCTCTTTCGCGTAGTGTTCGGCGAGAAGGTCGTGGCCGAAATCACCGCTGAAATGACGGACCACGGTGTGGATGTGGTTCGCTTGATTCTGCGTGTTGTCGAATTCGATCAAGCACGTCGGACTTTGAATGCGAT
>CBRAFL010000491.1:0-3121 GCA_967755055.1 uncultured bacterium
CCTGATTCACCTTGGTCATGCCAGGAATCTGGTAAACGCGGCGGAAAGCGGCGGCACGACCGAGCGGAGCGAATTCGGCGAGGCGTGCACGCTGGACGGCGTTCACTTCAGGCAATGCCGGACCGACGACCATCGCATGCGTTACGCGACCGCCGAGAAGATCGATGCTTTCGGCGAAGCTCGAACCGAGCACGAGAAAGAGCGCGTCGGAGAGCGCCAGCGATTCCTCGACCCAGGCGGTTTGTGTAGCCAGA
This sequence comes from uncultured bacterium, assembly GCA_967755055.1. Lineage (GTDB taxonomy): Bacteria > Verrucomicrobiota > Verrucomicrobiia > Opitutales > Opitutaceae > Opitutus. The sequence goes on from CBRAFL010000491.1 coordinate 255, forward strand.
TCGCGGATGCGCGGCTGCAGTGCCACGCGCAACGGAGCGACGCGCTCGAGTTCGCGGGCGATCGTTTCCGCGTAGGCGTAACTCGGAAAAAAGACTGCGACGGCCCGGCTCACGGAAGCGTGAGCCGCGGAGGAAGACACTGCAGCTGCATGCGCCGCCGCGTGAAGCGCGGCGATCGTGGCGGCCGTCGTGGCGTAGTGATGCGATCGATATTGAAAGCTCGTGTCCACGCGGGCGTCGACGGCCACATCATAAGCGTCATCGCGCCACGGCGTCGCCGCGCGGACCACTGCGAAATTGGGAACAGCCGTTGTTTGCTGCGCTGATGGAATCGAAGCCCGCGGCTCGGTTGTCGCGGAAGCAAGCCCGCAGGCTTCGGCAAATTCGTTCGCGGGGCCGAACGTGGCGCTGGCGCATACGACACCACCGTATTCGCGCAAGGTTGCTCCGATCGCATCCGCCGCATCGATACAGGTGAAAGAAAGTTCACCTTCCGCCGGGCACCATAGAAGTTTTTTTAGCTGCGCGTTGTCGAGCCACTCGACGAGCGTCTGTGTTTTCCAGAGTTGCTCGCTGAATTGGGGGCCGAGCGCGGCGTAGTCTAGTGGCAGCGCGCCGAGGTGATCGACAATGCGGGAAAGTGTATCGACGACATCGGCCTCCAACGCCGGGTCCAGCGCATCGACAGGTCGCAAAGCGGAGAGCAGAAGCGTCCAACTCTCCCATGCGTGTTGGATCGGTTTGGGCGCGTCGAGGTGATCGAGTTCGGCGAGGAGCGCGCGAGCGTCGGAGGCTCGTGCGAGATGGGAATAGGCATCGGCCACGCGGGACGGAAGATTGTGTGCTTCGTCGAGCAGGAGGAGCGTGCGGGCCGGGTTGAAGCCAGGCTGCGAATAAAAAATGCCGCGATTCGCTGGAGCGAAAACGTAATTGTAATCTGCGATCCACACGTCGTTGAACGCGAGTGATGCGCGAGTGATTTCGTAAGGACAGATGCGCGCCTGACGCCCGGCGGCGCGCAACGTGTCGAGATCACGTGCGTGTTTTTCATCGAGATAAAAACGCGCGAGCCCGCTCTGCGGCCAACGCGCTTCGAGTTGATCCAGGTACGCGCAATTTTCGCGCACGCAGTGAAACGTGTGATTGATGCAGTGTTCGCTTTTATTGCGAACATGCCACGCAGCAACGGCCGTCCCCACCGTTTTCAACTCCACTTCCGCCCCCGCCGGTTCCTGATTAAAGTAACCTAATAGGTTACTTTCATTTTCTCCGGATTTCGGTTTTACCTCTGGCGAAGCCGGATTTTGGTAACCTATTAGGTTACTTTCGGACCCGGGGGCGGCGGTCATCTGGGAGAGCGTGCGGACGACTTGGAGCTGGCCGGTGGATTTGCTCGTGAGGTAGAGCGCGCGGTCGAAGTGGCCGGCACGGAGCTGACCGAGCGCGAACTCGAGGAGCACGCCGGTCTTTCCGAAGCCCGTGGGCGCTTCGAAGAATACCAGGGGATGCCGTTCGAAGGTGGTCGTAAGATCGACCTGCGTGGTTTCCTGACCCGCGCGTGGCGTCGCGAAGGCGGGACGAAATGAGAGGTGCCGCAGACGTTCGCGTGCGCGCAGCCGCAAGTCGAGGAACTCGGCAATCCGCTCGAGTTGGATCCGGAAAAAACTTTCGTCCGCGGGCGTGAGTGAAAGCGTTTGAGCGAGACCGGAACTCGTTTCAACGAAGACGAGTTCGGTGGACAGCTTCAGCGGCGGAATCGCGAGCGTACCCGTACTCGTGTTACGCAACAGCGCGGCGTAGGCGGACAGTTGCGCGAAATAATCCGGGTAGGCGGCGCGAAGTTCTGATTCTTCCGCGGGCAGGGGGCGCGTGACGGTTTTGATTTCACGCAGCGTGACGGTCGTGTCCGTGCGGAGCATCTGGTCGATGCGCCCGGTGAGCGTGATCCTCCAGCCGCGATGAAAAATCTGCCCGGTGATGGCGACTTCGAATTGGGTTTCGGGCGTGTCAGCGGACGCGCGGGCCCGCAGTTCGTTGTGCCAGTGCGTGCCGAGCTGAGCCCGCCAGATGCCTTGCATTCCGCTGCCCGCGTCGCGTGGTCCGGTCGTGAAGGCAGAGAATTCTCCCACGCTCAGGCTGGCGGTGCGTTGATCGAGATCGAAGTCCATCTCGTCAGCACCAAACACACGAACGGTTTGAAAACAAAGTCATCGTTCGAACGACCTTCGCATTTTTTGGGTAGATGATCATTCGACGAGGATTTCCGTGTGCGCGCGGAGGTAGTTGATGAGCTGGCCGGTGAGACGCGCGACGATTTCCGACTCGGCATTTTGCTCTGCGAGCGGGCGATTGAGCAGGAGGGCGACGGCGGTTTGATCGGCCGACGGGAGAGTTGGAAACCACTGTTCTTTGATGGGATAACCCTCTTCACGAGCGAAGCGGTAGAGGCTTTTGAACCAGACGAGGTCGGGACGTGCACCCGAGGCGAACGAACTGAACGCCTGTCGCAGGAGCGTCACGACTTCGGCGCGGCTTTCCTCGGGGACGGGATTGCGCGCCACGAGTGCGGCGAGGGCGGAGGCGAGGAGCAATGTGTCGTAGCTGCGACCGATCGTCGGATGGCGGGTGATGAGCCGGGATTCTTTTATGAACCAGGTTTGACCTTGGTTGCGGCTTTCGAGTTGAAGCGAAACTTCGTCAAACAGATCGAGAACCACCGTGCTAGCCGGCGATTTTTTCGAGAGGCGTTGCAGGATTAGTAACGCGCCGTGCTCCGCTGAAAACGCAGTGAGACTCTGAAATGAATCAGCGGGCGGTCGCTTCAGGAGAATGAAAGCGTCGGTCGAAAGAGGAAGGGCCGGCACGGG
>CBRAFL010000492.1:0-3113 GCA_967755055.1 uncultured bacterium
ACCTGGCGATCTCAATCCTCGTTTGCATCGTGGTCGGCTACCTCGCGAGTTTGTTTTTTCCTCCACCCAAACAGTCGCTCGTAGGGCTCACGATTTATTCCGAGAAGCCAGCGGTGTCGTGAATCGGAGTTCCTCGTGGTCGGAGCGTTGGAGGGCTGCGCTCCGTCGCAGCTGGTCCGATACGAACAGCGCTGACGGAGCAGCGCCCTCCAGCAGAGCTCGGAAAAAATAAAATTTGGGCCAACCGATCTACCGCGGCGAGCGGGCTGATCGATTTGTTGCTTCCAGATAACGAAAGACGAACTGTGCACCCTCGATAAAAGTTGGACGCCAGGTGTCCCAGTTGTGTCCTCCATCAACGACACGCAGTTGGGCCGTAATGCTGGGAAGGCGGCGCACCTGATTGTAGAGCGCGTGCGCCTCGAAATCGAGATCGTGGCTGGCTTCGTCGAGAGCGGGTGCCGCGTACTCGTCGTCGCCTACCGCAATGAACAACGCGAGCGGCAGGCCTTTGGTTTGGAAATGTGGGAGAAGAGTCGGGTAGTTTTTCTCCCGGTAAATACTCTCATCGAACAAGGCGCTGCCGTTACCGAAGGCTCCGAATTCACGGGTGCTGGATTCTTTCGGCGGTAGAGGATGGTACACGGCCGGGCTTAGAATGATCGCCGCGCCAAATAATTCCGGGTGCGCCAACGCCAACCGCATCGCGCCATATCCCCCCATCGAAAACCCCGCGACAACTCGACCCTGGCGATCGGCTCGCGTTCGATACGTCGCATCCACGTGCGGCACGAGATCGTCAATGAAGGCGGTTTCCACGGGTTGACCGGCAGGCAGATCGTTCGGTGCTGCGCGCCCCGTGAATTGCGAATCGATGTAGTAACTTGCTCTACGGTTCCAAGGTGCGTCCGGCATGATTGCGATCGCAGCTGGAATCTCGTGCGTCGCGATCATGCCATCGAGATCCGCCTTGATCACGGTCCACGCGCTCATCGAGTCACCACGTCCGTGGAGCAGGTAGATTACCGGATAGCGCCAACTCGCGTTGGCCGCGTCGTAGCCGGCGGGCAGGTAAACGTTGAAAAGAATATCCTGCTGAAGCGTACGGGAAAAAACTTTTGCCTGCCGAATCTCCCCGCCGGTCGGATTCCCCGCATGCGCGGGAGCGTATCCCGATAACAACAACGCCGCCGCCACCGGAAGCCAGCGTGCGACGATCGTGAACCCAGTCTTCATGGACGAATTGATCGTCGAAGATCACTGAGAGCAGACAATCATTTTAAACCGAAATGTCGTGGCTGCGAGCGTGAGCGAGTGGAGGACCAAATTGTAGGTAGCGCGCTTGCCGCGCTACCGATTGCGAACGTAGCGCGGCGAGCGCGCGACCTACACCACGTTCCATCAACCCGGTTCGGGCGAAGTCATCTGTTGCCCTCGGATTTTTTCGGGCCAATCATTCTGCGAATCGAATCGCCCTACCATGAAGCATTCTCATCGCTCAACTCTTGATGCTGCACTGATGACGCGCCGCGAAGCAGTAGGGAAAATAGGTGCTGCCACGCTGCTCGCGATGGGAATGTGGCCGGGCGTGTTGCGTGCCGCGGCCGAGACACCGCTGGGTGGTGACTTCACGTTCGTTGTGATCAATGACACGCATTACTTGAGCCCGGAATGCGGGGTGTGGTTGGAGCGTGTTATTCGTCTGATGCGTGCGGAAAAACCTGAGTTTTGCCTGCACGTCGGCGACTTGGTCGACAAAGGCAGCCGTGAGCATCACGCCGTGGTGCGCGAGATTTTTTCGCATCTCGACGTGCCGCTTTACGTGCAGATCGGTAATCACGATTACGTCACGCAAACGGATCGATCCAGCTACGAGGAAATTTTTCCCGGTCGAATTAATTATCGATTCGAACATCGCGGATGGCAGTTCATCGCGCTCGATTCGACCGAGGGACTGCGGTTTGAAAAAACATCGATCAGCGACGCGACGCTGCGTTGGGTGGATGCGGAGTTGCCGCAGATCGATCGCGCGCGACCGCTCGTACTGTTCACTCATTTCCCGCTCGCTGACGGCGTGAAAATGCAGCCGCTCAACGCGAACGCGCTGCTGGAACGGTTTCTCGATCACAACCTGCAGGCGGTTTTCAACGGACATTTCCACGGCTATACCGAGCACAATTTCCGCGCGGCGACGGTTACGACGAATCGCTGTTGTGCACTTAAGCGAGGCAACGCCGATGGGACGAAGGAAAAAGGTTTCTTCGTCTGCACCGCCCGCAGTGGCCGAATCACGCGCCGTTTCGTTGAGGTGTCCGAGTCAGTTTAATTCCGCGTCGTCTGCCCAACCCCCGTTGGATTTGCTGGGCACGAAGCGGTCGGTAGTTGCGGATGTCGCGTGGGAGCCAGCGACGCTACGTCAATAGGGTTTGCGCGGAGAGTTGATCATCGTCGCACTCTTTCGAAGTCGTTACGACGCCACCCATCTCAGCAGCATGCCCAAGCAAATTTTCCTTATTCGCCACGGAGAAACCGAGTGGTCGCTGAGCGGGCGACACACGGGTCGGACTGACCTGCCGCTTACCGAAACCGGTGAACGTCGCGCGACCGAGCTCCGCGTGAGATTGCAGGGAATGACTTTCACTCACGTGCTCACGAGTCCGCGCCAGCGCGCTCGCCGTACGTGCGAACTCGCCGGTTTCAGCGCCGCGGCGCTTATTGAGCCGGATCTTCAGGAATGGGATTATGGTGCGTACGAAGGACAGACCACGGCCGCCATCCGGTCGCTGCGTCCAGGTTGGAATATCTTCTACGATGGTTGTCCGGAGGGCGAATCGGTGGAGCAAATGTCCCAACGAGCAGATCGGTTGATTGCCAAGCTTCGGGAGTTGGACGGGACGATCGCGCTGTTCTCGCACGGACATTTCCTTCGGTCGCTCGCGGTGCGCTGGATCGAGTTGCCGCTTAACGAAGGTCGTCATCTAGTTCTGGATACTGCGTCGGTGAGTATCCTTGGATTTGGAGATCGCGACGGTGAAACGCCGGTGATTTCGCTTTGGAACCGCGGGCCGAGCGCGGTCTAGGTTCTCGAAATCGAAGCCCAAACCCCAATCCCG
>CBRAFL010000493.1:0-3072 GCA_967755055.1 uncultured bacterium
ATTGGAGAGGTTGAGGCACTCAGTAAGAGCGCCGGGGTGAGTCGCGTACTCGCGGAATTGTTACTGCGCGGCGGGATGAGCGACGCGGGGATCACAGCGACCTTCCTCGATCCCGCGCTTGCGGCTCTCGATGATCCATTTCTTTTGCGCAACCTCGGCGCGGCGGTGACCCGCGTCAGACAGGCGATCACGTTCCAGGAAAACGTCGTTGTGCTGGGCGATTACGATGTCGATGGCGTGAGCAGCACGGCTTTGTTGGTCACGGTGTTGCGGCAATTCGGCTTGAAGCCGCGCTTCGTCGTTCCGCGGCGATCCGAGGATGGCTATGGACTTTCGCGCAGCGCCATCGATCGGGCGCTGGAGGGTGGGAAGCCCCATCTTTTCGTTGTGCTCGATTGCGGGACAAATTCACACGACGAGGTCGCTTATCTTCGCGCTCAAGGGATCGATGTGATCGTGCTTGATCATCATCGCTCGAAGGAGCGGCCGCTCGATGGCATGCTGATCAATCCTCATGTGCATGCGGATGAAACGGGTCGCGACGGCGCGTGGCGGCATCTCTGCACGGTGGGTCTCGTTTTCAAACTCGCACACGGGCTGTTGAAGCAATTGCGCGCGGAGAACCATCCGGTCGCATTCAAAATCAGGCTGCGTGATCATCTCGATCTCGTTGCGCTGGGAACGGTCGCGGACCTTGTTCCGCTGGTGGGTGAGAATCGGATACTCGCGCGACACGGCTTGGGTATTCTGCAGGAATGTCGCCGACCTGGTTTACGCGCGCTGATGGAAATTGCGGGGGTGAAACCCGCGAACGGAATTACTCCGGTCGATATTTCGTTTCGCCTCGGACCGCGGATCAATGCGTCGGGCCGTCTGGCTGACGCGGCGCTTTCGGTTGAGCTATTGTTGAGTGAGGACGAAACGTTCTGCCGGGAAACGGCGCAGCAATTGGATGCGTTTAACCGCGAGCGGCAGGAGATTGAGCGCAAGATTACCGAGGAAGCGGAGCGGATGATTGAAACCGAGTTTGCGCGTCTCCCCGGCATCGTACTTTTCAGCGAGGACTGGCATCCGGGAGTGGTCGGCATCGTGGCTGGACGTGTTACGCGAAAGTACAACCGGCCGTGCGTCGTGCTTGGAAACGAGGGCGAAATGGCCAAAGGTTCAGGGCGAAGCATCGATGGCGTTAACCTGGTTGAGGTGTTGGGCACGTGTTGCGAACGCCTGACCAGTTGGGGCGGACATCCGATGGCGGTGGGTATCGCGCTGCGCAAAGATCATCTGGTGGATTTCCGGCTACGATTTTCGGAAGCGGTTCGCGCTCATGCGGGCGGAGATATTGCGGAGTCGCGGCTGGATCTCGCTGCGTGGCTCGAGCCCGAAGGGATCAATCCGCAATTCATGGACGAACTCGACCGGCTCCATCCCTTCGGCCAGGGAAATCCGGAACCGACGTTTGGCGTTCGAGGTGTGATTCTGCGATCCAAGCCGGAAGTTTTTAAAGGACTGCATTTTCGCTTCACCTTTGATGACGGACGGGGCCGGCGTCTGCACGGCGTCGCGTGGAAGATGGCGGAGCGAGTTCCGCCGCTGGGGGTTGGCCTCGATCTGGCGGTTGAGTTGAAATGGAATCACTTCAACGACCGGAAATTTCTTCAACTCTGTCTGATCGACTGGAGACTGGCGGAGAAGTGATTGGCGGTTTCGCGACCGTGGGCGAAGCGGGGAGCAGGTGTATTCGCAGATCCCCGTTTGTGGAAAAAAGAGATGCGAAGCCCTCGAGATTTTGAGGCAAATTATCGCTTGCACTCCGCGTCGGAAACTTGCTTGTTCTCGCGCTCTGTTACGCACCCGTAGCTCAATTGGATAGAGCGTCTGACTACGGATCAGAAGGTTTGGGGTTCGACTCCCTACGGGTGCACCACTTTGAAGCCCGCAACTCATCAATGAGTTGCGGGCTTTGTTTTTTGGAAAGTTCGGAGGAATATCGCAAAAAAAAGAGGCCGACAAAATGTCGGCCTCCTGAAAAGAAAACAGAAGTGATCGGAGCGAGCTTGGTCTAGTTGCGCCCTGGACGGGACGGACGCTTCGATTTCGCTTCGATGAATTCGCGAATTACGTCCATCCTCTGCCGTACGCGATCTTCCTCTTCGATTTCTTCCGAGGAGCGAATGGCTTCATGCTTCGTCATCGCTTTGCGCATTTTCGAAAGCGCGAGGTACTCCAACTGGCGAATGCGCTCGCGCGTCACGTGGAAGCGCTTGCCGACTTCTTCCAGTGTCAGCTCGTCCTTGCCATCGAGCCCGAACCGCAGGCGGATGATCTCGGCCTCGCGTTCATCGAGGGACGCGACCATCGCGTGCAGATCGGAATTCATGTTCTTGTCGCGCAGACCGTCGTAAGGGCTGACGGCATTGTCGTCGCCGACGATCTCGCCGAACGTCGCGGAATCGCCTTCTTCGCCGACGGGCGCATCAAGGGAGGCTGGACGGACACTGACCGACTTTAAGTGCGCGACCTTGCTCGTCGGGATCTGGAGCTCGATGGCCAACTCTTCGTCGGTTGGCTCGCGTCCCAGCTCTTCGGTGAGAGCCATCGCGGTGCGGCGCATCTTCGAAATCTTGTCCACCAAGTGAACCGGGAGACGGATCGTCTTGGATTGGTTGGCCAGCGCACGCTTGATCGACTGCTTAATCCACCACGCGGCGTAGGTCGAAAGCTTGCCGCCTTTACGTGGATCGAAGCGCTCGACTGCTTTGATCAAGCCGATGTTGCCCTCGCTGATGAGATCCAGCAGTGGAAGGCCAAAATCTTTGTAATCCATCGCGATTTTCACGACGAGGCGGAGGTTCGCCTTGATCATGTGATCGCGGGCGGATTTGTCGCCGCGACGAATCCGGCGCGCCAACGTAATCTCTTCCTCGATGGTCAAGAGTGGAGTTTTTCCAATCTCCTGGAGGTAGAGTTGCAGATTGCTCCGCTCACCATGTGCGACCTGTTCCGCGACGGCGCGATCTGGCTTTTCTAAAAATGAGGGAGGAGCATCCGGTAGCTCAAGCGTGACAGGGGTAA
>CBRAFL010000494.1:0-3034 GCA_967755055.1 uncultured bacterium
CATCGGATCACCACGTCCTCGTCGCCGATTTCGAATTTTCCGAGTAAATCGGCGGAGGGGTGACTCGCCGAAGGCGAGCAAGCCCCTGTGCGCTTCTGGCGCATCCGTGTCGTCCGCGTTTACGCAAACTCGGACAGGACGGAGCCGGTCCCTCCGTTAAGGTAAGCAGCGGATTTCGACTGCGCCTTACTTCCCCCGCCGCACGCGTTCCTTTTCCTCTTCCCGTTCTTCCTCCAAGCGGGCGCGTTCGCTGACGACCTGTTGCTTGATCTTCTGCACTTCGTCGGCTTTCCGATCGACGAACGCGTCGTTGAGCTGCTTGGTCAGGAAAATTTCGCGCTCAGCGAGTTTTCCCTGATAGACGCGATCGATCTCCGCCAGCCGGGCTTTTTGCTCCGCGGTCAGCGGGCGATCCGATGTCGGATCGGTTTTGGCGAGACGTTCCATGGCGAGTTCGTAGGCGCTTTTCATAGAGGAGAAAAATGTCCGCAGAAGTCGCTGAACACACGGAAATTTTCTTCCGAAAATTCCCTGTGCCATATCGGTAGGGCGGGACCGCTGGGCGCGCCTTCTGATTTATTTAAAGACCACTCCGAACAGGAGTGTGAGTCCCACGACCGCAAATGGCGCCCAGTATCCGCGCTGCCAGCCCCGCCAGTTTTTGAAATATCCGGCGACGAGCACGGCCAACAATAGCGCAAGCGTCGCAGCGCCGAGCCATGGAAATCTGAAGTTTCCCGCGAACCACATCGCCGGAACCTTCACGGAAAATCGTATTCCCGCTTCGATGATGCAAAGCAGGAGCAGCCCAGCATGATTGGCCAGCGCGCTCCCGGCGACGAATCCAGCGAGACCGGAGATGAGCGAGAGCATCCCCATGTAAATGACGCCGGACGACGCTGGAATTAGCCAGAGATTCGCCAGAAAAGCGCCTGGCGTAAACAGATTGAAAAACAAAATACCCGTCACTGCGCTCATGAGCGAAGCGGAGATTCCGATGGCTGCGGCCGCGAGTGTGCCGCGCCACACCCACTCGATCGCGCGCCGATGCCAGCCCCACGAGACTTTCGGTAAATCGCGGAATAGCGCGAAACGTTCCTGGCAACTGTCCGCCAACGGAAGGCCGAGCAGCAATAACGCCGCGACGATTCCGTAGCTCATTTGAAAGCTCGCGCTGAACAACTGCAGCGGATCAAACACGAGAATGATCAGCGCGGATGCGGCCAGCGCGGAGACCGGATTTCGCGGCAGACGAAATGCGAGCGCGATTTCGACCACCGCCACCATGACAAACGCGCGTACGGCCGAGGGTGCAGCGCCGGTGATGTCGACGTAAAGCCACAGCGCAGCGAGTCCGACGGGGAAGCGCGCCGCGCGTGGCAATCGAACGAGCGACAACAGCGCGTGCAGTCCCGTGGCGATGACCGCGATATGCAGACCGCTTATCGAGAAAACGTGCATCGTTCCGGTTTCGCGATAGTTCGTGATCTGTTCTTCGCTCAATTCGTGTTGCTGCCCAAGCAGCATCGCGCGCAGAACGCCGACGAGCTCCGGGCGTTTTTTTTCCACGCCGACGCCGAGAATGGCCGCGAAGCGTTCCGCCTGCCGCGCGCAAAACCGATAGTAGTTCGATGCGGGAATTTCCTCCGACAATATGCGGCCGCGGGTCACTCGAAAATTAATTCCGGCGTTGGCGAGGTAACCGTCGAAGGTATTTCCCGGCGGATCGCGTGGAAGGGCAATGATGATGCCGAGCGCGGAAATCACCGCCGAGCGGATCGGCACAACCTGCCCTTTGCGCAAGGTCAGCGAAAAGTACACGCGTTGCCCCACGAGTTCTTCCAGCGGTTCATCGGCTCGTGTCACGATGGCGAGACCCGCGGCGCGATGTGGATCATGTTGCGCAAACGTGCGGTCGATTCTCAACCCGAGTCGCGCCTCTCGCGGTGGAAGGTGATCCCACGCTGGCAGCCGCGGACGATGAAGCGCGTAGCTCGCAATACCTCCTAGAAACATCGCAACGCAGACGGCGAAGGGGAACCAGCGTGGATGGTTTTTGCTGAAGAACACCGCGAAGAGTGCAGCGCCAACCGCGCCCGCCAGCAGCCACGCGACGGAGGTGAGTTCAACCGCTTTTCCCATCGCGAGTCCCGCCATCAGAGGCAGCACGAGCCAAAGCAAAGGCGCGCGATGTCCGAGGCTGCGGCTGGTCATGCAAAGAAGTTGAAACGAGTTGTTGGTGAATGAACATCCCTTAGTAGGTGGCGGCGGACGGATGCATACGGAGGCCGACTTACGTGTCGTCTTGTGCGTAGGTGGCGCGCTCGCCGCGCAACGATCGGGCGAACCGTAGTGCGGCGAGCGCACCACCTACTCGAACCAGTCAGGAAGCTTTGATTCGCGGGCAGATCTGCGCATTAGTAATTCCTCCATGCCCTCCGCGGACCAGACCGATCTCTTCGCCGACGATGCGCCGCTCGCGGATTCCGCGTCTGTGAAAAAAACGGCTCATCAGCCACTCGCTGCACGCATGCGGCCGCGCCGGCTGAGTGAGGTCGTTGGACAGGACCATATCTTAAAAGAAGGCAGCTTGCTCCCGCGTCTTGTGGCGCAAAACCGCTTTGGTTCATTGCTGTTCTACGGTCCGCCGGGCTGCGGAAAAACCAGTATCGCGGAGGCGATTGCGCGTGAAACGAAGAGCCGTTTCGTGCGCGTGAATGCGGTGATGTCGAACGTTGCTGAACTCCGCGACATCCTCTCCACCGCGCGTCGTTTGCCGGATGCGGCGACGATTCTTTTCATCGACGAACTACATCGCTTCAACAAATCGCAGCAGGATCTGCTGCTACCGGATGTCGAGGAAGGCACCGTGCGGCTGATTGGCGCGACCACGCACAATCCTGGGTTTTACGTCAACCCACCACTGCTCTCGCGTAGCCATTTATTTCGCCTTGAACCGCTCGCGCCGGCTGCGGTGACGGGCGTGTTGAAGCAGGCGTTGACCGACGTGGAACGCGGACTCGGTGCGCGGGGA
>CBRAFL010000495.1:0-2953 GCA_967755055.1 uncultured bacterium
TTTACCGCCTACTTCGAAATGCCTTCGCGGCGGAGGATCTCTTCGAAATTTGCACGCGTGATCAGGATGCCTTGCGTGCGCGTGTCGGGAGGTGGAGCGGCGCCGTCCTTGATCCATTGATACAGCATCTCTGAGGTGCGGAAACCTTCCTGGGGCGCCGAAACGAGCATCGAGCCGAAGAAGCCGGTGGGTTTTGTTTTGCGCAGTTCGTCGATGCAATCGGTCCCATTGATGCCAATGCCGATAACATGGTCGGCATCGAAGCCGCGGCCTTCCGTCGCGCGAATCGCGCCGAGGACAGCGCTGTCATTCATGCCGCTGATCAGCCAGCGCTTGATCGCGGGCTTTTGGGTGAGCAGCACATTGACCGCGTCGAAGCTGCCGGGGACGTCGGTGGTTTTCTGAGGTGTTTTGAAAATGCGATCCGCGGGAAACCCAGCGGCTTTGAGGGCGGTGATGGCGCCGTCGGTTCGCTCACGCGCGGTGTCGAGTTCTTCAAAGGTGACGACGCACACCGCGGTTTCCTCGATCGGCCACTGACGCCGCTGCAGCTCGGTGTAGAGCGCCTTGCCCTGATCCTGGCCGATCATGCTCGCGGACATTCCCATGTAAGGAACGTCAGCAATGAATTTACCATCAGCGCCGACGAGGCGGTCGTCCACTGCGATGACCTTAAGATTGCGGAGCTTCGCCTGCGCGACGATCGCGGGTCCAAGGCGGATGTCCGGCGTGCAAATGACGAACCCCTGTGCGCCGCCGGCGGCGAGGCTCTCGATGGCAGCGAGCACCTTTTCGCCATCAGGCACGCCGAGTTTCACGACCTGAAAGCCATGTTTTTTCGCGGCTTCATCGGCGCCCTGCCATTCGAATTGAAACCAAGGCTCGTCGGGCTGTTTGACGAGGAAGCCGATTTTCACGGCAGCCGGCGCCGTCGAGGCTGAGTCCGGCGCGGAGGGGGATTTTTTGCTGCAACCGGCGATGAGCAGCGCGGCAACGAGAAAGTATGGGGTAAATGAGAAATTCAGAAAACGAGTACGCATGGGGGATGGAGGGTTGGCGGAAAAAGGAGAGCAGACAGAAACACGGGGCGAGAGCGAGCTTGCAGGACAGTCATCCGAACAGGCGATCACGACGTTCAAAGGTCGCGGATCCGACAGATAGATCGTGCGTTGGCCAAACGGCGAGCTAAGTTCGCGATCACTAAAACGGCCACTTTACCATGAGACGATTTCTGTACCCCACGTTGATCCTAGTCCTCGGCGCAACGATATCGGTCCGCACCGCCACTGCCCAGCGCACGTACAGCTCCACAGCTCAGGCTCTTTCTCTCAACGGCGTCGTGTGTCCTGAGGTCGTGCATTGGTCCGGAGGTGAGGCCAGCGCGACGGTCGTTGTTGAACCGCCCGTGGCCGGCGCGACGGCCAAAAAACATCTCGGCTTGGTCGTCTTCGAACCGATCATGGTGCTGGCGACTCTTCCGTTGAGCCAGCCGCTGCAGGATTGCGTGGCCGAGCTCTGCGCCGGCGGCACATCTTCGAAAACGCTTTTGCTGACAAATCTCGACTTCAGCCTGCACGTCGTCGGGAGTCCGCTTCAGGCCACCAACGCCGTCCTCACCGAGGTGCAGTTTCCTGCCCTCAACAGCTCGGGCAGAGAACCGTTGCACGTAACATTGGTTTTTCGGCCGGAGCGCATGCAAGCCGTCGCGCCGCCGGCGCCGGGCACGACAACCTCGAGCGCCGTGCGACCCACGACGGTGCAGACTTCGCATTTTCGGCTCGCAATCGGCGGTCTCGACGCGGGTCGTGTGAGCCGAATTGATTCGATCACGATCAAGCGTGCGACTGCCACGAGCGCGGTGGGCGATGCGCGAGTTTATTCGGCTCCGACGGGCGAAACTGAATTTCCCAATCTCGGCATCACGCTCGCCGATGTCACACGGGCGGATTGGTCGGCGTGGCGTGACGATTTTGTTGTTAGCGGTAACAATGGCGATGCGCAGGAGAAGAGCGGCTCAATCGAAATTCTCTCGGCCGATCTCCAGCGAGTTCTCTTTTCCCTGCAACTCACGCACGTCGGCATCATGCGGCTGGCGGTTCAACCCGCAGCGGATGGACAGCTGGCTACGACGCGAGCCGATCTCTACTGCGAGAATATGAGTTTGGGCGCTGTCAGTGCTGCCGTCACTTCAAGCGGAACCACCACACCCACCCCATCGACGACCGCGGCGACCGACAGCACCGCCTCGACCGGCAGCACTGCGACAACGACAACTGGCAGTGGCACTCCGGTCACCGGCGCAACGCCGACGTCCGGCTCGACCGCTACGACAGCGCCAGCGACAACGATCCCGGTCATCGATGGAATCACTCAACGCACCGTCGTTCCCAGCGCCGACACGATCGCGTCCCCAGTGGGATTGAACTCAACCGCGGTGAGCGGCACGAGCACCGTACGCGCGGCTTCGACGCCGCTACCTGTCGCCACGACCGTCACCAATTCCGCTGACCAAGGCGCGCGCGACCCAGCCAATTTCCCGCGGCCGCCGGACACCGTGCGCCTGACGTATGGTGCGGTTCGGCAGAAGGGGTCCTTGCAGGAAAGCGCCAAATACACGGCGCCGACGAATTCCGACGCGATCATGGCATTCTACGAAAAGACGCTCGGTGGCGATGGCTGGGAGGAGGTGTCGCGCTACGAAAATAATTATGCGACGGGTGCGGCGCACCAAATTCTTTCCACGTGGAAAAAAGATATTCGAAGCGCGGGATTCACGATTGTCGACGTGGCCAAAGGCCGCGTTGAAGTCGAACTCTACCTTACCTCGGTCTTAAAATAGGAGCGGTTTTTCCGGAGGCGATCAGCCGAAGAGGTGTTTTCGAAATACTCGGAAGGGAGAACCGCTAATGGGATCAGCCAATGGGCAGATCCTTATGTCAGCCCTCCGCCTGAT
>CBRAFL010000496.1:0-2941 GCA_967755055.1 uncultured bacterium
GCTCCTCATCATCGACCGGCTGGCGGAGCGCTACAAACTCGAGCCGTATCACCCGGTCAACGACAGCGATTATCTCGTGTGGGAAGGCCGCGTGTTTGGCATCGCGAGCTGTGAGGTCGCGGCGATGGTACTGGGCCTGTGGAGCTTTCGCGACGACATCGTCGACGCGGTGCGCAATCAGTACTTGCTCCGGCCGGCTGATCTGACGGATCGGCTCGCTTGTCTCGTGAACCTTGCCGGCTGCTACGTGGCGGACGGAGGCCACGCGCTACTGGGTGAGACGAGGCATTGGGGAATCACTGAGGCGAAACTGAAATCGGCGGGCCTGACCGAGAAGGCGTTTCGCGCCGCGGGTCGTCGGGCGGATCGTGCGTTCGAGGCGTTTCAGCGACGACTCGCGGGGAACGCGGGCGTGGAGGACTCAGAGCCGCCGGCGGTGGCGAAGTGGCACGAGGTCATCCCGGAGCCGACTGCGGCGGCGGAAATCGTTGAACCTTTGGGCGGATCCGCTGCCCAAGATTCCTGCAACTTTCCGGTGAAGGTGGGGGTTCTTCAGAGGAACGATGATCCTCCAGTGCAAACCCAAACCACGGGCTTAATCACCCCGACCGACTTCACGACGTTTATGCGTAATTACCAAGACATGGTATTTTCGACGGCCGTGCGCCTCGTGAACAACGAAGCGCAGGCGGAGGACATTTCCCAAGAAGTTTTCCTGAAAGCATATGAGCGTTACGACACGTTGCAGGGTAGCCCGACGGCCGGCGGCTGGCTCAAAACCGTTGCAACAAATCTGTCGCTGAACCACCTCACGCGTTACCGGAACCGCTGGCGTTTCTTTTCAGAATTTCGGCGCGACGACAGCAGCGATGCGGATGAGCCCGACGTGGAGTTTGCCGCTCCGGATACTTTTTTCTCGGGTGTCGATGCCGGCGAACGTCGCGAGTGGGTGGAGCAGGCGCTTGAGCAACTGCCCGAGCACCAGCGCGTCCCACTCGTGCTCTACCATTTCGAAGACATGCCCTATGACGAGATCGCCAAACGCCTCCACGTTTCACTCGCAAAAGTGAAAACCGACATTCTCCGCGCCCGCGCCGCGATGGCGCAGATTCTTGCCCGCAGCGGAGCTTCCCACGAAAAATTTACGACCTGACGCGCCGTTCGATCATCAAGGACCCACGCCCATGAAAGACTCCCCTGAAAACTTGGAAAAGTTCATCCACCAAACCCTTCGCTCGCTGCCGGACCGCCGCGCGCCGCGGTCGTTGGAATCGCGCGTGCTTGCGGCGATCGAGGCTCGCGCATCGCTGCCGTGGTGGAAGCAGTCATTCGCTCAATGGCCGATCGCGGCACGTTGCGTGTTTATCCTTTTGTCCGGCGGCCTCGTGAAGGTTGCCCTGATGGCCACCGTTTGGGCGGTCGGCGGATTCCAGAGCAGCGGACTCGCAACCGCGGTCGCCACTCAATTTTCGTGGGTGGAAGCGATCACCGGCGGCGTCCGCGGAACGGTCGAGTCGTTTGCGATCGTTCTCCGCAACATCCCGGCCCTTTGGCTTTATGGGGCGCTCGCCTGCGTGGCGGCTTTTTACGCCACAGCGTTCAGTCTCGGTGCGACGGCGTACCGCGCCCTCTATGCTCCGCATCGCTAATTTTGCCTTCATGAAAACTCCAGCTCATCACCTTCTGCTCAACGCTTTCCTCGCGTTGTTTCTGAGCCTCACTCCGGGGCTCCGTGCAGGGGACAACTCCGCTCCGTCCGCGCCTCCGGCCGACCAGCCGGCGGTCGCGCCTGAATCTCCATCCGCCGTCAAGCCACCTGCCGAACCCGAGAAAAAATCTGAACTGCGGCGGCTCGATGAGACTCCGGCCGAAGCCGCGGTCGAATCTGAGAACAAACGCGAGCCCGGTGACGAGCACGAGGCTGTCAAAGAGGAAGAATCAGGAAAAAATTCTTCCCCTGGTGCAGCTCCGGGAACCGACTCGAAACGCGATCACAAGCGGAAAAGTCATTCCTATTCGCACGGGCACGATGGAAACGCCCGCGTCTCCATCTGGAACGACTCGACGCTAGCCGAGGGCGAAACCGCGGATGCGGTGGTCTCCATTTTAGGTTCCTCGACGTCGGCAGGTCGCGTGGGCGACGCGGTGGTTTCGATCTTCGGTTCTTCGACCTCGAGCGGCGAAGTGGGCAGCGGAGTGGTGTCGATTCTCGGTAGTTCGCGTGCGACTGCCGGATCAGTGGGTGACGTGGTGATCTCCGTCATGGGCAACACCTATGTGAACGCCGCGGTGAAAGGCGAAGTGGTTGCAATTTTGGGCAACGTTGAACTTGGGCCCGATGCGGTCGTCGGTGGCGACGTGGTGTGCGTGGGCGGAGCGGTGAAGCGAGATCCAAAAGCGGTCGTACACGGCCAGGTTAATCACGTCGCGGTCGGTGGACATTTGAGCAACTTCGACGGATTGCACGCTTGGGTGGCGGACTGTTTAATGTATGCCCGCCCGCTGGCATTTGGACCGAACCTGGGCTGGGCTTGGTCGCTCGCCATCGGGTTTCTCGCGCTTTATGTTATCATTGCGGCGCTGTTCCCGCGTGGCGTGGAAAAGTGTGTTGAGACGTTCGAGCAACGACCGGGTTATTCGCTGCTCACGGCGTTTCTGGTCACGATCATTCTCCCATTCGCGTTCATTCCTTTGCTGATCACGGTCGTCGGCATACCTGCGCTGATCATCGCTGGTTTGTTTGGAAAGCTGGTGATGATCGCGTGGATTGGGCGGCGCATTACGAAGCTGATGGGCGAAGGTCCCTTTGCGCGTCCAGCGATGGCAGTTCTGATCGGTGGCGTGATCGTCCTCGGGCTCTACACGATTCCGGTGATCGGATTCATCGTGGCGAAACTGATTTCCTGGATCGGCCTCGGCGTGGTGGTCTATACGATGATCC
>CBRAFL010000497.1:0-2837 GCA_967755055.1 uncultured bacterium
CGTAGCACTCGGCGATCGAGGCGAGTTCCTCGACGTACGGGCGCATGGCTTTTCCGCCGAGCGCGCAATTGATGCCGACCGAGAACGGTTTCGAGTGACGGACGGAGTTGTAGAACGCGCCGATGGTCTGGCCTGAAAGCGTGCGTCCTGAGGCGTCGGTGATCGTCACGGAAATCATGACGGGCACGCGATAGCCGCGTTCGTCGAAGACCGATTCGATGGCAAAGAGAGCGGCCTTGGAATTGAGCGTGTCGAAAATCGTTTCGACCAGCAGCGCGTCGACGCCGCCGTCGAGCAGCGCACGGATCTGCTCCGTGTACGCAGCGACGACCTGATCCCAATTAACAGCGCGGTAATCCGGGCGGTTGACGTCGGGAGACATCGAGAGCGTGCGATTCAGCGGCCCAATCGCACCGGCGACGAAACAACGGCGGCCTGGCGTGGCGGTTTCGGCTTTTTGCGCGGCGCGGCGGGCGACGGCGACGGAAGCGTGGTTGAGATCGGTGACGATGGACTCGAGGTGATAATCCGCCTGACCGATGCTCGTGGAGCTAAAGGTGTTGGTTTCGACCATGTCCGCGCCCGCTGCGAAGTACTGGCTGTGGATTTCCTCGATGACCTCGGGCTTCGTGATCGAGAGGAGGTCGTTGTTGCCCTTGAGGTCGTGAGGGAACGATTTGAAGCGCTCGCCGCGGAAATCCGGCTCCTCGAGATGGTAGGTCTGGACCATCGAACCCATTGCGCCGTCTAGAATAACGATGCGCGAAGCAAACAGCTTTTCGAGGGCGGCGGTGGAGGACGCAGCGCGCGCGGCGAGGGCGGAGAAGTCGGGCGAGGGTGAAATGGAGGAGGACATGGCGCGGAGATTGGCGGAAAACGTAGATGACACGGATCGATTGGCAAGCGACATATCTTTTCTTGCGCATACGTTGATGCATCGTCTTTGTCGCGGCGTTGTCCCGAGGCGACGCGTTTCAAATAATGCGTGACTTTCTCCAATTCATGCGCACGGAAGCGTATTGCTTGAGCGGGTGGGGCGACGTGCAGTGTTCGCGTTCTTTTTCATCACATCCAAGGCAACAGGAAAGGCCGTGAAATTCGGCCACAGTTGCGCTGCGGTAACGCATCAATTGGCCCCATTGAGTTTAGGTTTTCTCTCTGCGAGTGCGCGAAGCGCGCGTGGCAATCCAGCTGGATTGCCTCGTCGCTACGTTTCTCGCAATGACGGCTTAAGTTCAACGGACGCTAATATTATTCCAAACCCAGGCCGGGCGGCGAACGCTCGGGAAAGCCAATCGGATCCAATTCCGGTGAAGGCGAAGGGGGAGGGCGCTGGCTTCACGCCGGCGGGAAATGCGGAGTCCGAACATCTGTCCTTGGGTGCTCACGCGTTCGACGTGGTTGGTTTTTGCGCACGTCGCTCGCGAAATCTTCATCGCAAAAATGAAGCGTGAGAGTAGCTGCCCTCCGGCGACGGACGGGTGCCTGCTCTTGCCTAAAACCAAAGCAGACATCCATGAACCGTATTCCATCGGTGCGTCCGACGCGCCTGATTGCCCTCTTCCTTTTCTCGGCCGGCGCGCTTGCGTCCGTCCGGGCGCAACTCGCATCTGACGCGTCGATTCCCGACACGCCCGTCGCGCTCGAAAAATTCGTGATCTCAGCGTCGCGCACACCGCAAGATCCGCATTACACGCCCAGCAGCGTGAGCCTCGTGCCGCTGGTGGACGTTGCCACAGCACAGATCACGAACCTGCGCGGCGCGCTCGCCCAGCAGCCCGGCGTCATTCTTTATAGTAACGGCGGAGCGGGAAGCCTCAGCACGATTTTGCTGCGCGGCGCGAATGCCCACCAGACGCTGTTCGTCGTGGATGGGGTTCGCATGAACGACCGTTCCTCCACGTTTCAGAATTTCCTCGGCGGCTCGGACCTCGTCGGCATCGATCGCATCGAAGTGCTGCGCGGTCCGCAAAGCACACTCTACGGCAGCTCGGCGATGGGCGGTGTGATCCTGATCGAGACGGCGCGCGGCGAAGGTCCCGCTACGGGAAAACTCACGGCGACGGCGGGGTCGTTCGACAGTTACGGTGCGGGGGCGAGCATCAAAGGAGCGGTCGGCGATCTCGGTTACAACGCTTCCGTCGGTCACTACGACACCGACAACGATCGTCCGCTAAATGATTTTCACGCGTGGTCGTACGCCACGCGGCTCGATTACGCGGCCACGCCCACGCTGCTGGTTGGCGCGACGTTTCGTGGCCAGGACTCCGACTACTTCGAACCGGGATCGCGTGTTTTCCTCTCACCGGGCGAGATCAAATTCCATAATTACCTCACGACGGTGTACGGCCAGGTGCGTATCGGCGAAACCATCACGTCGCGACTCACACTGGCGACTCACCTGCGCGATTATCTTTTTAAGAGCGCGTACGGTGACTCTCCGCTCAAGAATGTGCGCAAAATTCTCGACTGGCAAAACACGTGGGAGGCCACAAAGCGCGTTCAGATCGTCGCCGGCGCGAACTACGAGAACTCGCGTTATACGGTCAGCGGCACACCCAGTTCGGATCGCGTCGCGGCGGGTTATGTCTCCGCCACCGCGCGTATCCTGGAAAACCTCACGCTCACCGGCGGTGG
Organism: uncultured bacterium; assembly: GCA_967755055.1. Classification (GTDB taxonomy): domain Bacteria; phylum Verrucomicrobiota; class Verrucomicrobiia; order Opitutales; family Opitutaceae; genus Opitutus. Next base: position 2,638 of record CBRAFL010000497.1, read on the forward strand.
CCGCTACGACGATTTCAGATCCGTTGGCAGCGCTGCGACGGAGCGCGTGGGCATCGCCTGGCTACCGGTTGCCGGCACCAAACTGCGCGCGACGTACGGCACCGGTTTCAGTGCGCCGGGGTCTGACGATGTTTATGGCGTACCGTCGTATGGACAGTTGCCCAGCCCCGGACTCCTGCCCGAAAAATCCCGTGGCTGGG
>CBRAFL010000498.1:0-2791 GCA_967755055.1 uncultured bacterium
CCGATTGACGTTGAGAGAACGATAGTGAGAACGAGAACGAATTCAGGAGAACCGACGCGTAAAAATCTCCCGAGCGATGACACGTGGATTATTGCGCTCGGAGACCGGACGTGCAGATTCTGCGTCTCTTCGCAGACTTTTAGTCAACCCCTTCGCCCATGCGCCTGTCTTTCATCGCGTTTCTCTTCGTTGCCCTTTTCTCGTTGGCGCGTGCGGTTGACGCCGCATCTGCGGTTAAACTTACCATGTTGCCGGATCGTGTGCGCGTTGAAATCGATGGGCAGTTGTTTACTGAATACATTTTCGGAGACGGCGCGAGCCGGCCTTATTGTTACCCGATTCTGGCGGCGGACGGTACGTCGCTCACGCGTGATTTCCCGATGAAAGAGACCCCCGGGGAAGATACGGATCACCCGTGGCACCGCTCGCTGATGTTTGCGCACAGCATGGTCAACGGTGTGGATTTTTGGAATGAAGGGACGGGTGATGTGGGGCGTTCGCCGAAAGACAAAGGGAAAACGGTGCATGAGAGCTTCGTGGAAATGGCGAGTGGCGCGACGGGGGTTATTCGTGCGCGGAATCGCTGGATGGCGCCGGATGGAAAACTGATTTGCACGGACGACCGGACGCTTCGTTTCCGTGGCACCTCACAGATTCGGATGATCGACTACGAGGTCACGTGGCACGCGCTTCCTGATGAGCCACTGCTGATCGGCGACAACAAAGACGGCACGATGGCCATCCGCCTCGCGCAGTGGATGACGATGCCGCACAAATATAAAAAACAGGATCTGGCAGGAAACGGCCATATCGTGACCAGCACCGGTGCGCGCGACGCTGACGCGTGGGGCAAGCGAGCCGACTGGTGTGATTATTACGCGCCGCACGAGGGGAAAATTTACGGCGTGGCGATTTTCGATCACCCGCAAAATTTACGGCACCCGACGTGGTGGATGGCGCGCGACTACGGTCTGTTTGGAGCGAATCCATTTGGTCAGCACGATTATGAAAACTTGAAAGATCAGCCGCATATCGGCGATCACGCGATTCCTGCCGGAGGAAGTCTCACGCTGCGTTATCGTTTCGTTTTTCACGCGGGCGACGAGCAGGCCGCAAAAGTAGCGGAGCTCTATCGCGAGTACGCGGCGGAGAAATAGAACGGGTCCTTTCATCCACTCGCTCACGCTCGCAGCCACGCTGAAGACACGCCGACCGATTTTTCTCATGAACCATTTGACCCGCCGGACATTTATTAAAAACACGGCGCTCCTCGGCGCGGCGACACTTTCTGCGCGCTGCTGGGCGAACGTTGTGGGAGCGAATAGCGATGTGCGCGTGGCAGTGGTAGGACTGAACGGTCGCGGAAAAAACCACCTCTCGAGTCTGGCAAAGATTCCCGGTGTGCGGGTCGTCGCGCTGTGCGATCCGGATCAAGCGGTGTTGACGAGGACGGTGAATTCGTGGGGCGGTGGCGTGACGATTTACCCTGACCTTCGCGAGATGCTTGCTTCACCCGACCTCGACGCGATCACGGTCGCGATGCCGAATCACTGGCATTCGCTGGCGAGTATTTGGGCCTGTCAGGCGGGCAAGGATGTGTACGTCGAGAAACCCATTTCACATAATATCTGGGAAGGACGACAGCTCGTGGCAGCGGCGAAAAAATATAACCGCGTGGTGCAGGCAGGAACGCAGATCCGCTCGGGCGAAGGTTTGATTGAGGCGGTCGCGTGGGTGCGGGCGGGCAATCTCGGCAAGATAACGGCGGCGCGCGGATTTTGTTATAAGCGCCGCAAGAGTATCGGCCGAACGACAGGCCCGCAACCAGTGCCGTCCTCTGTCGATTATGATCTTTGGTGCGGCCCGGCGCCGATGTCGCCGTTGCGCCGTGAGAAACTTCACTACGACTGGCACTGGCAATTTGTGACCGGCAACGGCGATGTTGGAAATCAAGGTATCCATCAAATGGATGTGGCGCGCTGGTTTCTCGGTGAATCGGGTTTGCCCCGGCACACGCTGAGCATCGGCGGACGGCTCGGCTACGAAGATGACGGCGATACACCTAACACGCAGGTCATCGTTCACGATTATGCGACGGCGCCTTTGATTTTCGAAGTGCGGGGTCTGCCGGCGAAACCTGACGTCGCGAGCGTGGCGGATGCGCCAGGGCTCGGCGGAGCTGAAGCGGCCGGGGCAGCGGCAGGAACGATGGATAAGTATCGCGGTGTTTCGGTGGGCAACGTGACTGATTGCGAGGGCGGCTCCGTCGTCACCGATGGGTATTTCGCGGCCACGGCTTACGATCTGGCGGGAAAAGTGATCAAAGAATTCAAGGGCTCCGACCGGCACATGGCCAATTTCATCGATGTGGTTCGCAGCCGAAAAACGGCTGAGTTATACGGACCGATTGACGAGGGCCATATCTCGAGCGCGCTCTGTCACGTTGGAAATATTTCTCATCAACTCGGTTATGCCACGCCGGCGGGTGAGACGAAGGAGAAGATCAATGGTAACGCGCCGCTCGCGGAAGCGTACGGACGGATGACGGAACACCTGGCGATCAACGGCGTGGATTTGGCGAAGACGCCTGCGACGCTCGGTATGCCGCTTGCGATTGATTCAGGGGCGGAGCGTTTCATTGGAGAAGGCGCGTCGGCCGCGAATGCGCTGCTTACCCGCAAATATCGGACGGGGTTTGTCGTGCCGAAGCTGGCGTGAGAACTCTGTGTTCGATGTACGTGGCGCGCACGGCGCGCCACGTCTGGTATAGGTGGATAAGGTGAGCGGCGAG
>CBRAFL010000499.1:0-2765 GCA_967755055.1 uncultured bacterium
GAGATCGTTTTCCGGACGCATCTCGGTGGATTGAACCGTGACTTCCGACAGCACGCGCCGCGCTTCGCGCATCATGAGCGCGTGCGGCTCGAAATGAAAATGGCGGTAAAGGTAGTAGAGACTTTCGCCGACGAGTTCGGTGCGAAGAATAGGTTTCGGACGGTTCGGCGGAAGGTCGGCGCCGCTCACTTCAACATCGGTGCGATGAAATTCGGCCCAGATATTACCCGGTTGGAGGGTTTCGAAAACGAGGGTTTTCGCGCCGAGCCACGGACGAAGGATGATGCGGAAGCCGGATCGCCGGGCGGGCAGGCCACCTTTGAAGTGCGCTTCGATGTCGGGCCGGTCCAAACCCATGATTCCATAGGTGATAACGCCGTCGAGTTTGACCCGAATGTCGCTCAGTTCCTCGCCATTTTTCGAATAAACCCAGCCGCGAATATCGACCGTCTTGGTCGTGAAGTGCCAGGAGTCTGGTTGATCAAAGTGAGCGTAGGAAAAGTGCGTTTCTAACATTAAAGAGGAAGAGGGAAGCGACCGGTTCGGACTGCGTAAAGCTCGGTTTTGAAGTGTGGGAGAGGGGGTTTGCGAAATGTCCGTCGTTGAGGTGGAGGGCTGCGCTTCGTCGCAGCTGGTCCAACGCTGACAGCGCTGACGGAGCAGCGCCCTCCAGCAACCCCTTACTGGCAGGAGGAATTTCGCAAACACCCGACGACCTATGGCAGGGTTCGCTGAATTTTTGGCTTCGGGTAGGGCGAAGCCTCCGGGTGAGCCGCGGCTCGGCAGGACGCACTCGCCCCACCAGCGGAACTGCCGGTTGCTAACAGATCCGGATTACTTGATCTCCACGGCCGTCCAATACGCCCAATCGAAACTGATGTCGTTGTACGGCCCGGGTAACGTACGAAAAATCAAATCGCCCTCGGCGCCGGGTGGGAGATCGATTTGCAACTGCTGCGGTCCGCGATGCGCGGGCGTTGCGGCGGGAGTGAGCATCGTTTCTAAAATAATTTTCGAAGTGCCATCGGTGGCGAGCAGTTCGATTCGAAAGACGACGCCGTCCGTTTTTTTCTCGCTGGCATACGCGGCCGGCAGAATTCCATACGCGGCGTGCAGGCGGTGGCTCGAAGGGCGAAGAGTTACGGTCACCTCCGTCGGGGCATGGGCATTGAAGACGTGCTGACCATCGACGGTGGCTGTGCTAATTCCGAATGGCGCGAGAATCTGAGTTGGGCGCGGAGAAAACATTTCGACCTCGGACAGATCGGGCAGGTTGCTGACGCGGTAACGCCTTAGTTTAATTCCGTTGTACTCGGCATCAGGCGGAGTGAGGAGCGAGAGCGTGGAGAGATGGATTTTTTCCAAACGCGGCACTGCGGTCGGCACGAGGCGACGCGCGAGAAAAACCAAAGCGTCATCGCTGCGGAGGATCGGTTCAGGTTGAAGCTGGAGCTGTTCGGTGAGCCGATGAATGAAAGCCGGATCGTTGCGAAGTGCGCCCGCGATCGCCATGGCGCCGATGCTGCCATTCGGAATACGGCGGAGGACATTCTCCAGGACGGCGGGATCTTTGGCGTTGTCGTCCGTGACCATGATTGCCTTGCGATCACTCGCGTACGGGATCGCGGGGTTCCACGCGAAACCGTGCAGCAACAGGATGTCGTCGGAATTCGTGATGCTCCCGAGGACGCGGCCAAGTTCCGGCTGTTCGAGATCGCCGCGAGTTTGGACGTTGAAATAGCCGTGAGTAAAGCTGTGCACCTGTGCGCCGAGCGTCACGAGGATGATTGCCCACCTGAGTACGAGCGGAACAGACGTGAGGTTGAGCAGTTCGTTCCAGGTGACGACGGCTGCGGCCAGCAAGAAAACGCCTGTCGCGTAAAAGTAGTAGTCGTGCAGAAAATACAGATTACTGAACAGGAGTGGGCCGCTGAGAAAACAAAGCAGGAGCACGATGACGCGCCAGCGCGAGCCGCGGGCGATCAAGCAGGCGAAAGCGAGAAACAGTCCGAGGCCGATCGTCTGCAGCACGGATGTGGATGAATGCTGCCATAACGTTTGCCAGAATTTCGGATTGAGGCGCAGCGCAACGGAGCCGTAGTTCCACTCGTGGAGATTTCCCGAGGCGAGGAAACGGCTCAGCGGATTTGAATTTTTAATCGCGTCGCCATAGACGACCCACGCCAGAGCAACGGCGAGCGCCGGCAACGTTACGCTGAAAGCGGTGCCGGCGGTTATCCAAGCCGCGCGCCACGTCTGGCCGACGCGAGGTCGGGCGAGCCAGAGCTGATGAAGCGTGAACGCGATCGCGGGAAAGAGGAAAAGGGCGAACGTGGTGACCTTGATGAGTCCGGCGAGCGAACCGAGAACCACGCCAGCGAGAATCCATGGGACGCTGCGTGTTTCGAGTGCTCGGCAGTAGGCGTGCAGGAACCACGCGGCGGCGCACAGCGCGGCGGATTCGATCATGAATACACGCGAATAATAGAGGTAAACAGGTGTGACCAGAAGCAGCGCGAGAAACAGCCAGCGTCGGTTGGGTGGCACCGCGAGATGGCGGAGCAGAAGGAAAAACGCCGGAAGCGAGAGATAAAGAAATACGAGCGAAACGAGCCGGCCCGCCGATTCGAGCGACAGCCCCGTGACCGTGCTCAACGTTGCGACGCATGTTTGATAAAGCGGAAACTCCATCGGCGCTGACCACGGCGGACCGAAGAGCGGCAACGGTCCGGCAAGGCTCCAGCCTTCTCGTTGGATGTATCGCG
>CBRAFL010000500.1:0-2728 GCA_967755055.1 uncultured bacterium
CCAACGCCGTCAGCGGTAGCTATGTGCCACAGGAGGCCCTCGACCGATTGCTGGCGGGGACGATTCTCAGGTCAGCAAGGGCGAGCCGCTCGGGAGCGATCGCGATCGTGAGGTCCACCCAGACCACCACCGATCCAACGATCGAGACCCCACCCAAGCCCATGAAACATCCCAATCGTTTTGCCCGGCTCCTCGCCGCGCTCTTTCTTTCTGGAGGCGCGGCAAACCTGCCGGCTCAGAACTCGCCCAACCCCACACAACCTGCTTCCGACAGCGTGAGCGGCGACGAAGTCGTCAAGTTGCCAACGTTCTCCGTGTCCGCGAATCCGACCGACGCCTACCGCGGCACCAACGCGACCGCCGGTTCCCGCGTCAGCGGCAACGTCATGGACATTGCCGGCTCCATCGCGGTGCTTACGCCTGAGTTCCTGCAAGACATCGCGCCCACGAGAATCTATGACGCGACGCGCTACGTCGCCGGCATCACCGAGGGCCAAGGCGATGGTTTTTGGGACCGCCAATATATTCGCGGCTTTCAGGACAATCGCGCGTCAGTCGATAATTTTGGCAACGTCCAATCGGAAAACCTCGAGCCACTTTTCATCGATCACATCGAAGTGGTGAAAGGGCCGAGTGCGATTCTTGCGCCGACCGGCACGCCTGGTGGTTTGATCAACGTCATCAACAAAACCCCACAATTCGATCCGCATCGTGCTGTCTCGGTTGAGCTCGGCTTGATCGATTCGCAACGCGCCACGGTTGATCTCACGGGCCCGTTCGCTCCGCAGAGCGCGGCGGCGTATCGCTTTCTCGCCGGCTACCAAAATGGAAAATTGAACACCAGTGGCACCCGCGATAAGCGCAAGGTCGGCGGCGCGCAGTTTTCCTACAAGCTCTCGGATCGCACGCTCCTCACCGTCCGCGGCAGCTACGAAGATCGCTGGCGCTTCGTGTATTTCCCCGCGTATTTCGATCCGGTCACCGCGACGAACGGTGCTGATGTCACTGGCCTTGCTCCTGGTTTCAAGGTCACTGGCAGCCGCAACGGCACCGAACCTTGGGCGCACCGCGGCGGGTTTTATTACGCGTCCGATGTGCTGTTGACTTCATCGATCGGTGATCACGTGAGCATTCGCTTCGCCGCCAAGTATCAGAAGAACGCACTGCGCGACGCCTACATGTTCGGCATCACTCCGGGCCTTTCCAATCGCTACAATCCGACGACCGGGGTGCTCACTCCTAACAACGTTTGGACGCTCGATCCTGTGACCAACACCTACGTTTCCACGTACTCCGCGTATTACGATCCGACGGCGGTCATCCGGCAGCCACGCAAACAGAACGAGGATACCACCGACCTCACCGGTCAGCTCGACATCGTGTTGAAATACAAATTCGGCGGCGTCAGCAGCACGACGGTATTTGGTGGCGTCGTTTCTCACGGCGATGACAAGGCGGATTATTTTAACGGCGCTCAATCGAGCATTAACCTGCTCAATCCAACCTACGGATACGTGCCGGCGACGTGGGGTTCGAGCATCTATTCCTATCACAACACGAGCGACACCGATGAACAGTATGCGAATGAGCAGCTCGGATTCTGGAATGACCGCATCACGGCCGTTGCCGCGATTGTGCGCACTGGCGGTTCCGGCAACAACAGCGGCACCAACAGCCCGTATCTTTCCAAAACCGTCCCGCAATACGGGCTCGTCTTCAAAGCGCTCCCCAATGTCTCCGTCTATGCCAGTCGTTCGGAGAACACGAATCCCGCCAATCTCAACGGCCAGCAACTCTGGCAGGACGGCAAGCAGGATGAGTTCGGCGTAAAGTCCAGTTTCCTCAAAGACCGGCTGTCCCTCACCGCGGCGTATTTCAAAATCTCGCAGTCGAATATCTCAGCGGCGAATCCTGCTTATCAACAGGACCCGCTCCATCAGCCGCAGTACCTGATCTCGGATATCAAGGAACATGGCACCGAATTCGAGCTCACGGGCGGGTTGACGAAGAACATTTCTTTGATGGGCAGCGTTACGCTCCTGCACCAGCGGGATTCGTTGGGGCGCAAAGTCATCATGGTGCCCGATCGCGCTTGGGCTTTGTTCCTCAATTACCATTTCACCGATGGGCCGTTGAAAGGTCTGTCCGCCTTTGTGGGAACCAACTACGTCAGCCGCCGCGCCGGCGACATTCCTTCGCCTGCGTTCACGCCGCTCGGTGTGCCGACGCAGGTCAGCTACTACCTGCCTTCGCTTCAATTGTGGAATCTGGGCGCTCGCTACGCGTGGAGCAAACAGGTCACCACCGCGCTGAACGTGGACAATGTTTTCGATAAAAAATACATCGGGCTTTCGTCCGGCCGGTTTCTCGGAGGAGTCGGTACGCCGTTGAACGTCCGGCTTATGACGACGTATTCGTTCTGATCGCACGCGTGGGCGGGGTTTATTGTCTGCGGATGATGAGAACCTCGCCCACTGTTTCTCTCCTTCATGAAAATCATCGCCTGCTGCCTTTTGGTTTGCGCCGGTGTCCTGCGTATCGCGGCCGACGCGCCGAGCTTCACGATCGATGACGTGCTGCGCAGCCTGGCGAAGTCGCACCCGGAGGCATCGCGCGTCTCAGATGAAACTCCGGCGGGCATCGTCGCACGTGAGGACGTCCCGTATTTCGAACACAAAGGTCGTTTGCTGCGACTCGATCTCTACCGGCCGGCAGGCCACGAGAAACT
>CBRAFL010000501.1:0-2709 GCA_967755055.1 uncultured bacterium
GTCTGTCAATTAATTTTAGATACACCGACATTCCAATTGGCCAAACTCCAGGGACGACACGGAGGTCGTCCCTCCGCCTCTGAACAGCAGGCACGGAGGCCTGCCGCTACCTCCGCGGGCTAACGTTCGATCCCGACGGGGTACAGCAGGTAGCGCTCGTCGTAGAACTTCGAGCGTTGATAAAACCAGGACAGACGCGCTTTGGGGTCGGCGGCAAAAGCGGGTTCGGCCGCGAGTTTGGTTTCGAACTCGGTCTTCAACGCGGGATCGGCGGCGAGCATTTTTTCCGCCATCGGGGCCACCACGTAGCCTTCGATGTATTCGGAACGCTGCAAAATCTCGGAGAAAAATCCCCAGGAGAGCAGCGAGTCGTCGTTCTCCGGTTCGAGCATCAATATCGCGAGATCGCCGAGCGGTTGATCCGTCGGGACGCGCACTGAACCAGCCGGGAATGTTTCGCTGCGCGTCTCCGCTTTCGTCTTGGTCAAAATCGTATGCCGGCCTTCGAACGGGTGAAATCCTTCGCCGGGCCGGGGCTGTGGATCGACTAGCCGACGCATTTCCAACTTGGCTGTTTTGGCGGCGGTGAGCGTTTCGAATTCGATGCCGTGGAGTTTCAATCGCTCGATCACGTCGGGTTTCGTGACCGGCACCCAATACGCTTTCGGCCGGTTGAAAACGATTCCGGGCTGGTCGCCGTAGACCGCGAGCTTCGGGAAAGTTTTTAACTGACCGGTCCAGCGCACTTCGGTGGTGCCCGATGCGGGCGAGGAGTAGCGCTCGTAGCCGACGCCGAGGAAATCGATTTCCCGTTTCTCCTCCGAAGGCTTCCAGTTCGAGGATAGCGCCGTCGGACGCGCGGCCCGATCTGCAGCGATCGCGTCGCGCAATGCGGCGCCTTCACGCCCCAGAATCGCGAGGGACGTTTCGAGCAGGACGTAGGTGCCGAGCACGCGTTGGCGATGGGATTTTAGCGAATGCGTTTCGACAAGCACGGTGGGAATGTGACGGATGTCGCCGTAGCCTTGAGAGAACCGAGCTGCGGCGTGTCCCTCGGTCAAACCGTCGTCGAGATCGCGGCCGTTGCGCGCATCGATATAGAAACTGGCGGGAATATGCCCCTGAGTTTTGAGCGCGGCGTCGAGAGCTGGATCGTAAACGCGGTCGAGCCACGCGCTGATTTTTGGAGACCACGCGTAATCTCCGCAGGCACCGTGAAACGTGTACGTGACGTCGTATTGGTAATCGATGCCATCGGTGACGTGCAGATCCAAATACAGCGAAGGCTGCCAGCGATTGAGGAGCGTGAGCAGCGCGCGCATTTCCGGCGCGTCGGCTTTCACGTAGTCACGATTGAGATTCAGATTTTGCGCGGTGGTGCGCCAGCCCATGTGAACGGGACCGCGCTGGTTGGGACGCGTCCACTCCGAACTGCGCTCGTGGCCGTCGGCATTGAGAATCGGAATGAAAAGAAAATTAACGGAATCGAGCAGGGCGGACTTGGAGCCGAATACGATATCGCGCAGCAGCATCAGGCCGGCATCCTTGCCATCGATCTCGCCGGAGTGAATGCCGGATTGCGCGAGCAGGATCGGCCTTCCACTGGCGAGCAGCGCTTCGGGCGTGTGCGACTTTTCCTTCGTGGCAATCACCAGATAAAGCGCACGGCCCTGTGCGGTGCGGCCGAACTCCTGGAACGAAAAAAACGGTGAGGCGGCGCAAAGTTTTTTCAAAAATGCGACCGTCTCTTCGTAGTTGGGCGTATCAGTGAGCGCGGTCCGCTCGGAAGGGGTGATCCACGGATTATCGGGCCGAGCAATGAGCGCCTCGCTCGCGCCATGCCATGGCAACGGTGACGGAAGAAATTCCTGAGGGCTGGCAGAGAGGGAAGAGACGAAGGCGCAGCACATGACGGAGAGAATCCAGTTCATCGGTGAATAGCGCAGGGTGCAAAGAGAACCGCGCGGTTTCAAATGGGCTGCGTGTTGTGGGAGGGACTTTACGCCCCGACTGAAAATGATCGACGCGTCGTAATCCGTCGGGACGTAAAGTTCCTCCCACAGCTGCGCATAAGGGTTTTACTGAAGAACCATCTGATGGTTCTGCGGTCTGCGACGAATGTTATGAAAACCCTATTCCCCATCCCTATTCCAGAGCGCGCGAAAATTTCGCTCACGCCGTTTCTGGCCATTTGCGGACTCGTCGCCTTCATGGGCGGTTGCGCGTCGGAGCCGGAGTCTCACGTTGTCTCCGCGCCGCCGCCAGGCGCTCCCGTTGTCACGCAAGCTCCGCCGGCCACTGTTTATGCCACGCCAGCTCCTGGCGGATCCAATACGATCGTGGTGACGCAAGCTCCCCCTGCGCCTCAGCAGGAGGTGGTAACAGTGCGTCCGTCTTCCGAACACGTGTGGGTCGGTGGCTATTGGACGTGGCACAACAATCGTTACGAATGGATCCCTGGTCAGTGGGTGGTGCCGCCGCGCTCAGGCGTTACGTGGATTCCGCCGCGTTGGGGGCCTGAGGGTAACGCGTACCGTTTTTACGAAGGCCGTTGGGAATAATTAAAACAAACCACCCGCGTCCAGCGCGAGGTGTCTTCACGGCGCGGACTTTCCGCGCCGTTTTTTTAGGGGTAAGCCACGGCTCCGGTGTTGGTGGCGTGCTCGTAGCCAAACCAAATTTAGATCCGTGGGCCGGCGCGCCCCCCAC
>CBRAFL010000502.1:0-2707 GCA_967755055.1 uncultured bacterium
AGTCGGTGGGCGCCGAATATCCGGCGATGAATTCCTCCGTAAACCGTCAGCGAGTCGATGTCCGCAAACAAGGAATCTAAAAAATAACTGCCGAGACCGGCTTGCTGCTTTTCGTAAAACGCGAAGCCGTCGGACAGGTCAGCCTCCGCGGAAGGCCGAATCTGTACCTTCACAGGTGGCGCTCGCGTAGTCTGCGTTTGGCATCATCCCAATCGGCCGAAGGTTCCTTCCCTTCAGCGATGCGTTGATCACGTTCGCGAAGGACATCGGCATGCCATGCCGGCGATTCAAGGCTATCAGCGTTGCGGGAAAGATCGGCCCAGAGCGCTTCCATCGCGCGCAACTTTTCTGCCGTCGTCATCTGGTCGAGAGGAAGGACAACGTCCATGTCCGTAGGTTAAATAAGAGGTTGTTTCGGGCAAGGAGGAAGAAGCTGAATGCTTTCCTGATCGTCTAACTGAGGTCGTAAGTGGAGTGCGACCCGCTACTTTTCGGGTTCCATCGGCGCTCTCCGATCTATGGCAGGCAGGGACGCCTGCGCTACTTCCTCAGCTCGGATCGTAGTCCAAGTACGGCCCGAGCCATTTTTCGGTTTCCGCGACGGTGAAGCCTTTGCGCTTCGCGTAGTCTTCGATTTGATCGCGGCCGATTTTTCCGACGCCGAAATATTTTGAATCGGGGTGGTTGAAATACCAGCCGCTCACACTGCTCGCGGGGCTCATCGCGCAGCTTTCGGTGAGCGTGATGCCGGTCGCGGCTTCAGCATCGAGGAGTTTGAAGAGGATCGGTTTCTCAGTGTGGTCAGGACACGCGGGATAGCCGGGCGCGGGGCGGATGCCGCGATATTTTTCGCGGATGATTTCGGCCATCGAGAGATTTTCGGTGCGACCATAGCCGCACAAATCGCGCACGCGTTTGTGCATCAACTCGGCGAGCGCTTCGGCGAGGCGATCTCCGAGCGCCTGCGCCATGATCGCGGAATAATCGTCGTGCGCCGCCCTGAATTCGTCGGCGAGCGTTTCAACTCCGTGGCCGGCGGTGACGGCGAATCCGCCCATGTAGTCGATGCGACCGCTCTCCTTCGGTGCCACGAAATCGGACAACGCGTGATTGAATTGATCGGCCGGTTTCTCCAGCTGCTGGCGCAGCATGTGGAAAGTCGTGAGGATGCGGCTACGTGACTCATCAGCGTAGACTTCAATGTCGTCGCCCACCGCGTTGCACGGCCAGAAGCCGATGATCGCTTTCGCGACGTAACGGTTTTCGGCGACGATTCGCTGCAGGAGCTTTTGCGCATCGGCGAAAAGTTTCGTCGCTTCAACTCCGACGACCGCGTCGGAGAGAATATCCGGATAACGCCCGTGAAGCTCCCACGCAGAGAAGAACGGACCCCAGTCGATGAAGGCGACGATTTCGCTTAGCTCTAAGCTGTAGGCTGTAGGCTTTAAGCTGTCTGATTTTGAATCGGTGTTAGGCTTACCGCCTACCGCTTTCTGCTTATCGCTTTCGTCCGTTGCGGACGAAAACACCCGCGTACCCAGAAACTCAGGACGCGGGATATCGACCGTGGCCCAATCGAATGTTTGGCGGCGGGCGCGGGCGGTTGCGAGCGAGAGGAGCGGGCGCTTGTTGCGGCGGTCGGCGAACTCGGTGCGCGAGCGATCTTGTTTCGTGAAGATATCAACGAGGAAAGCGGGTTTCTGCTCAGGAGAAAGCAGGGCACTGACGACATTGACGACGCGCGAGGCGTCCAACACGTGGACGACACCGTGCGCGTATTCGGGAGCGACTTTGACCGCGGTGTGCGCGGGACTCGTCGTGGCGCCGCCGATGAGCAGTGGCACGGTGAAGCCCTGGCGCTTCATCTCTTTCGCGACGTGGACCATCTCGTCGAGGGAGGGCGTAATGAGGCCGGAGAGGCCGATCACATCGACGTTCTTCTCTTTCGCGGTCGCGAGAATCTTGTCGCACGCCACCATCACGCCGAGGTCGATCACTTCGTAGTTATTACACGCGAGGACGACGCCGACGATGTTCTTGCCGATGTCGTGGACGTCGCCCTTGACCGTCGCGATGAGAAATTTTCCATTTGGCCTCGCGGTACCGCCGCCGGCGACGAGCTGGCGTTTTTCCTCTTCCATGAAAGGCGTGAGATACGCGACGGATTTTTTCATCACGCGCGCGGACTTCACGACTTGCGGGAGAAACATTTTTCCGGCGCCGAACAGATCGCCGACGACGCGCATGCCGTCCATCAACGGGCCCTCGATGATGTTGAGCGGGCGCGGATATTTGGCGGTGTTAGCGCGGGCTTCCTCGGTGTCGGCTTCGACGAACTGATCGATCCCTTTCACCAACGCATGCGAGAGGCGCGACTCGACCGATGCGCTGCGCCAGGCGAGGTCTTCTTTAATTTCTGTTTTCGAGGCGCCGCCTTGTTGCGCTTTCAGATCGTCGGCGAACTTCACCAAGCGTTCGGTGGAGTCGGGGCGTCGATTGAGAATAACGTCTTCGACCAGATCGCGGAGATCTTTCGGAATCTCCTCGTAGACGCCGAGCATGCCGGCGTTGACGATGGCCATGTCGAGTCCGGCTTTGATGGCGTGATAAAGAAAAACGGTGTGGATCGCTTCGCGCACCGGGTTGTTGCCGCGAAACGAAAAGGAAACGTTCGAGACGCCGCCGGAGACTTTCGCGTGCGGGAGCG
>CBRAFL010000503.1:0-2691 GCA_967755055.1 uncultured bacterium
CTCGCCGGCCCGCTCGTGTTCACCAACCTGTATTTCGTTCACGACTACTACCTGTACGGCAGCGGATTGTTTTTTCTCGTCGTCCTGACTTTCCCGCTAAAACAACTCTATGACCGCACAGAGTTCCCACTCACTGCCCGACTCGGTGTCGTGCTGCTCGCATTGGGCGCACAGTTCGCTGGGTATCTGCACACTTACTACAACCCGCAAATAACGGCCGCAGCCCGACCGCCCGATCTCGCGCTGGCCCTTCACCGCGTCACAAAGGAAACGGATGTACTCGTGGGCTTCGGAATGGATTGGAGTTCGATTCTGCCTTACTACAGCGAACGCCGCGCCATGATGGTGCCCAACGAATTCTTACGCAATGATCGCGCAATCACGCAGGCGCTGGCCAACCTCGGCTCTGCGCGAGTGGCCGCGGTCGTATTGAGTCGCCTGACCCAACCCGGTCCCGATTTTTTTGCACCATGGTTGAAGAAACTGGCGATGGACGAAAATCCATTTCTCCAGACCGGCGAATACACGATTCACATCCGAAAAGACGTGCTGCCCGAAGCGCTTAAGGCCCTCGCTGGATTTCCGCTGAACGATGTTCTGCTTTATCAGGGGCAACTCGCGAAGCCCGGGGAAAAGCCACCGCTCATTTTCTGGGTCGATCAGCTCGCGCCGGCGGAGCGCAACGTCTTCTCGATGATGAGTCCGCAACCGACGAAGGTCACCGTGCCCTTCGGCCTGGGCGCCGAGAACATTGAGGGCCGCCCGGCTTTCGTCGCTCACACGCCCACCGAAATCGAGATCCCAGTTCCGCCGGGCGCGACCCGCGTATCAGCGGATTTTGGACTGAACCCCGCTGCTTATGACCGCTCCGACGGCGTCGAGTTTGAGGTCGTGCTCGCGCGTCCGAACGGTTGGCGCCAAAAACTTTTCAACCGCATCATCCAGCCGTCGTTGCTGGCCGGTGACCGCGGACGTCAGACATTTTCCGTGGAAACGGCGACCCCGATGGATGGCTCGCTTCTTTTCCGCACGCTTCCTGCCGGCAACCCCAACTTCGACTGGGCCTACTGGAGCCGCATCGAAGTTCGCTGAGCAGACCCCATGCTGAAACGCCTCAACGAAAGTAAACTCTGCATCGGTTTCTTTGCGGTCAGCCTTGCGCTCAATTTTGGTTTTTCGACGATTGGTCTGCGAAATTCACTGCTCGAGGTTCATGAATTCCGACAGATTCAAACCGCACTGACCGCTCGCTGCCTCCAGGAAGATGGCTGGAGTTTGGCTTATCCGACGCCGTTGTTCGGGCCGCCCTGGTCGGTGCCGATGGAGTTTCCGCTCTATCAATTTTGCGCGGGAAAACTCGCCTCATTCGCCCATCTTCCACTGGAAGTTGCGGGACGCGTCGTGGCACTCGTGTTTCTTTATTTGTCGCTGCCCGCTTGCTTCGGACTGGCGGGTTGCCTCGGTCTCAAACGCGAGCGTCGGTGGCTGCTTCCCGGGCTCGTTTTGCTCACGCCGGTCTACCTGTATTACTCGCGGGCTTTCATGATTGAGTCGACGGCTCTCTGCGCCTCGACGTGGTTTTTGCTCGGATACGTCCGGATGCTGGAAACGCGCTCAGCGCGATGGCTCAGCGTTGCGATTTTTTGTGGCATCATTGGTGCCGTGGTAAAGGTCACCACCCTCGCCATATTTCTGATCGTCGCCGCTGCATATACGCTCTGGCTCTTGCGGCAACAATGGCGCAACCGTGAAGCCGGCATCTTCGGGATTATCTGGCGTGGATTGGCCGCCGCGATTCCCGCGACCGTCGCCGGTGCGATCTGGGTGCACTACAGTGACGCCGTTAAAGCCTCCAATCCACTTTCAGCCCCGCTCATTTCCAGCCGGATGAACGGCTTCAATTTCGGCACGCTTCAGCAACGGCTCTCCCTCGAATTCTGGCAGCGAATTTCGTATCACACGCAAATCGCGCTCACCCCCGTCTTTAATCTCGCGCTCGTGTCGCTCTTCACGCTGCTGCTTGGCCGTGGACACCGACAGCGCTCGTTGCTGCTATTACTCGGCTTCGGCGCCGGACCACTGGTCTTCGCGAATCTGTATTTCGTTCACGACTACTATTTCTACGCGAGTGGAGTATTCCTCCTCGGCGCACTCGTGCTCGCCTGGAACCAGGTCCTCGAGCTGGAAACTTTTTCTTACCTCGGCCGCTGGGCCGTGATCGCCGTTTCCGCCGCCGCCCAGTTATTCGTTTACCTCCCCGGCTACTTCCAGGCACAGCGCGAACCGCTCAGTTCCCCACCGGAGCTCGCCGCGATCCTCGCGACGATCACCCGTTCGGATGACGTCCTGCTTATTTTCGGGCAGGATTGGGCGTCGCGCGTTCCGTACTACGCGCATCGGCGCGCCGTGATGATCACGGACGTACAGTTCGAACGCCCGGACGCAGTCAACTCCGTGCTCGATCGCATCGAACCGGGCCGGATCCCTGTGCTGATCGCGTCAGGCATGGTGCGCAAATATCCTGATGCGCTCAGATCCTACATTCGTCGTCTCCAATTGCGGCCCGATCCGATTCTGATCAACGAAGACACTGCACTGTACCTCGCTGAAACACGGGTTTCAGATGCGCTCGTTCAACTCGAAGCGGCGCCACCCAAGACGTTCAACTTCGCTGCACCTTCGACCGATTTG
>CBRAFL010000504.1:0-2687 GCA_967755055.1 uncultured bacterium
TCATGAAATCAAAAGCCCGCCCCTTGAGCGTTTACACGATTCTGCGCGCCGCGGTCAGCGCTTTTTTGTTTTGTCTCTGCTGCGGAGCGACTGCACTCGCGGGAAGCATGTCATCGAATTTGTCTGCTGAACCGGCCGTAGTGAACTTTGGCGAGGTGATGCAGCAACGAGTGCTCGAGGCGAAAATAAAACTGACCAACAAGGGAAACGAACCGATTTCCATTCTTTCTATAACAACGTCGTGTGAATGCACCGTCGCCACATCGGCCGACGCGATGATCGCGCCGGGAAAAGATACCACACTCACCATAAAATCGGAGACGCGTGACCAGACCGGAAACGTGCGAAGAGCGGTCATCATTCACGCCACGTCGGGCGATCTGATGGTGCCGGTTGAAATGGCAGTCGTGCCTCCCGACTCGGCGTCCCAAGCGCGATCCGAACCCAAGTGAATCCAGCCCGCTTGAAAATCTTGCAGCGATGGATCGTCGCGGGAACGGCGGTGGTTCTGCTGTGCATGTGGGAATTTTCTCCCCGTCGATCGGCGCGGTCAGCGACGAGGATTGCTCAGGCGCGCTCGTCAGTTCCGGTGGCGACGCGATTGTCCGCTTTCGCGACACCATCGCGACCTTCCGGAGGCGAGGTGCTCGAAAAATTCAAACCGGAACCGTCCGCAGTGGATGAAGCGCTTCGTCGACTTGAAGAGGATGTTCGTCGGGCCGCGCAAATTTCCGACGCGGCCGAGCGCGAGAAAATCTTGATCGCCGCCTGTCTGAATTGGGCGGAGCGCGATCCGAGAGATGCGCTTCGCCTGGCGCGGGAGCTTGGGCTCGATGAGGTTTCTAACGCGCTGCTCGAAGATATTCTCCAAAAGTGGGCGGACACTGATTTTCCTGCGGCGCTGGCGTGGGCGAACCACGCGGCGGCCGGCGAACAGCGTGATCATCTAATGACGCGGCTCGCGTTTGTTCGATCGCAAACTCAACCGGATGCAGCAGCGAAACTCGTCGTTGAGCAAATACCGCCGGGCCCCGCGCAAGCCGAGGCCGGTATTTCCGTGCTTCACCAATGGGCGCTCCGCGACTTTAAGGGCGCGTGGGCGTGGGTGGATCGTTTTCCCAGAGATTTGCAGGATCGAGCACGAGCGGAGCTGGCTGCTGTTGCGCGCTATCACCTGGCGAGCAACGGAGTGTCTCGTTAGAGAGCTGCGCATCTCTCTTCGTGCCTCGGTGTCTCTGTGGTTCACCTCGCTCTTCGATGAAACTCAAACCCCACATCTTTCTCCTCCTCGCCGCCGTCATCGCCAGCTCGACCATGCGTGCGGCGCTTCCGGTGCACGCCGATTTCACCGGCGCGAAAGCCGAGCGTACGTGGACGCTGGCCGAGCTCGGTGCCGACCTGCCTGCTGATTGGACGCCTTACGATTTTCTTGTGATCGAGTTCAAAGCGTCATCTTCGCAGCGCTTCGATCTCGGCGTTGAAACCGCGAGCGGTCGCATCGCAAAACGCATCGGACCGTTCGCGGGCGTGTGGGTGCGCGCAGCGATTCCGTTGCGCTATTACCGAGAGCCAGCGGGCAACGGCATCGATTTGGCGGCGACGTTCAATCAGCCGCGTGGTTCCTACTGGATTAACATTCACTCCAGCCGCTACGGTCCTTTGACGAGCGTGCGTGGATTCACCGCTTCCATGGATTATCCGGTTGGTGCAGCGAGCTTGGAGATTCGATCGGTCACGCTCGCGAAAAGCGATCCGGGTGACGCGGTGCTCGGAGGCAAGCCGCTCATCGACGAGTTCGGTCAATACACGCATGTGGATTGGTCCGGCAAAGCGCATTCGCTCGATGATTTGAAAAATGCGTGGGCCGCCGAGGAGAGCGCGCTAAAGGATGCGAAATCCAATCGCTGTTCCTATGGCGGTTTTCTCGACACGAACGCGAAGGCGACGGGTTTTTTCCGCGTCGAGCAAATCGATGGCCGTTGGTGGTTCGTATGTCCTGACGGGCATTTGTTTTTCTCCACGGGCTTGAACGGCGTCGGTATTGCCGCGGGTACGCGCGTGTTGGGACGCGAAGATTTATTCGCCGCGCTCCCACCGGCTAGTCTTTTGCCTGCGTCGCCTCCGGGTCGCGGCACGGGCGGCGCGATGAGCGGATCGTTCTATACATGGAATCTCGAGCGCCGCTTCGGCGACGACTGGCGGCCGAAGTGGGCCGAACTCACGACGCAGCGGCTCACGACGTGGGGTTTTAACACGGTGCACAATTGGGGCGCGCCGCGTCAGCCGAAAGGCGAACCGCGTGTGCCCTACGCGCAAATGCTGCGTGGCTGGCAGAGCAACGACTCAATCATGGGCATGCCGGATGTTTACGCGGAGGATTTTCCTCGTCATGTCGAGGAGGCGGCCGCGAGTCAGCTCGATTCACGCAGCGACGATCCTTACATGCTCGGATACTTTATCGGCAACGAGCCGCCTTGGCCCGGGCGGGAAAATTTACTGTGCGATGCGATTCTCGCCGGCCCCGCGAGCGAAATGCAAAAGCGTTTGAAGGCCCATATCGCCGGCGGTGATACGCCGGAGCGACGAAAGGATTTCGTGTACGCAGCGTTTGAACACTACTTGGAAGTCATCAATGCCGCGGTAAGGAAACACGCGCCTCACCATCTTAATCTTGGCATTCGTTTCGG
>CBRAFL010000505.1:0-2680 GCA_967755055.1 uncultured bacterium
TCATGCACGTCGCCGCAAAAACCCCGCGGTCCAACTGCGTGATGGATTCCAGCAAACTCGCGTCGGTCGGCATTAAACTCACACCCGTGAACGAAGCCATTTCTCGCGCTCTTAAAAACTGGAAAATCGCGGCCTAGGCCGTAGTTTTTTACTCATGTCCATCGCCCAGATTGAAAAAATCGCCGAGCGGCTGAATGCGCAGGAGCGCACCTATCTTCGCGTTTACCTTTCAGCGCTGGATCGCATCGAGGACGCCGCGTTCAAAAATGATATCGCCCGACGGCGTCGCGAGATGGAAGCGGGTCAGTTTGTGACGAGCAGCCAGATGAAACGACTGCACCGCAAACTGTCCGCCAAGGGCCTGTGACCAAAAGCTACGATTGGGTGTTGCACTCAGACGCCGTCGAATTTTTTCAGCGCCAGACCAAGCGTCGCCGCGCGACAATGTTGCGAGCCCTCCAATCGCTTTCCCGCCACCCTTTTGTTGAACCGAAGATCCGTGCCCAAGATTCCGCGAAAGGTGATTTCTCTGTCATCGTTATCGATGGCATCGCGATGACCTATCACGTCGATCACGCGGTGAGGCTTGTGCACGTCTTTCGTTTCGACGGCGAATCCCCTCTTTCATGAACCTCCTCGTCACCGGCGGCTGCGGCTTCATCGGCAGCAATTTTGTCCGCCAGCGCCTCACTGAAAAAAATTCCCCGCTCACGAAACTCGTCAATCTCGACGCGCTCACGTACGCCGGAAATCCCGCCAACCTCGCTGATCTCGCCGGCGATCCGCGCTACGTTTTTGCTCATGGCGACATCGGCTATCCCGCTCTCGTTTCCCGCCTCCTCGCCGAACATGCGATCGACGCGATCGTGAACTTCGCGGCCGAGTCACACGTCGATCGCTCCATCGATTCCCCCGAGCCGTTCGTGCAGACCAACGTTGTCGGCACGCTGCGCCTGCTGAACTCCGCCCGGCTCTACTGGGCGAAATTAACCGAGCCAAAAAAAAGCGCGTTCCGTTTCCTCCACGTTTCGACCGACGAAGTTTACGGCACCCTTTCCGCCACCGATCCCGCGTTCACTGAGGAGACACCCTTTGCGCCAAACTCCCCCTACGCCGCTTCCAAAGCCGCCAGCGATCACCTCGTGCGCTCCTACCAGCACACGTACAAACTCCCGACGCTGACGACGAATTGTTCGAACAACTACGGCCCATACCACTTTCCCGAGAAGCTGATCCCGCTCGTGATCCTCAATGCTCTCGAGGGAAAACAGCTCCCGGTTTATGGCGACGGCATGCAGATTCGCGACTGGCTCTATGTCGAGGACCATGCCGCTGCGATCTGGCTCGTGTTACAACGTGGTCGCGTAGGTGAGACCTACAACATCGGCGGCTTGAATGAAAAACCCAACATCGAGATCGTGCAGACCATCTGCGCCCTGTTGGACAAAAAGTCTCCGCGCTCCGACGGCAAACCGTACGCATCGCAGATCACGTACGTCGCCGACCGCCCCGGCCATGATCGCCGGTACGCGATCGATTGCGCGAAAATCCAAAAAGAATTCGGCTGGGCTCCGCGCGAAAATTTCTCCACCGGCATCAGCAAGACCGTCGATTGGTACCTCACCCATCGCGAATGGGCGGCCGACATCACGAAGCAAAAATACGCCCGCGAGCGCCTTGGCTCGCTCGCTTAGGCTCGCTCGCCCGTTGAAGATGAAAGTTGAAGTTTAAGTCACGTGGACGCCGCGCCTGAAACATTCGAGAAACTGGACGTATGGCGGCGTTCGCACGCGTTGAGCATCGAGATCTATCGGCTCCTGGCAGACTGCCGAGACTGGGGGTTCAAGGATCAAATCACGCGGTCAGCCAACAGTATTTCCGACAACATTGCGGAAGGCGCAGAGCGGAACGGTAAAGCCGAGTTCAAGCAATTCTTGGGCTACGCCAAAGGGTCCGCCGGAGAAACTCGATCCCAGGTCTTGCGCGCCACTGCTCTCTCTTATCTCCCTGCCAAATCCGGCGCGCAACTCGTGGCGGAACTACGAGAAATCTCGCGCATGATCCACGGCCTCATCAAATCTCTCGACCGTTAACCCCCATTTCCGATGTCCGCCCTTCCACTTAAACTTCCAACTTCAACTGATGATTCCGCGACGCGGCGGCCGCGCCGCGGAATCATCCTGGCAGGCGGTTCCGGCACGCGGCTCTATCCACTAACGCTCGCTGTGAGCAAGCAGCTCATGCCCGTCTACGACAAGCCGATGATCTATTATCCGCTGTCGACGCTCATGCTCGCCGGCATTCGCGAAATCCTGGTCATCTCCACGCCCACCGACCTGCCCCATTTCAAGCGGCTCCTCGGTGACGGCTCCCAAATCGGCCTCACGCTTTCTTACGCCGAACAGCCCAGTCCCGACGGTCTCGCCCAAGCCTTTCACATCGCCGGCGACACCGGATTTCTCACTGGCCACGAATCGTCCGCGCTCATTCTTGGCGACAACCTTTTCTACGGTCACGATCTCAGTCGATCGTTGGAGCGCGCTCACGGTCGCGCGTCCGGCGCCACGATCTTCGGCTATCACGTCGCTGACGCGAAAAGCTACGGTGTCGTCGAGTTTGCCCCGGACGGACGCGTGGTTTCCCTCGAGGAAAAACCCGCGCAACCAAAATCCAACTACGC
>CBRAFL010000506.1:0-2538 GCA_967755055.1 uncultured bacterium
GCGCAGGTGGCGTTCTGGGGCGCGCTGGCATACGTGTCGGAGGAAGCGGTGCCCTGGGCGGTGGTGAAGGGAATTTATCTGCGACACCTGCGCTGGTGGATGCAGCAACCAATCTTTTCGGAGACGGGGTTGCTTACGATTGGCTACGCGTATCCGAATTTGGTGATGGCGGAGAGTTACAACTCTTCCGGCTCGCCCTACTGGGCGCTCAAGGCACTTCTGCCACTCGCGTTGCCGGCGGAGCATCCTTTCTGGCAGGCGGAGGAAGCGCCGCTGCCGCCACGACGCGCGGTGCACACCGTGCAAGGCGCGAAGCTGGTGCTGATGACGAACAAAAGCACGGGCGACGTGACGGCGTTGAATCCCGGGCAGCCGGTGGAAGATTGGCCGCGCCACGCGCCGCAGAAGTATTCAAAATTCGCTTATTCTACGCGCTTCGGTTTCTGCGTGCCGACAAGTTCGGCGACGCTGATGGAAGGCGGATTCGACAGCATGCTGGCGTTGAGTGATGACGACCGCCGCTTTCGGGTGCGTGAACATTGCTACGATGAGCAAGTCCACGAAGGTGTCGCGTATTCGCGCTGGCTGCCGTGGCCGGATGTGGAAGTGAGAACGTGGCTAATCGCAGGACCGGAGTGCCACGTGCGAATTCATCACATCAAAACGAGCCGGAGGCTTTGGTCGGCCGAGTGCGGATTTGCGGCGAGCTACACGCTGAGAAATTCACTTATCCGCTCCGCGCCCGAAGTCGGTCGCGCAGAAGTGCGAACTCCGACGGGAGTGTCAACCATCGCGGATTTGTCAGGCGGCCGAAAAGGCGAATGCGTCGAGGTGGGTGCGAGCGGCCATATCTTAACTTCGCTCTCGGCGATGCCAGTGCTGCGTTCCGCACACGACGCCGGAGAATTCTGGCTGGCGTGTATCGCGAAAGGTGATGCGCCGACGGCAAAGTTGTTTACGAGCGAGCGTGCGTTTGAGTTTCGCCGGGAGCAAGCCGCTCTGCAGGTGCTGCGAAACGGAATTCCCTGGTGGACGCTGCCGGAGGGCGTGCTTGGCGAATCGAGCGATGCACGATTACGCGAACTCGTAGCGATGGGTGATTAATTCGGCTTTGTTGCTCAGAACCCCATCCGGACGACGTGTGCGCCAGCTTCGCTCCCGGTTTCGGTAGCCTTGCCGGTTTCATCAAACCCGTCGTACCGAATGGTCGAGTCGAAAGATTTTCCGTCTGCAGCGAGAGTGATTTTCTCGGTCAGAACTCCCCAGCCTCCGGGTGACCAGCCGCCACCTTCGGCGATATCTTCAAAAGCTTTCGGCGCCTTCGTCGCATAGAAGGTGTATTTCGCCTCGTACTGCAAGGGGCTGATCTTTCGCCATACACCATAGGCGGGCGGCACGGGAGGCGAGGCGTCGTAGTTCGACGACTCCGTCATGGTGCCACCGGCGTTAAATACGTACATGAATTCGAGGTTCTTGACCGTCGCAAACGCGCCACTTTTGAACTGTATTTTCCCGCGCCACGCTCCGATCAAGCTGTCGGTAGAGGAGTCGTTGTAACCGAGTGACGGAGACGTTGCGCAACCGACCGCCAATAGTACGACTGAGAAAAGGGATAGGATGACGGGGTGAATTTTCATGGTTGTTTTCTTGGCCAGCGAGTGCTGCGAACGTGAGCGCGGTTGATGCGAGTATGCGTCAGGACGCAGTTAGCCATTTTCGCCTTCGTGAACTTCGCGGATCAACAATCGCGCTTGAATCGAATCCGGGTCCTGAACCGTCGGAATGATACCGGCCAACAGCCAAAAATCCTGAAACTCTTTATAGAAAACCGAGAAAATCGGATGGCCTTTGATGATCATCTGGCGCCAGCCGTTCTTTCGAGAGCGGCAGATAAACGGATTATACTGCAATGTATCGACGGCTTTCTCGTAGGCTGCGACAAAACGGCCGGCGGCCGCTGGGCTATAGGTTTTGTAATAATCGTAGGCAGACTGAAGGTCATCGTCATAGCCGACCGCCTCCCGAAACGGCTTCATCGCCTCAATCGGCGTACCGCATCTCCAACGGGCTTCAGTTTTTCGGGATGGCGCAAAGCTTCTGCTGCTCTCCGATTCAAAACCGCAGACTGTGAAGTTGTCGGACGAAGCTTTGCCTCGGCCTCACGCCAAAGATGATCAGCAACAGCTGCTTTCTCGCGAGGGGACAATCGCCGGAGCCGCGCAGCAAGATCAGAGGTTAACGGCATGACAGGATCGTAATCGCCAGAACTTCCTCAGCAAGCGGGAACCTCGGCTTTCATGCGGTCCGTGTTGGCCGGTGGCAGTAGAATCTTGCGTCGGTGAAGGTCCGTCACGTCGGTGACAATCGGGTAAGCTGCACTCGAACACGGCTCGGCGGGGACGCCTCGGCCCTACCCGCCGTGGTGACGCGCCGACCGATTCGAGGCAACGATCTCCGATCGTTGCGCGGCGAGCCACGCCAGAGGCGGACAAGCGCGCAACCTACAGGCGGGGGAGCGTGAGGCCGCCGTCGACCATG
>CBRAFL010000507.1:0-2514 GCA_967755055.1 uncultured bacterium
GAATTTTCGGCCCAAGCCTACATATTACGTATTACGTAATATGTGTGTCGTCGAATTTTCCTGCGTGGGTTGAAGGATTTTCGGGTGCGTGGGTAATTGAGGCCCGAAGCGTCTGACGAACCAGGTGTGAGCGTGAACGATCACAAACGAACACAGGCCGGATCCCGGAAACGAACCGGTAAACGCAGGCGCAAACTGGACGGCTTGTCGCGCGAAAAAGCTCACGGCTTTGTCGAACATCGCCAATTTGAAGCCGAATCGATCCATGTCCGTCCGTCGGTCAATAACAGGCTTCGGCTAGGGACGCGACGATCGGACGAATTCCGCGTGCGCCTTGTCGATTTTTTCGAGCGCATCGTGGACGGCCTGGCCGGCGTGCGGGGAAAGACGATTCACATCGTCGGAGATCGAGGCAAGGGTCGCCCGCACGATCTGCAAATCTTCATCAAGAATTTGAGGCGATAGCGAAGAAAGGTGAGCATCCATCCATCAAGGGACGCCTCGATCGAAAAATGGTTTCGTGAATTTTAAGCGGAGAAATTTTGAACGCCGTGGAACGAGGGGAGCGATGAGGCGTTTTGTTTTTGAGGCACTCCGCCGATTGTCATCAAGACAAGAGGAGGAGCGCGCGTGGATCCAGCTCGAGTTCTTGGTGGATTGCCGCAGTCGGCGGAGCCTCCTTCGCAAGGACGGGCAAAGGGTGGGTGTTCACTGAGCGGGAGCGACGCGGTTTGGTGATCTGTCTGAAATTCCGACATGACACGTCACGAAAATGTAACGCTGCCACCGCGCTGGTGCGCCGGAGAGGGCGCGTCGGAGGCCGCGCCCTACTTGGCTCAATCGCGGGCCCGCGGCGCATTTTTCACTGCGCTCCAAGTCATCAATCAGCGATCGCCGTAACCGTTCGGGTGGGTCGAGTGCCACTTCCACGCGGTCGCGACGATCGATTCGATTTCGGGAAATTTCACTTTCCAGCCGAGCTCGCTTTGCGCTTTACGCGAATCCGCGAAGAGCGCGGGCGGATCACCGGCGCGACGCGGATTCTCCACGACCTTCACCGGTTTACCGACGACCTTCTCCACTGCGCGAATCACTTGGCGGTTCGACGTGGGATTGCCGGTGCCGAGATTGTAGAAGAGCTGCGTGCCGGGCTCCGCGAGTTTGTCGAAGACGGCGATGTGTGCGCGACTGAGATCGTCGACGTGAACATAGTCGCGGAGGCATGTGCCGTCGGGCGTTGGATAATCCGTGCCGAAAAGTTGAAGGTGCGGGCGCTTGCCGGTTGCAACGTCGATCGCGAGCGGAATGAGGTGCGTCTCGGGATTGTGATCTTCACCGATCACGCCGTCCTCGGAGGCTCCGGCGGCGTTGAAGTAACGGAATGCGGCGAAGCTGAGACCGTGAGCAGAGGCGACGGCTTTGAGGACGTTTTCAACGTCGAGCTTGGTCTGGCCGTAGGGATTGATCGGAGCCTGAGGGAAATCCTCGTTGATGGGCAGCTTGGCAGGAACGCCGAAGGTCGCGCACGTGGACGAGAAAACAAATTTCCGCACCTTCGCGGCGAGCATCGCGTGCAAGAGATGCAGCGTCGCGTCGACGTTGTTGAAATAATATTTGAGCGGATCAGTAACCGATTCGCCGACGTAGCAGTACGCGGCGAAATGCATCACGATATCGATTTGCTCGGCGCGTAGCACGCGTTCGATCGCGACTTCGTCGCCGAGATTAATCTCGTGGAAAGCGACGGAGGAATCGACTGCGGCTCGGTGGCCGTAGACGAGATTATCGACCACGACCGGGCGATGTCCGGCGGCAATCAGTTGGCGAACACAATGACTGCCGATGTAACCGGCTCCTCCGACAACAAGAACGTTCATGATAAAGGGATGCGGACCAGATGGATTGCTAGGTTGGCTGGGAGCCCGCAATGACAAATCCGCAGGATAAGCGTTCGGGTTTTTCGCGAATTAACGCGTTTCGCGCATGGATTGCGGCGGGAAGGACGAAAGCGTAGGGCGAACCCTCCGGGTGATCCGTGCTGATATCGTTAGGGATAAATAAATCGCGGCTCGGCGGGACGCCTCGCCTTACCTGTCGGATAAATGAGCCGATCCGCCTCAGCGAAGCGTAAAATTCGCCTGTTCGCACGCCGCGGCCGAGCGTGGTATTGCTTTCGAGCGGCGCTTGAGTAGCGATTTCCCTTTTGCCCAATTCATGAAGCCTTCGCGCATCGTCATCACAGGTGTCGGACTCACTGCCCCGAACGGAAACTCTCTTGCAGAATTTCGACGGAACCTGCTCGACGGAATCGCCGGCATCAAGCGGACCGATGTTCGTTACATGGGTTCCCAACTCGCCGGCATCTGCGACTACGATCCGCTGCGCTATCAGAAGAAAAAAGAAGTACGCGTCGGCACGCGCGCGGGGAGCATTAGTATTTATTGTGCGCGAGAAGCCGTGGTGGATTCCGGCGTGAATTGGGAAGCGGTGCCGAAGGATCGCGTCGGCATTTAC
>CBRAFL010000508.1:0-2497 GCA_967755055.1 uncultured bacterium
CATTGGCAGATCCCATGAGCGGTTTCCTCCCGCCGGGTATTTCGAAGACACACCTTGGCGATAATTCCGCCGTACGCGCGGGTGTTTTAGCGCCCACAGATAGGGGAATTCTGGCAGCCCGTCGGCGATCGGGGCGGGGTGAGGGCGGTCGATCTGAACGGCGTATATCTGTTCCGCTATGCGGCTTAAAATTGAGAGTCGATTGGTCCCCCGGCTAACGCTTTGACGCGGTCTGCTGCACCGGTCGAAGCCGGGAAACTTCAGTGCCTAGGGATCGGAACAATAGGTGAGGCTTGCGTGGTGAACAGACTCAGAGCTAGTTTGAGGCGATGAAATCTTGCTCGATCCTCGTGATCGATGACGAACCTGCCCTTCGGGAAATCTTGAGCCGCGTTCTCATGGACGCGGGGCACCGTGTGTCAGGCGCAGGCAACGGCAAAGAGGCGAGCAAAGCGCTCGCCGCAGAGACGTTCGATATTGTGCTGACTGACGTCATCATGCCGGAGAAGGACGGCATGCAGGTCATCAGCGAACTGCGAAAGAAATTTCCTGGTATCCGAATTATTGCGATGTCTGGGGGCGGTCACGTATCGCGCGATCAATATTTGAAGATCGCCAAGGGACTCGGGGCTCACGCCGTGTTGGAGAAGCCTTTTGCCAACCAGCTCCTGCTCTCAACCATTGAGGGATTGGTACCTTCTGCCGCGTGATGACTTGTAGTCGCAGTTTTAGTCCCGGTTAATTTCCGGACACGCGAGGAAAGCACAGGTTAGAGCTGTTTTGAATTGTGACCATGCGCTCGATTTTAGTCATAGACGACAATGCACAGCTCCGGGCCTTGCTTGGCGAGGCGTTGAGGAAGATGGGCTATCAGGTGACGAGCGCGGCGGATGGAACGGAAGCATTCACGGCGATCGGGCTGAGCAAGTTCGATGTAGTGATCACCGATTTACTGATGCCGGAGCGCGACGGAATCGAAGTCATCGGGGAATTGCGCCTGAAGCAACCGGAAGCGCGGATCGTTGCGATGTCCGGTGGCGGACGCGGCTCGCGCGATCATTATTTGCAAACGGCAAAGGGTCTTGGCGCCCATGTGGTGCTAGGCAAACCGTTCAGCGTGTCGGAGCTCGCCGCGGCACTCGACGCCGTATTCTTAAAGTCGTGACGCGTTGCCGAGGTGGGTTGATTCGGGGCGCCAACATCTCATCGTTCTCGTAATCGTTCTCTTTCTCGGCATTCGTCCGGAGAAAACGAGAACGAGAAAGAGAATGATTATGAGAACGATGATTTCCTGCGGTGCGGCAGCAGAGCTCAGTCAGCGAACAGAACGCAGACCGGCATTGAAATTCTCGCGTTCCCGGTGGCGCGGATGAGCCGGCCGGTTTCTGGCGAAACGCGGAAGACCGTCAGCGAGTTGGAATCCTGATGAGCTGCCACGAGCCACTTGCCATCAGGAGACAGTGCGAAATCGCGTGGTGATTTTCCGCCGGTGGGAACGACTTCAACCTGGGTCAATCGGCCGCTGGCTGAATCGATGCTGAACTCCGCGATGCTGTCGGGTCCGCGATTCGAGGCGTAGACGAAGCGGCCGTTCGGATGAACCCTCACCGCGGCGGATTTGTTTTCGCCATGGAAATCTTTGGGCAACGTCGATTGCAGATCGAGTTGCTTGAGCGTGCCGCGCTCGGAATCATATTTGTATGAGGCGAGCGTGCCGCCCATTTCGCTAACAACAAAAGCGTGTTTTCCGTCGGGAGAAAAAGCGAAATGACGCGGGCCGGAGCCAGGCGCAGTCGCGATGAACGGCGGTTCAGCAGGAGTGAGCGTCGCGGTTGCGGGGTCCAGTCGGTAAGTGAAAATTTTATCGAGCCCGAGATCGCAAACGAGAGCGAAGCGGTTGTCGGGCGAGATCGTGACGGAGTGCGCGTGCGCAGAAGTCTGGCGGTCGGGATCAACGCTGGAGCCGTGGTGTTGAATCACGCTCGCGGCGGGTCCAAGCGTACCGTCTTTGAGAATGGGGAGCGAAGCGACGACGCCGGTGTGATAGTTGACGACGAGCAGGGCGCGGCCGGTGTGATCGACTGCGAGATGGCAGGGCGCAACACCGCCTGCGGCTTGCGGCGTGAGTAACGAAGTCAAATGAGCACGGTCCGGTTGAACGCGGAAAGCGGCGGCCATCGCGCCGGATTCGCTGACGGCATAAAGCTTCGCGCGATCGGGTGAGAGCGCGAGGTACGACGGGTTCGGGGTCTCTGCCGCCAACTGAGGTTCGCTGAGTTCACCGGTAGTGGAATCGAGCTGGATCGCGTAAATGCCTTTGCCGCCATCGCGGGTGTAGGTGCCGATGAAAAGTGGATGAGAAGCCATGTCGTTAGGCAAAGCGGGAGAGGCGATGGCGAGAGCGGCTACGAGCGTGGTGAATGAACGGAGGCACGTGATCATCGCAAGTGCGCGACGCTTTCCGGCTTGCGCAAGACCGCAAGCGAAAATCAGGACA
>CBRAFL010000509.1:0-2417 GCA_967755055.1 uncultured bacterium
GCACAAACCTGTCCCGCCGCTCCCGTGGTGGGGTACGTCCGAGGTAGTCCTGTTCGGGAGCTCAAGGAGTGTTTGAAAATTCCCAATCACACACCCCGTCGCTGCGCGCCACCCCTCTCAAGAGGGGAATTCCCTGAGATTCAAACAGCCGAAGTCCCCTCTTGAGAGGGGTGCCCGGAGGGCGGGGTGTGTCCGCCTTCCGGCCGCGCCACGATCCGCGTGCGCAACACGCCGAGCCGCTCGATTTCCAGTTCCACCACGTCGCCCGGTTTGAGCCAGCCACCGGTTGTTTCTGCGCCGAGTTCGAGGATACAGCCCGTACCGACCGTTCCACTACCGAACAAATCGCCGGGGAAAAGTTCGGCATCGCGCGATGCGTGGGCAATCAGGCGCGGGATCGTGTGATGCAGACTCGCCACATTGCCGCGCGACAATTCGCGTCCATTCACCCGCGCGATCATTTCCAACGTGAGTCGCTCGTCGGCGATGACGTCGGAAAACTCGTCGCGTGTCGTCAACCACGGGCCAGCCGCGGTCGCAAAGTCCTTTCCTTTCGCTGGCCCGAGCCCTACTGACATTTCCTGACGCTGAAGATCACGCGCGCTGAGATCGTTGAGCACCGTGAAACCGGCGACGTGATTCCAGGCATTTTCGGACGCAATATCTTTCCCGCCACGTCCGATGACGATTCCCAATTCCAGCTCGTAATCCAGCTCGGCACAACCCGCCGGCGCGAATGCGGCTGCGTCGTGGCCGATGAGCGAGTTGGGATTTGAAAAATAGAAAGCAGGGATCTCGTACCACGCAGGGATCATCGCGAGTCCGCGACGGGCGCGCGCGCTTTTCACGTGCTGCTCGAAAGCGTAAAAATCTCGGAACGTCGACGGTCGCAGCACCGGTGGCAGAAACAAAAACTCGCCCGTCCGATAACGCAGACCGCGCCAGGCCGCTGCTTCCTCCACCAATGACAAGCCTTCCGTCGATAATCCTGGTAACGCGTCCTCTAGCCGGTGCACCGGCCGCCCGGCGATCGAACCCACTTCGATCCAAGCGCCATCAGGCGCGCCGATGACCACAACCGGTTCGGCCTTTGCCTTGGGCAAGATGGTGGCGAGACGCATGGCAGACAGTGAGTGAAGCTTACGTCATCCTCCACTGATGTGAAATTAAAATAGACCAGCGATTCCGACGCCGATCGTTTACTCCGTTCGGCCTATGGCGAACACCGGGCTCCCGTGGTAACGTCCGCCAGCGAAAACGGCTCCGCGCTTCGTCACCCCACGATCGCCTCTCAAAACCGCCACCATGGACAACGCTGTTCCCCTTTCCCCATCCACTTCGGCCTCGGCGACTGCGACCGCCGGCAACGATCCCCGGTGTATTCCTATTAAACTTACGCAGCCGATTCCGATTGGCGACGAGATCGAATATCCAGCTTACACCGACGAGCAGCAAGACGTGTGGCGCACGCTTTACTCACGACAAGAAACGCTGCTTCCCGGTCGGGCGGCGGACGAATTTCTCACAGGGCTTGCGGAACTCGCACTCGAACACGACCGGATTCCCGCGCTGCGCGATGTGAGTCGCCGTTTGTTTAAGGCGACGCGCTGGCGACTCGCCCGCACGCCGGGACTACTCGACGCGCACGATTTTTTCTCGCATCTCGCGCGACGCATTTTTCCATGCACTGACTACGTTCGGGCGCGGGAGGAACTCGACTACACTCCTGCGCCCGACTGCTTTCACGATATCTTCGGGCACACGCCGATGATCATTCATTCGCGCTTTGCCGACTTTTATCAAAAGATGGGGCAGGCTGCGCTGGCGTGCAAAGACCCCGCGGTCGAGGAGGCGCTCACACGCATCTACTGGTTTACGGTCGAGTTTGGCCTGATTCGGAACCGCGACGGTCTGCGGGTTTATGGCAATGGCATCATTTCCTCCTATGGGGAAATGCAGCACAGCCTCACCGATCAAGTGCACAAGGAGCCGTTCACTCCCGAGCGACTGGCGGTGCAACCTTACGACATCTGGCATTTTCAGGATACGCTCTTCATCATCGAAAGCTTTGATCAATTGCAGACTGAATTCGAGCGATGGTCGAAAGACCATGGCTTGTTATAGACAGTCCATCTCCGCGTAGCAGCGGGCCTCCGTGCCGGCTGGTCTTTTGATTTTTGAATTTTGATTTTCAAGTTTCGATTCTTCCGAACTCCGAACCTCGATCTTCGACCCCGGCAGGCAGGGACGCCTGCCGCTACGCCACCCACACACGGACCGCACGGTCGATGACCGTGCGGTCATGCGGTCCAACTCCGTCAGTACGCGAGCGTGAAGCGGCGCCGGATGTGTTTCGGTTGCTCAATCTCGTCGAGCAATGCGACCGCGTAATCCTCGGCCGAGATGCGACTCTCGCC
>CBRAFL010000510.1:0-2416 GCA_967755055.1 uncultured bacterium
CTGGCGGAGATCAAACGCCGGAAACTGAAATTTCAATCAGCAGAATTCGGCGACAGCGGTAAGCTGGAGATCGGGGAAACGGTTTACGCTGTGGGAACGCCATTCGGTCTGACTCGCACGGCGACACGCGGAATTGTTTCCAACAACAATCGCTATTTCGAAGACTCGCGTGGAGTGAATGGCTACGAAACGGGCACGTTCAATACGTGGTTGCAAACCGACGCCGCGATTAATCCCGGCAATTCAGGTGGTCCGCTGGTCACATCGGAGGGGCGGGTCGTGGGGATCAATTCCCGCGGTTATGCGGGTGCGGACAATCTCGGCTTTGCGATTCCGTCGAACATTGCACGGCGCGTGATGACGGAGCTGGTGAAGAACGGTGCGATTTCGCGGAGCTACGTGGGAATCGTTCCGCGCGACCTGCGCGACTTTGAAGGATTCTACGCGCTTTCGCTGAACACCGGGCTGCTGATTAATAATGTGGACCGCGATTCACCGGCGGCGCGGGCGGGACTGCGAGCTGGAGATATATTGTTGGCGGTAAACGGAACGAAAATTGATGGGCGATTCCCCGAGCAGTTACCACCGATCCAAAACCTCATCGCCAGTCAGCCAATCGGCGCGACGCTGAAGTTGACGATCAAACGTGGAGCGGAGACGCGTGATTACGCGGTGGTCACGGAGCGATTGGAGAGCCGGGTGGGCGAGGAGTGGGCGTTCGAAAAATGGGGGCTGAGCGTGCGCAAGGTTTCGCGTACGTTTGCCCGCGAGAACCAACTGAGCGATGCGGATGGCGTGCTCGTGATCGGTGTGCAGCCCGGATATCCGGCCAGTGTCGCGGGAATAACGCGGGGTGATGTGCTCACGAAAGTGAATCAGCAACCACTGCCGACGCTTGATGTCCTTAAGCGCGCCCATGCTGCCTACGAGGCGACGCCGGAGCCGGTACTCGTCGAGGTGATGCGCAACCGTCAAATTTCGCTCGTCGTCCTGAAACCATGAAGTATTCGCTTTTTCGGAGCCTAAACGCTCAACGTAGCGCAGGCATCCTGCCTGCATCCTTCTTGGCGGGAGGCAGGCAGGATGCCTGCGCTACTATTTGCCGACAACGCGCAGCTGCGCTTGTGACGGCCTTGCGGCGCGGAGGACTTTTTCAACTCGTGTTAGCGCTGTTGTGGCTCGTGCCGGCGAGAGCGGCTGATCTGCCGAAGCTTTGGGCGGAGCGGGTGAAGAGCGTGGTGGCCGTGGAGTTTTATGTTGAGAGTGAAACGGAGCGGCGTCCGACGGTTTCGTATGGGACGGTCATTGACGATCAGGGCACCATCATTTTGCCGGCGGTCTCAGTTAACCCGCGCACGACCCCGTCGCAGTTGAAGGATTTTAAAGTTTACCGACCTGGTGATTCGACGAGCGTCGCCGGCGAGTATCTCGGTCAGGATACGCTGACGGGCTGGCATTTCGTCCGTGCGGCTGAAGGGATTCGAGCGGACCTTGTACCGATCACCAAGTTCGCATCGAAGGAAGCGGTGGAGCCCGCGATCGCGGAGGAAATTTGGGGAATCGGGCTGCGCAATAAAGATGAAGATTTCACGCCGTATTTGCTCACGGGCCGAATCGCGCTGGTGCAATCTCTGCCGCAACGCACGCTGATCGCGCAGCAGGATATCGCGGGACCGGGTTTGCCGGCGTTTGATCTGGCGGGAAATTTCGTCGGCTTGGCGGCGAGTTCTTTTGGCCAGAGTTACGTGCAATTTTCGCGCGATGATCGCGGCGGATTGCCGGTGATTTTGGTGAACGTAGAAGAGAGTGGGGCGTTGTTGACGGCAGCCGAGGTGCTTCCTGA
Organism: uncultured bacterium; assembly: GCA_967755055.1. Taxonomy (GTDB): domain Bacteria; phylum Verrucomicrobiota; class Verrucomicrobiia; order Opitutales; family Opitutaceae; genus Opitutus. The sequence continues at coordinate 1,844 of CBRAFL010000510.1, forward strand.
TTTGGAGCGAATTCCGAAAAATATTTTCGGCCGTCCGCTGCCGTGGCTGGGTGCTTACGGTTTGGAACCGGTCGATCCTGACGTTGCGAAGTTTCTCAAGCTCGGTGCGCAGTCTGCAGTGGTAGTTAGCGAAGTGCTCGAAGGCAGTCCGGCTGATTTAGGCGGGTTGAAAAATCGCGATGTTGTGCTGGCGATCGACGGGCATCCGCTGCCGCGTTTCAAGCCGGACCGGGTGGTGATTGGATACGTCGGCCGTGAAATCCAGAGGCGCCTTCCCGGAGACGCGATGGCGTTCACGGTGCTGCGGGATCAGGCGCGCGTGGAGACCAAAGTGGTGCTCGGTGAACAGCCGCGACTTTTCAGCGAGGCGGAGCGAAAATATTTCGATCGATTGGGTTTCACGGCACGTGAGTTGGTTTACGACGATGCGATTTTTCGGCGGGTGAAACCCGCAGAGGCGCACGGCGTGATCGCTCATTTCGTGAAACCGAATGGCCCCGCGTCCACGGCTGGATTGCGGACGGATGACTGGATCAAGGAGATCGACGGTGTCGAGGTGAAGACGTTTAATGC
>CBRAFL010000511.1:0-2374 GCA_967755055.1 uncultured bacterium
CGCTCTTGGTGAGCGCCGCGGTGGCGCGGGCGGAAGCGCCGTTTGAATCGTCGCCGATTGGGGTGTGTGTGGCAGCGTGTACTCGCGAAGCGGATGCGCATGATCCTTCGAAAGGAAATCGCCTCGCTCTCATCAGTGGCGGATATGATGCGCTGCTGTTGCGCGTGCATCTGATTCGTCACGCCAAAACATCGATCGATGTTCAGACGTTTATCTGGAGCAACGACGAGTGCGGTCGCCTGATGATGTATGAGCTGATTGAAGCGGCGCGACGCGGAGTGAAAGTGCGCATCATCGCGGATAATCTTTTTTCGGAGCAGGATCCGGCGACCGCGGCGTTTGTGACGACGGCGAATCCGAATTTGGAGCTGAAACTTTATCGTCCGGCGCTGTCGCTGCTGAAGCCTTCGATGCTGCATACGGCGTTGGCGAGCGTGCGTTCGTTTCACGACGTCAACCAGCGCATGCACAACAAAGTGATGCTGTTTGATGGCGCGGTGTTGATCACGGGCGGGCGCAATATCGAGAACACCTACTACGATCATTCGACGGTGATGAACTATCGAGATCGCGACGTGCTCGTGGTCGGTGCGGCCGTGCGCGAGGCGGCGACGTCCTTCGAGCAGTTTTGGCATTATCGCTATGCGGTGGGAAGCGGAGAGCTGTCGGACGTTGCCGCGGTGATTTCTAGAGGAACGTTCCGCCGCTATGAAACACGGGCCGATTATGATTTTGGTTCGTACTTCGCCGCGATGGATCTTGAGGCGAATGATGCCGAGTTGATCACGACAAAGTTTGTGGCGCGGTTAAAGCCAGTGAAGAAAGCGACGTTCATCTGCGACGAACCGGGAAAGTCGCGCGGCTTCTTTTCCAAGACTGCGCGGATCACGAAAGAGTTGAGAGCGACACTCGAGAAAGCGGAGACGAGTGTCGTGGTGCAAACTCCTTATCTGGTGTTGAGCAATCCGGCGCGCAATTTGATCCGGGACATGCAGCGGAAGCATCCGGGGCTGCGCATCAAAGTTTCGTCGAACAGCTTTGCGTCGACCGACAATCTGTTCGCGTACTCCGCGAATTACCGGCTGCGAAATCGCTACGTTCAGGATCTGAATCTGGAGGTGCACGAGTTCAAACCTCTGCCGGCGTCGATGCCGTCCTTGCTTCCCAAGTACGCGGAGATCACGAGGCTCGCGACCGCGCGCATCGCGGCGGGAAAGCAGGAGCGGCCGCCGTTCTTGTCGATTCACGCCAAGTCGCTGGTGGTTGATGACAGGATCGCTTTCGTCGGCTCCTATAATCTCGATCCGCGCTCGGAGAACCTGAATACGGAGGTGGGACTGCTGATCGAAGACGAAGCGATTGCGCGAGAGTTGCGGGCGGAAATCGAGCAGGACATGCGGCCGGAGAATAGTTGGGTGATTGCGCGTCGGGCGTTGCCGCTCCGACTCGAAGTTGTGAATGGATTGGTGGGTGGTTTGCTTTCGTTGAGTCCGATCGATGTTTGGCCGATTCAGAATACGAGCAGCTTTGAATTGCGGCCGGGAGAGACGGAAGTCGCTCCGGACGATCCGGCATTTCATTCGCATTATCGTGAAGCGGGCGCGTTTCCGGGAACGGACGGCGTGTTTACGACCAAGGAAATTCTCACGCGGCTCTACAAGGTCGTTGGCTCACCGCTCACGCCGATCATGTGAGCTTCGAATGTCTGGGTAGGGCGAGGTCTACGACCAGCTAGCGTGGGTGGGGGATTGTAAAACGCACAAAAATAGCGGGTCGGAGACCTCGCCCGACTCACAAACAAGCAGGTGCCTACGCGCCGAAGTACGATCTTGGTGTGACCGAATTTTTTTCAAGGAGACTTAACTATGACTTCCATTGGCATTCTCGGGCTTGGCATTATCGGCGAAGTGTGGGCGAAAAACTATGCGGCGGCAGGTCGCCTCGCGGGTTCGTGGAATCGCACGTCGAAGCCTGACGCGCCGGCTTGGAAGGATTCGCCCGAAGCGGTCGCGGAGGTTTCCGACGTGATTCAAATCGTGGTGGCGGATCCCACAGCGGTGCAAAATGTGCTGACAAGAATTCTGCCGAAGCTGAAGGCCGGTAAAGTTGTCGTGCAGTCCAGCACGATCGATGCGGCGAGCAGCGCGAAGTTCGAGAAACTCGTCACGGCCACGGGGGCGCGTTATCTGGCCGCGCCGTTCACCGGGAGCAAACCGGCGGCGGAGCAGCGACAGACGGTGTTCTATCTGGGCGGCGATCGCGGATTGATGGCGGAACTCGAGCCATTGCTCTCGTTGATTTCCAGCAAGCGATTCGTGATCGGGACCAACGAGCAGGCGTGTACGTTGAAACTGGCGATGAACCTGAATATCGC
>CBRAFL010000512.1:0-2320 GCA_967755055.1 uncultured bacterium
GATGACGTCGCAGGTTCGCTCGGCGACCCAAGGTATCACGCTCCCCGAGGATCGCGAAAAACTCGCCCTCCTCGAACGCGAGAAACGCGCCGATCTCGCAGCGGTCCTCACGCCGGAAGAACTCGAGGCGTACGAAATGCGCACGTCGCCGACTGCCAACCGCCTGAGCACCGCGTTGACCTTGATGGACGCAAGCGAGGCGGAATTTCGCGCGATCTATCGGATTCAGCAACCCTTCGCAGATGTGCTCTATCCAACGATGAGCACCGTTGGCTCCGACCTGATGCTGCAGCGAAACGACGCGCTTAAGAAGATCGCAGAACAGCTCAAAGTCGCTCTCGGCGATGCGCGCTACGCGGATTACGTCCGCGACTCGAATTTCGAATTTCAACAACTCAACCGAATCGCCCAGCGCGAGAATATTCCGACAGAGACCGCCGTACGCGTTTTCAATCTCCGCGACGGCACCGTTCAGGAAGCCAACCGTATTTTCAACGACACCGCTCAGTCCTCCGATCAGAAGCGCGCCGCGCTGCTAGCCCTCGCCCAGACGGTCAAAGGACAAATCGTCACCTCACTCGGGACGACTGCGGGAAACGACTATGTTAAAACCGCCAACTGGCTCTCCGTCATCGAGCGCGGAGGCACCCTCACTTTTGGCCCTGACGGCTCGCCAACGAGCACGCGATTTGTTTCGCCGGTCCAACCAACCCCAACGCCACCACACAACTGATTCGTCGATGAAAAAGAGCTTACTCTTCCTGATCGTCTCCGCATCACTCGCGCTCAATGGTGCGCTCGGCTGGCTGTTGATCACGAGCCCCCACTCTCCTCCGCCCGTCGCGACCGATCCCCCCACGTCCTCTCCGCCGCCGTCCGCAACCGCGTTGGCAACACAATCCAAAATCGATCCCGACATCTGGCCTAGTTTGCAGACCGATGAATTACCCGCGCTCGTCGCCCGCCTGCGTGCGACCGGTTTTCCGCCGGACGTCATTCGCGGAATCCTTTCTGCACGGCTTGGGGAAATCTTTATTGCGCGACGCAAAGCGCTCGATCCCGAAGAGGACACCCGCCCGTTTTGGAAAACTCGCATCCTTGATGCGAAGCGCGATCTCGCTCTCCGGCAGTTGGGTCGCGAGCACGGGAAACTGCTGCACGATCTCCTGGGCGATGACGCCGATGACCCAATGGTCCAAGTGTATCAGCAGCGGCGATTCGACAATCTCCCGCCGGATAAAGCGAACCAAGTCCGGCAAATCCTGCGAGACTTCGATGGAAAGCGCTCGGATATTCTCTCAGCGGGCACTTACTTAGCCAACCGAGAAAAGCTCGCGGGCCTCGAAAAAGCTCAGCACGACGTGCTCGCACAGACGCTCACTCCGGCGGAACTCGTCGAGTACGATCTCCGCAATAGCAACACCGCGAACCAGCTTCGCTACGAACTCACGGCATTCGATACGACCGAGGCCGAGTTTCGACAAATTTATCAGCTCAAGGAGGCGTTCAGTGATCGCCTGGGCATGATGTACGGTCCATCTTCGCCGGAGCAATCGCGCGCGCGTGCCGAGGCTCAAAAACAATTGACGGAGCAAATCAAGGCCGCGCTCGGGCCTGTTCGCGGTGAAGAGTACGTGCGCGCGACCGACAGCAATTATCGTCAGGCCAGCCAGCTCGTCGCCCGCCTCGAGCTGCCGCCCGAAACCACCAATCAAATCTGGTCGGTGCAGAAAGATATTCAGCAGCGTACTCAGGCCATCAATACGGATCGCTCACTGCCGGCCGATCAGCGTGCGCAACAACTCGCAGCGCTCGCCGATGAGGCGAAAACGAAAATCACGGCGACGCTGGGTGAACATGGTTTTCAGGCCTACAAACAATATGGCGGGCAATGGATGCAAATGCTCAAACCGCGTGAGATGCCAACTGGAACAACACCGGGAATGATTTTCTCACCGTGAGATTAGATTAGCCGCTCCTTTTGTCGGCTTCTTAGGTGGCGCGCTCGCCCCACCGCGTACGAGCGCCAGCCGACCATCCGTCAGGTTAACGACAAAACCACGCTAGTTCTCGCGCGGCTGGACGCAGCCTCTTCTAAACACGGCAATTCGCACTGCCGTTTCCAAGGCGTGCTGATCATGAACGCTAACCCGAAGCAGCCCCATGTCACAGCGTATCCGTCTTGCCCTTACTCTCCTGCCGTTCGCATTCGTTTTGACGGCGAAGGCCACTTCCGATGTCCGAGTTGTCATCGCGCAGGCTGATCTCGACTACACCGAACCCGCTTCTCGCAGTGAAGAAGGCATGCCGGTCGGCAATG
>CBRAFL010000513.1:0-2156 GCA_967755055.1 uncultured bacterium
ATCCACCATCGCCTGCCCCATTCTCAAACATTCCCGGCCAATCGAACCAGCGATGTGCGGAGTCAGGACAACATTGTTCAGTGAATACAACAGCGACTCCGACAACGGCGGCTCCGGGTCAGACACGTCGAGTACCGCCTGCAAATCCGGTCGCCGCTGCAGTGCCGCAATCATCTCTGATTCGTTCACCACTTCGCCGCGCGCGGTGTTGAGAAAAAATGCGCCCTGCTTCATCCGATCGAAGTGCCGGCCTTTGATAAGGTGAACCGTCTCACGCAGGTGCGGCGTGTGAACAGAAACCGCGTCGGCCGTGGCGAACAGCGTATCCAAATCAATTTTTCGCACGTTCTCCCGCTGCGCTTCGTCATCGCTCAGAAACGGATCATATACGATCACATCCACATCAAGGCTCCGCAGTTTTTCCCGCACCAAGCGCGCGATTGTTCCGTAGGAAACCAAACCAACTGTGGTACCAAACGCTCCCGGCATTGGCCGGTCCGTGGGAAACCCACGAGTCCGCCGGGTCTCACGCGCATAATGCCAGACGCGTTTCAGACCGAGTTGAATGGCGGATACGGTGAATTCGGCGACGGGGATCGCGTTGATCGTTTGAGCCGTGGTGATCCGAATGCCGCGAAGCCAAAGCGCTTCCGTTACAAAGTACCGGACGGATCCGCCTGCGTAAAAAATGGCGCGCAGCTTGGGCGCGTGGCGCAGGAATTCATCGTCCATCCGCGGAGCTCCCCATCCAGAAAAGATCACCTCGACGTCCTTTAGTGCCTCAGCCCGCTGACGCCACGTATCGCTCGGCGCAATCACTGAAAGGCGGCCGACTTGGGATCGTAGTCGCGCAACCATGGGCTCTCCGTAGGCCGTGGCCAGGGCTTCGGGAGACAACAAAAAGGCGGCTTGGAGCATGATCAGTCGAAGTGTTGATGCACCCTTGGGGGAACAAGGTGCGAACGGACCCCGCTGGTGAGCGGGGCGCTATAGGTTCAATCGATCCCGGTTCAGAGAGCCCAGCGTTTCACTGTTTACACTGGTAAGCCTTTCGACAAACAGTACGGCCTTCATCATGTCCGCCCGCCCCACCCCTGCCGGCTCACGCGTCTCCTTGCGCGACATCGCCAACGAAGTTGGCGTCTCGCACGTTACCGTTTCACTCGCGCTGCGAGGCGATACTCGCATCTCCGCCGCGCGCCGCCAGGAAATCAGCGCCGTCGCCGAACGCCTCGGCTATCGACCGGACCCGATGCTCGCGTCGCTCTCGGCCTATCGTCAGGCAAAAAAACCTGTTTCGATTCGCTCGACCGTGGCGTGGATCAACCAATGGACAAACCCCCGCTACCTCCGTCGCTTTCAGGAGTTCGACGCTTACTGGCGAGGCGCGAGCGAATACGCCGCACAATTGGGCTACCGGCTCGAGGAGTTCGCGGTCAACAAGGACATGACACCGGGGCGACTGGAGCAAATCCTCATCGCCCGGAATGTCCGCGGCATTCTCATTCCGCCGCACACCAACGGTCTCGCGTTGCCCGATTTCAACTGGAGCCAGTTTTCACTTGTTCGCCTCGGCATCTCCGTCAAGCAACCCCGTGCACATATCGTCACCAGCGATCAGCTGAACTGCGCGGCGATGGCGTTCGAGCGAATCTGGGAACGAGGCTATCGACGGATTGGATACGTGAGCTCACAACGTTTCGATCGAAACACCGGCGGCAATTTCCGCGCAGGTTACCTGAGCGCGCAAGATGTGCACGTCCCGCTTCGGCGCCATCTCGCTCCACTGGCCTTGAGTGAGGAAAGCACCATTGTCGACGTTCGCTCTCTGCGAAAATGGCTCCGCACGACCAAGCCTGACGCGATCATCGGCGCCTTTGGCAGCCTCCCGGAACTTTTGAAACGTGCTGACTGCCGGGTGCCGGACGACGTCGGCGTTGCCGGACTCAGCCTGCTCGACGGACACTTCGATTCCGGCGTCGACCAAAACTCACTCGAGGTGGGCCGCGTTGCGATGGCCACGCTCGCGGCTTTAATTAATCAGAATGAACGCGGCATCCCCCAATATTGTCGTCGCACACTTGTTGAAGGCCGCTGGGTCGATGGCTCCAGTCTGCCCAGTCACGAAGCTCTGGTCGGCGCAGAGGGTGAAGTCC
>CBRAFL010000514.1:0-1958 GCA_967755055.1 uncultured bacterium
GTCGTGAAGCAGCGTCAGGTTCAAACGCGCATGCTGATCTCCCGCTTTCCGCGACTCGCCCGGCTGGAGCTTGATCGCAACTATCTGGATACGATCCCGCTGCTCGGGGCGAAACGTTCCCTGGTTTACGATGTCCGCCGTCGCCTGGTGAAATTGAATCGGCGCTGTCGCGCGTGGCTCGGACGCGACCCGCGTTTTTACGTGCGCACCATGGGGTTCAACAGTCCCGGCTGGCGCGTCGTGCGCTCTCTCGCCGAGGACGCCAGAACTGCGGCCCACGGGCTTTTTCGCCCGGAGATATTAGCGCAGGTCGTTCCAGATTGCCGGGTAACGGTTCGCCACATGCAGGATCCGATCATTCACTCGACACCCTTAAAAAACACCCTCGGCCTGATGCTCTGGATGAGACAACACGCCTGATATGCTGTCAGAGGCGGGCTCATGAATAAGATCCCAGTCTCCGTCCTCATTCCGATTCGCAACGAGGAAGCCAATTTACCGCGTTGCCTCGCATCTGTGACCTGGGCGGATGAGGTCATCGTCGTTGACTCGAACAGTAGTGATCAATCGGCGGCGGTCGCGCGTCGTTTCGGTGCGGAGGTCGTGCAATTTCGTTTCAACGGCATCTGGCCGAAGAAAAAGAATTGGGCGCTGGAGAACCTGCCCTTTCGCCACGAATGGGTGCTGATCCTCGATGCGGACGAAGTCATGCCGTCCGAATCGGCGGCGGAAATCGGCGAAGTGATCGCCGCCGACGGCCGCGGTTGCGCCGGTTATTGGATCAACCGCCGCTTTATGTTTATGGGCCGCTGGCTGCGCCACGCGTACTATCCCAACTGGAATTTGCGGTTGTTTAAGCACCGACTCGGACGTTACGAACGACTCGTTCAAGGCGCCACGCAGAGTGGTGACAACGAAGTCCACGAGCACATTTTTGTGCAAGGCACGACCGGGCGTCTTCGCTGCGAAATGGATCACTACGCGTTCGCCTCGATCGACGTGTTCGTGGAGAAACACAACCGGTATTCGAATTGGGAAGCGCGACTGGAGCTGGAGGTAGGGCTCGATCACACCCGTGCGTCTTCGCCTCAATCAGGTCACGTGCGGGCGCGACGGATACTCAAGCGCGCCGTCCGCCGTCTTCCTTTTCGCCCGCTGCTTCGCTTTCTCTACGTCTACATTTTTCAAGCAGGATTTCTCGACGGACGCGAAGGCTACATTTTTTCCCGCCTGCACGGTTACTATGAATTCCTCGCAGTGGCGAAGTCAGTCGAACTGCGCAAAGAAAGAGTACGCGCCGCGCGAGCGGTCGAACCGCTGGACGAGCATCGAGGAAGTACCGCGGCCGCAGATACTGCGGGACGGTAGACGCATTTTTTTGTGGGGTAGCGGCAGGCCTCCGTGCCTGTCCGTATTCAGTGAATGGAGGGACGACCTCCGTGTCGTCCGGTCCGGTCTCCGATCACAGCAGGCGCGGAGGCCTGCCGCTACTCGACGGCCCGGACCGCGCTCCGGCCGATACTACTCGGCCGAGTTGCCGTCGATCTTTCCAGTCGACGCTTCCGCAACCATCGGTTCCAAAGCCGGCGTCACGGTTGCCGGATCAACGAGCGCCTTCACCGTCGCTGCTCCAAACACGCACTCGCTCGCAATGGTGTTGTACACGCTGCGTTCAAACGTCAGCGGCAAGGTCGTGCCGCGCGCGACCATGTAGCCGCGGAGAGTTTCCTGCGTGGTCAGATCCGAGGGCACGTCAGCAATTCCGGTCAGCGCGGAAATCCGCGCGTAGTAAGGAGCAAAATCCGTGGGCGCCGCGAGGCGCGACACGGGTCCCACCGCCGCGTCTGACCGGCTCGAGTGCAGTACATAGTCGGGCGTGTTGGGCCGATCTCCGAAATTCTGATGGTAATCAAATACCGCATACGGTTCGCCCAAACCGAGCGCGGCGATGTCTTTCT
>CBRAFL010000515.1:0-1921 GCA_967755055.1 uncultured bacterium
GTGCTGAATCTTTCGGAAATAAATGTAGCCGTAAGCGATGATCGGACCGATGAGCGCGAACGACACCAGCGTCATGGGGACGTTGAGCGAAAGAAGGAGTGGTAACGCGGAGACGGTGAGGATGGCGGCGTTGCCGATTTCCATCACTTGCGTCGCGAGAAACTGACGCGCGGTTTCGACGTCGCTCGTGCAACGTTGCACGAGATCGCCCGTATCGGTGCGGTCGTGGTAGTGCGCGGGGAGGCGGTTGAGATGATCGTAGAGATCGTCTTTCAGGCGACGCGCGATGCCGTCGCTCGCGAGCGAGGCCTGCCAGCCTTTCAGATAACTGAAAGCGCCGCTCACCAGGCTGAGCGCGACCATTGCGAGCGGCGCGAGCCAGAGATGAGCGCGAAGATGTTCGGCGCCGCCGAGGGCGCGGAGCATGATGCGAATGAGCAGAGGAGTATCCGCGTCGACCGCTTTGGTGGCGACGGCGTAGTCGATGGTCGCGCTGCCGACGAGCGGCACGCCGAACGTAATGACGGTGGCGAGGACGAGGCTGCCGAGCGCGAAACCGTAGCGCAGACGGTGGCCCCGCATGATGGACCAGATGGTGTGAAATTGGGAAAACATGGAAAATGAGGATGATTAAAAAACAAAACCCGCTCGGGTCGGAGCGGGCTGCGGTGAAAACATCCTGGTTTTCCAAGGGGCCCGCTCGATGGCGGCGGGCTTGAACTCGACTCAGAAGATCGAGCAACCCGCGTGCGCCACGGTAATCAGGGAGTTGAGAGCGCGGGTCGTCATGGGTGGCGGGTTCGGAGCGAAGAAAAAACGGCGCGGCGGAGGTTGGCAAGCCGGGAGTTGGTGTCCCTTCCGTAGTTTTCCGAGCGGACCTGAATACAAGTTTGCGCCGTGCGGGGGCGGTGAACGAAACTTTCTAAGAAACGGCGAGCTGCCGCGTTTTGTTTACAGAACCCATGTCCAACGAATCTCCGCCAGGACGGGATCAGCTGAATGAGAACGCGACATTTTTGGAACGTACTTTCGCCGAGCAACAAGCTCCGCTCATCCGTTATGCGACGCGACTGCTCGGTGATCCAGACCGGGCGCGCGATGTGGTGCAGGACACGTTTGTTAAACTCATGGGCCAGTCACCGGAGACGGTGGACGGGCACGCCGTTGAGTGGTTGTTCACGGTATGCCGGAATCGCGCGATGGATGTCATGCGAAAGGAGCATCGCATGAAACGCTTCGAAGAAGGGGAGGTGGAGCGGGTGACAGCAGCGGATCCGCGACCGGGCCGCACGCTCGAACAGGCGGAGACGCACGCGGCGATGTTGCGGATGATCGACCGATTGCCGCCGAACCAACAGGAAGTCGTGCGGCTAAAATTTCAAAACGGTTTCAGCTACAAGGAAATCAGCCGCATCACTCAGCTCTCGATGGGGAATGTTGGTTTTCTGATCCACACCGCCGTGTCGCGATTGCGCGCGGAATTCGCCGCGCAGCGGCCGTAAGGAGAAATGATGATGAACGATTTTAAGATTTTGCCCGACGATCCGAAACTCACCGCCTACGCGCTTGGCGAACTGGAAGGCGACGAGCGCGCGGCGTTTGCAGCCGCACTGCGCAACAATCCGGCGGCGCAGGCCGCGGTGGAGGAGATCCGCGCGACGGTGGCGCAGCTCGAAATGGCGCTGGCGGTCGAGCCGACGACACCGGTGGAACCGGTGAGGCAATTGGATCCGTATCCGAGGAAAAAGAAGGCGACGCTGCTGCGGTTTCCGAAAATTTATTATATCACCGGCGGACTCGCGGCGGCATGCGTTGCGCTGATCATCGCGCTGGACCGACCTGAAGTCGCGCGAACGTCCAAGGCGAAGCAGTACGTCGAGATGCCGCTGTCGGCGGTCGAAAAACCGGCGGACGTAGCGCT
>CBRAFL010000516.1:0-1703 GCA_967755055.1 uncultured bacterium
AAAAATCGAGTTCTCCAGCGTCGCATTCAGCAACGTTGGTTCCGGCGATCCGATTCAGGTGGGTCTGTTCACCATCACCAATGGTATGACCAAGATTGGAACGGGCGCGCAAACCGCCAGTTTCAATATCGGGCTGAATTTGACGGCGCCCACCGTGGAGTCGCTCGCGATCTCCTCGATCTTGTTTCATATCGATAACACTCCGAACATCGGTGGCGGAATTCCGGATACGTTCAGTATCACGTATACGCAGCCTGCTCCGATCCAAATTCAGAACTTCCTCGTGCAGTTCCACGTGCACGTGACCCCGGCTGATTTCCAGGTGGCAGAGAATGCCACTGTCAATAAGGGCGACGTCACTGTCTCCTTCACGCCTGTGCCTGAGCCAGCCACGTATGCAGCGTGGGGTGCGGCACTGCTGGTTGGTTTTGTTGCGTACCGCCGCGTTCGCGGTGGCGCCGCTTTACAAAGCCTGCCGGTACCGGTCTGACGATAGTGTCTGTGTCTTCTCAACAGGCCGCTCCAGCACTGAGCGGCCTTGTTTTTTTCAAGTGACTGAAGTGATCATCTGAACTCGCAGCGGCACAATTTTTCTTCGGAGAGGGGTTTTCGAGTGTCATGGCAAACTTTCTCCTGATCATCGACCCTGATCACGTTCGCCGAAAGGTGGCGGCGTTGAAGGCTCGGGATCGCGTGGCTTTTCTGCCCCGTTTGCAGGCGGAGCTGACGCTCGCGCCCCATTACGCGCTCGCGTGGGCGGCCGCACCTCAAGCTCCCGTCGCTCGTGCCGTCGCGCCCAACGCCAACGGACCAGACTGTATTCTGTTCGGGGAACCGCACGACGTCGAAGGCGCCTTTGCCACTGCGGAAAATCTCCGTGTTCGCCATGAGCGCGATTGGTCGAGCCGGAATCAACTGAATGGTTTTTATAGCGCGCTCCTGATTCATCCCCATCACGGCGTCCGCGCCGAAGCCGACGTGCTTGGGGTGTTTCCTCTTTATCACTGGCAAAGTGCTGGCGTCGTCTTGATCGCAACCAGCCCGGAATTATTTCGCTGCCATCCTGTTTTTCAGAGCTCGATGGACCTGCACGGCGTGGCCGCTTTGCTTCTCACCAGCGGAATCGTCGGGGGCCGCACGCTCTGGCGCGGAGTGCGTCGGCTGCCAGCAGATCATGTCCTGTTCTGTTCGCCCGGTGCAAACATCCGCGAAGTTTCACCTCCCTCAGCGGAGGAAGAACCCTCGTTGGAAAATGTGGACGAGGTTGTTGATCAAGCCGCGACGCTGCATCTTTCATTTCTCCAGGCTGCGCTCAAATCGTCGCGGACGCCGGGACTTCAGCTCTCCGGCGGGCTGGATTCTCGTTTGCTGGCCGGCTTCGCCACCGCGCTCGATCATCGCCCCAGTTGTCTGACATTTGGTCGTCACGAAGATTTGGATGCGCACTGCGCGACCCAGGTCGCTCGTGAACTCGGTCTTCCTCAGACCCTCTGCGATGTGGCTCCGGCCGATTATGCAGGCTACGCCACGTCGAGTGTGGAATGGGAGCAATTAAGCGGCGGCCTTTACGCGCTGCCGATGGGATGGAATAGCTCTCTGCGTCCGCCTGAGGTCGCAATGGATCGGATGATTTGTGGGCTGACGTTAGACGCAGTTATCGGAGGCCCGAAAAACGTCGCACGCGCAAACGGTGCACTCACGTT